>DATAQT010000409.1:0-8658 GCA_036264535.1 Paraburkholderia sp. | reverse complement strand
CGCTCGTATTCGGCGAACTTGCTCCAGATCGACGCGACGAGCGCCGGCACCTTCGTGCAGGCGGCCTGCACGCTGCTCTTCGGCTGACCGAACCAGAAGCCCTGCACGAAATCGACGTCGGCCTGCATCAGGATCATCAGTTCCTCATCGGTTTCGACGCCTTCGGCGAGCACGAGCGTGCCCGACTGATGCAGCATCGCGATCAGATGGCTGATCATCGATTCGTCGCCCTCGCGCTTGCCCGCGCGCGCGACGAGCGAGCGGTCGAGCTTGACGATGTCAGGGCGGAAACGCCACACGCGGTCGAAGTTCGAGAAGCCGGTGCCGAAGTCGTCGATCGCGATGAGGAAGTCGCGCGGCGGCGAGGCGGCGAGCATGCTGGCGACGGCGGATTCGTCGTCGGCGGGCTGCTCGAGCACTTCGATCACGATGCGCTCCTGCGGCAGCCCGAAATGCGCGGACAGCTCGTCGATGAACGCGCGCTGCGGCCAACCGGTTTCGAACACCTGTGGGCGTGTGTTCAGAAACAGCCACCCGGTGCTGATGCCTTGCTCCATGAAGTTCGCTACGTGCAGGCAACGCGCGATGCGGTCGAGCTCGCGCGCCTCAGCGGCCGAGCGCGTGCCGGAGAACAGCACTTCGGGCGAGACGGGCAGGCCGACGGGATCGAATGCGCGCAACAGCCCCTCGTAGCCGACCACGCACTGATGCGTGACCGACAGCACCGGCTGGAACACGCTGTGCAATGTCAACGCGCGCCAGCTCGCGGTCCAGCCCGATTCGCCACGGACCAGGTGCTGGAGCAGGCCGCTCACGGTCAATTCGCTGACGGATGGCATGGAAGCGGGCATGAGAGCGGACATGGGATTCTTGCGGCAAGCAGGTGAAGGGGCACGCAAACCCAATCGGCGCGCGGCGCTCGCACACCCGAAGCGTCGACGGAACGAAACGGATTCGGTCCGCGAACACGGAGGGTGGTGCCAGCCACGCTGGACTCCGGCGAATTGGTCAAAATCAGTCTAACAGTTTGCCGCGCGCAGCAATGTGCGGGTTATCACAAACGCACGAGAGCGGAAGTTGTCCGCAAACAAGCTGCCTACGGCCGTGCGGCAATGCATTGCGAGCATCCGCCGGAGCGTTTCGCGCCCTTGCCTCGCGCGAAACCGATTCTCAATCGCAAGCCGTTGCCGTATCAAGCCGAGGGTAGCAGGGCGCCCAGCGGTCGCCCGCCAAACTCCAGGCGCCGACGGTGCTCACATGTTAGTGCCGGCGCAGGCGCTCGCGCGCTCGTTCGGGTGGGGGCCTGGCATTGCTTTGCTTCGCGGGTTCTGGCCTGATCGCGCGGTGGTGCGACATGGCGGGCAGAGGCGAGATTCGTGCGTTGCCATGCTGGCCGGCGCGCTTGCCGGCAGGTTCAGCGATCGACGGGTATGCTGCTGGTTTTCGAAAAAGGGAGATCAGGCATGGCGGAAATCGCGGTGGTCGCAATTTCGGTGGCGAAGCCGGGCTATGACGAGCAGTTGCGCGAGGCGCTCGAAGGTATCGTCGGGCCGACGCGCAACGAAGAAGGCGCGCTGCAGTACGACCTGCACCGCGACGTGCAGGAGCCGCGCCGGTTCGTGTTCATCGAGCGATGGGAAAGCCAGGACGCGCTCGCGGCGCACGCGAAGTCTGCGCATATCCAGGCCTACAAGAAGGTGGCTGCGGATTGGATCGAGCACGCGGAGATTCGCGTGGTGTCGAAGATCGTCTGAGTTCTGGCGCGAGCGTCAGGGGCGCGGGGACACGCTGGCAGGTGCTGCGAGTCATGCCCCGCTGGCGCGCCGTCAGCGATCAGTGAGTCGCTTGCGGGACGTCGAGAATCAGGATGATGGTCCAGTCGGCGTCGCCGTCATGGTGATACTGACGCTCCGCGACGATGAACGGCTGCTGCTTGTCAGCCGGGCCGAGAAACAGCACGTCGCCTTCCATCGGCAGGCATTCGACGGGCGGAAGCGCGAGGTACGCTTCCTGACCGCCACGCGGCATCAGTTTCTCGATCTTGCGAGATGCTGCTTCGGTCCATTCGATATCAAGCTGGATGTTGCTCATGCTGTCCTCCGCACCAGGGTGCGCACGGGTTAGGGGTTGCCGGCCGCTTGCCGGTCGGTGCGCGACTTTAGCATACCGAAAGCACGGCGCCAGCGACCTCGCAAGGTCGGTGCGCGTTCGGGTCGTGTCGTCGGCATCGATCGGATCACGCAAATAAAAAAGCCGAAACCGGCACTGCCAGCTTCGGCTTTTCCACCTTCACGGCGAGGCCGCGAGGCGAGCGGCACGAGGTCGCTCAGGTGCCCGAATCAGCACCCTTCTTCGGATGATGCGGAGCCATCTTGTGATGCTTGGCCGGCGCTGCGGGGGCGTTGCTCATCGATTGCTCGCGGTTTTGCAGATCTTGCGCGCGCTGCTCGATGTCCGCCGCCTTGGCCGGGTCAGTGCTGGTCATGATGCCGTTGTCCTGCGCGTAAGCCGCACCGGCTGTGGCACAGAGAGAAACCAGGATCGCCAGGGACACTTTCTTCATCGTTACCTCCGTAGAGTGGTGGTGGACCCGAGTATTGCCTGTCCAGTGGGAAAGACAGTGCATTCTATCGAGCAAACTCTGCTCCAGCCGATGTCTTTGTAACTGCGCTCAACATTTGTTACATTTAGTAATAAACGGATTGTGTCTGCTACTTGAGCAGGTTAGTGGCTGTCCGCACCCCTGAGCCAAGGTGTCGGGATGCATTTCGTCAGTCTCTGGAAACTAGATCGCACAGTTAAATAACTCGGAACGTCGGTCTCGCGCGAGAGCCGACCGGCCGTCGTCGTTTGTCAGAACCAGCCGATCGCGCGATACAGGTGAAATTGCGCGAGACCGCCCAACTCATGCAGCGCGATCTCCGCGGCAACAAGATTATCGAAGCGCGGCAACACGCCGAGCCGCACACGCCGCGCGCTCGAAATCTGCGGCTGCGGCTCGATGCCGAAGCGCTGGAAGTCGAGCAACGCACGCGGCATGTGATACGCGGACGTGACGAGTATCAACGTATCGTAATGTGATTGGCCGACAATGGCTGAGACGTTGCGCGCGTTCTCGTAGGTCGTGCGGCTACGATTTTCAAGCACGATGTCCGAGCGCGCCACCTGCTGACGCAGCAGATAGGGCAGGTAGGTGTCGGCTTCGGTCGCGCTATGCCGCTGCGGATTGCCACCGCTGACGATTATCCGGCACGTGTTCTCCGTGCGCTTGCAGGCCGCATAGGTCTGTGCGCTCACCGCGATGCGAGAGAGCACGTCGGGCTTAGGCACCAGCACGTGGTCGTCGTCGTAGGTCGTGCCGCCGCCGAGCAGGATGATCGCGGTGCGCGGCGCGAAGGTGGCGGCCGCGACGCTCTGTCGTTGCGGCTGCGCCAGATCGAGCAGCGGCGCGGTGAGCCAGCCGGCAGCGAGCAGCCAGAACAGAGCGATCGCGCAAACGGTGAGCGGCCGGCGCGCGCGTTTCCATAGCACGATTGCTGCAAAAAAAAGCGCTAATAAAGTGAATAGAATCAATTTAAATGGGGTAACGTATGTCTTTCGGGACAAATCCACGGGCTCGCCATCGCGCCGCGGCGGTTGCATCGTCGGTTCGTGGAGAGAACGCTAACATGGCGTTCTGACGGGGGTTCCGAAAACGAGACCAGGCAGCACCTGGCGGAATTCCGCTGCCAGACAGGCGGTGAGCTTCCGACCAGGGGCGGGTGCTACGCGCGTCGCCGGTGGCGCAGTGACGTGTGTGCACGAATGTGTCATAGCTGCACTTTAAGAAAGAAGTGAGATGACCACGTATTCCAACGAAGCGGTACTTGAAGCGCTGCGGCGAGCGCAATATCGTCAGGTTCCCTGGGCCAGAAGGCCAGGCGTCTTCCAATATCTTCGCGCGCTGGGGCTGATGGACACCGTTCGACAGCGAACAGTCGCGCCGGCTCCAGGCTTTCATGCCCCTGTCGACATCGCCGTGCTTACCGAGCGTGGCAGAGCGGAGTTTGCGCGGCTCGAGCACGACGAGCGTTTGCTCACGTGGACAGCTCAACGCATGAACGATTATGTTCTCGGCGCGGCCGAACCGCGGTCCACCGCGACAGCCGAAGTCAGGCCCTAACTCAAGGTTCATCGCTTATCCCGAATCACTGTCCGCCCGGGCGTGTCACCTTCCTCGGCGGACCATCTCTTCCCCCGACCGGTCGCCGTGCGCGTCCGGGGGCGGATCTTGGCTTCCCCATCGACGAAGCGGCGACGTGGTTTGCGTCGGCCGTTGCCCTTGCGCGTCTTCCACGCCATTGCGTCTTGCGGGCGAAAAAAAGCCCGTATCGCGAAGATACGGGCATACCGGAATTACTACTGCCACGCTGTGCTAATGGCGTTGAGTCAGACTGGCGCCGCGCACGGTGGTTCCCCGATCCTGCATACGCAATGCGAAAGACCGCACACAGCCTCGCGCAGCGTGCTGCCCGGGCGACGACTCAGCACATCAACGCCGCCGCTGTTCCTCGCGCGGCGCATCGGGCCGTGCCCGTACGTTGCTGGCGATGTCGCCACGTAGGTCGCCACGCGGCGCCGGCGGTGTAAAGTCGCGATTGCGCGCCTCGCTTTGCTGCCACGCTTCCAGCGTCGCCGAACGGTCCGGGCGCCAGTTCCACCCCTGCGGGCGTTGTTGAGCGAATGCGGGCGCGGCCATCGATGAAATCACAATGCCGCACAACAGCAGTGACATTGGTTTCATTCCTAAATCCCCCTCAAGCCCGTCGACTCAAGGCCTGTTTGCATACGTATTAAGGTATGCCGGGGTGCGAAAGCACGCTGTAATTAATAGTAAATGGATGTTTCACCCGGAGCTATCGGGCGGTTTGGGAGTCTTAGGCAGCGCGGATGAAACGTTGTACCGGGCGTACGCAAGGGACGCTGAAACAGTCGGGCGCGAAAGCAAAGGCAAGAAGCGTCCCGCGGCGACCGTCGAAAAGCGAACGGGTCGTTTACGCGCACGCAACCGTGGATAGCTCGGCCGGATAAAAAACCGGGCGCCCGCAGGCGCCCGGTGACAACGTAGTTTCGCGTCAGGCCATCTTGACCGGCGTGCGCCACGATTCCGGATTGGTCCAGAACGCGCCGCGCAGACGGTCACGGCTCGGCGGAGCCGGCGGTTTCGCGGCCGTTGCGCCGATCCGGCCGCGCAACGAAATCTCGCGGCCGCTCGTGCCAAGCCGCTTCACAATTTCAGCGAGCGTGCCATCGGCCTGCCACTCGTCGAAGCGCCGGCGGCAAGTCGGCGGGGACGGATAGCGGCCCGGCAGCTTGGACCAGCCTTCGCCCGTCGACAGCACCCAAAGCACGGCGTTGACCACCGCCCGAGCTTCCACGCGGGGCCGGCCGCGCCGTTCGCTGCGCGCCGGCTCGGCACAGAACAAAGCCTCGACCAGCGCCCACTCGTTATCTCTCAAATCGTCGAACAGCATCATGTTTCACCTCAGCGAAGCTAACTCCGGTGCGCTGCCCCGCGCCGCGCACTCTTCCTGCACTCGATGGGCGAGTGCCAAAGGGGACGGGCTTGCCACGGACCGCCTTTTCAGCCGGAAATCATGGCGCCGACCCTGTGCGTCTCGTAACGCATGAAGTGTGCCAATTTGATTCCGATTACCTGAAAGCCCCGTGGCGGCGGGCCAACACGGGCGCCAACCAGGGGCGTATAAGAATCCAAAAAACCCATCTCGCAAATCGGGACAATCACCAATCTTGTGCAAAGAGGCCCGGCCAGCGTGCGTTCGCGCCTTTTTGCTGCATTGCAGCGACTACCATGGAAGGTGCGATGCGACGGGCATTTGGCCGTACAATGCGCATCAAATTGCGCTATTGATGAGGTGGGCAAATGAATGTGACGCTGCGACAGCTCAGGGTATTCATCGAGGTGGCGCGCCTGCAAAGCTTCAGCCGGGCCGGCGACGAAATCGGCCTCACGCAGTCGGCGGTCAGCCGCTGCGTACGCGAACTCGAAAGCGAGATCGGCCTGAAGCTCATCGATCGCACGACACGCGAGGTGCAACTGACTGACGTCGGCGGCAACCTGGTGTCGAGCGTGTCGCGGCTCCTGTCGGATCTCGACGATGCGTTGCGCGAGATCCGCGAAATCGGCGAGCAGCGCCGTGGACGCGTGGTGGTCGCGGCGAGCCCGACCGTCGCGTGCCGGTTGATGCCGCGCGTAGTCGCATCGTGCATGGCGCAGTTTCCTTATCTGACGCTCGGCCTGCGCGACGACGTGCAGAGCGACGTGGTGCGCAAGGTCAAGTCGGGCGAAGTGGATTTCGGCGTGATCATCGGCCCGTTCTCCGATGACGATCTGCTCAGCGAAGCGCTGATGACCGACTCGTTCTGCATCGTCTCCCGCGACGATCATCCGCTCGCCTCGCGCAAGCAGGTCGCGTGGAAGGACCTTGACGGCGAGCGGCTCGTGATGCTCGATTACGCGTCCGGCAGCCGCCCGCTTATTGACGCCGTGATGCAGGCCCAGGGCGTGAACGCCACCGTGGTGCAGGAACTCGGCCATTCGGCGACGGTGTTCGGGCTCGTCGAGGCGGGCGTCGGGATCAGCGTGCTGCCGTGGCTAGCGCTGCCGCTGCCGGCGGGAGCGTCGTTGGTCGCGCGTCCGCTCGTGCCGCGCGCGGAGCGCCGCGTCGAACTGGTGCGGCGGCGCGACCGGTCGCTGTCGCCTGCGGCCGAGGCGGTATGGAATCTGATCCGGCAGTTGCCGGGGCGGGCCGAAGAGTTGAATTAACGGGCGCGCCTGCCGCGTTTGCGCGGGGCTTGCCTCGCCAATGGGTTGACGGGGAGGCGCGATCCACCTCGAAGCCGCCCGCTTCGCGTTCGCCCGGCGACCCGGCACGCTAAACTACCGGCTTCATCGCGCACGCCTTCGCGATTGCGCCCCGAGCCTCTTATCCCTGATCTCCCCGGAAGCCTCGATGAGCGAATTGGACCTGTCCGTGCCCTCCATCCCGAATGCGCGCGACGCCGTGCGCGCGCTGCGTCCATCGCAAATCCGTGAGGTCGCGAACGCCGGTTTCGGCGTCAACGACGTGCTGCCGTTCTGGTTCGGCGAGTCCGACCGCGTCACACCCGCGTTTATCCGCGACGCGGCGAGCGCCGCGCTCGCCGCCGGCGCGACGTTCTACACGCACAACCTCGGCATCGCGCCGTTGCGCGCGGCACTCGCCGGCTACGTCAGCGAGTTGCACGGCGCGACGTCGCCCGAGCAGGTCGCGGTGACGAGCGCGGGCGTCAACGCGCTGATGCTCGCCGCGCAGCTAGTGGTGGGCGCCGGCGACCGGGTGGTCGCGGTGACGCCGCTGTGGCCGAATCTGGTCGAGATTCCGAAGATTCTCGGCGCGCAGGTCGAAACCGTCGCGCTCGGCTATGGTGAACACGGCTGGCAGCTCGACGTCGGGCGATTGCTGGCTGCGCTGACGCCCGACACGAAGATGCTGATGATCAACTCGCCGAACAATCCGACCGGCTGGGTGATGAGTCGCGACGACCAGCGCACCGTGCTGGAACACTGCCGGCGTCACGGCATCTGGATCGTCGCGGACGAAGTCTACGAGCGGCTCTACTATCCTGACGACGGCCCCGCCCAGGCGTCCGGCGCGCGCACCGCGCCGTCGTTTCTCGACCTCGCCACGCGCGACGAACGCGTGATCTGCGTGAATTCGTTTTCAAAAGCCTGGCTGATGACCGGTTGGCGGCTCGGCTGGATCGTCGCGCCGACCGCGTTGATGGACGACCTGGCGAAGCTGGTCGAGTACAACACGTCGTGCGCGCCATCGTTCGTGCAGCAGGCGGGCATCGCGGCGCTCGAGCAGGGCGGGCGTTTTACGCAGGAGCTGGTGCTCGACCTGAGGACGTCGCGCGACCATCTGATGCGCGCGCTGTCGGCGGTACCGGGCGTCGACGTGAAGGCGCCGCGGGGCGCGATGTATCTGTTCTTCTCGATGCCGGGCTCGGCGCGCAGTCTCGATCTGTGCAAGGCGATGGTGCGCGAGGTCGGGCTCGGCGTGGCGCCGGGCAGCGCGTTCGGGCCGCAGGGCGAGGGGTTCGTGCGCTGGTGCTATGCGTGCGATACGGCGCGGCTCGATGCGGGCGTCGAGCGCTTGACGCGGTTTATGGCGCGCCACGCCAGGGTCTGAACGCGCGGGCAGGTGTGGCCGCCGCGCCGCGTCTTGCGAGCGGAGAACTCACGAATCGTGAAAATTTTCCTTTTGGCGGCTCAGCCCGGGCGCTCGCGAGTGCACGGGTCGGCGACGCGGCAGAAAATGCACGGGGATCGCGGCTTTACGCCCCGGTCGTTTTTGCGTAATATGGCGCTCAGTCACGCGATTCCTTTCAGGAATATCGCCGCTCCGTCCGGCTGGGTCTGGCTCGATAAGTCTGTTCGCCGCCCCCCCGGTGCGTGCTCCCATCAATATGACCGATCAGAATCGGGCGAGCGCGTCTTCAGTTCCACATCGTCTGTTTGATCCGGTTCTTTGACCACAGGGTCTGACCTAGCTGCATGAATACCCAAGAGGCGAAGATCGTCCTCGAGACTGCCTTGATCTGCGCGCAGGAGCC
>DATAQT010000192.1:0-1747 GCA_036264535.1 Paraburkholderia sp. | reverse complement strand
TGCGGCGGGCGCGAGCGCACGGTCGAGGATTATGCCGGCCTGTTCGAGCAGTCCGGCCTTCGCCTGGCGCGAACCATCCCGACCGGGCATCCCGCCATGACCGTGGTCGAAGCGGTGGCGAGCCCACGTGCCTGATCGAGCATGCGCGCAGAGAAAGCTTTGATCGCCCGGCGACACGTCATCTATGTCGGCGGCTACGACCCGCAGGGCGCCGAGGGCTATTACCGGCTGTTCGAGCGCTCGTGGAAACGCTTCCTGACGATATGGCCGCTCACGAGCAAGCTCGGGCCGCTCGAGCTCGACGCGGAGGACTTTGCGCACTGGGATGTCGAAGCAGCCGGGCCGAACTGGCGGGTTGCGACCCGCTACGAGTTTCTCCGCCAAGAGCACATGATCCGCGCCAACATGGCCGAGCCGATGACGCGCCAGATCCCGCGCGCGCTCGGCTGGGCGCTCGACTACCTCGTCAGCGGCGCACTCCTGCGCGTGCTGCGGACGTCGTGGGCCTTTGGCCTGGTGCTGATCTACTTCCAGATGATGCTGATCTGGTGGCTCGTGCTGTCGGTCGTCGGCGGCGGGCTCATCGCCTATGCCGCGGAGCACGCTCTGGGCTTGCCCGTGCTGCTGACGCTTATCATCGGCATCGCCTGCGTGTTCGCGATCTTCGCTTTGCTGCGACCGCTCGCGGACCGCTGGTTCGTGGTGCAGATCAACAGTCACTGGCCGCACCTGTGCGCGTTCGCCCGGGGCGAGCGGTCATGCTTCGATCCGCTGATCGACGCCTGCGCCGAGCGCCTCATCGCTGCCGTCCGTGCCGACGCGGCCGACGAGATCATCGTTGTCGGTCACAGTGGCGGCGGCGCCTTGGCGCCGGCGGTCATCGCGCGTGCGCTCGAGCGCGATCCCGATATCGGCCGCCGCGGACCGCCGCTGGTGCTGCTCACGCTCGGCTCGATCGCGCCGGGCGCGGCGCTGCATCCCAAGGCCGTGCAGCTGCGCGCGGTCACCGCGCGGCTCGCGGCCGAGCCGTCCATTGTGTGGGTCGACTGCCAGTCGCGCGCGGACATCATGAATTTTTGGGATTTCGATCCGGTCGAAGGAATCGGCGCGCATGCCGGGGAGGCGCGCTGCAATCCTTGGATCTGGATGCTGCGCTTCCGCGATATGCTCTCGCCGCAACTCTTCCGGCGGCTGCGCTTCGACTTCTTCCGCCTGCACTACCAGTTCATCATGGCGAACGATCGCCGCGCCCGGTACGACTATTTCATGCTGCTCACCGGCCCGGTTCCGGTCGCGACCTGGGCGAGACGCGACTATGAAACGATGACGGCGTTCGCGGCGGACGCGACCTTGGCCGCGGATCGCGTCCCTCTATTCGACGCAGCGGACACGCGGACGACGGACTATCGGCGCCCCATTGCTGGTTCGAACCTTGCGCCGTCGTGACGCAGGATCGCGTCGCGCGCGCACCAAATCTGCGCCTTACTTCTGCGACAGGCGCTCGATCACGGCTTGCGGCAAGGGCTTGGCTTTCATCGTGCCCTTTGCGGGGTCGCCTTGCACCCACACCCGGGTCTCGAAGCCTTCGACCGCGAGCGCGCCGTCCTTGAACAGGCGGTGGTGCACGTTGAAGCTCGAGCGGCGCAGCGCCGTGACCGCCGTCTCGATCATGACCTCGTCGCCGAACCTGGTGGCGATGAGAAAGCGGGAATGGGCGTTGACCAGCGGATGGCCGGCGAAATCGTAG
>DATAQT010000184.1:0-10805 GCA_036264535.1 Paraburkholderia sp. | reverse complement strand
AATGACTCACGTTGTGACCGAAAGCTGCATCAAGTGCCGCTATACCGACTGCGTCGATGTGTGCCCGGTGGACTGCTTTCGCGAAGGTCCCAACTTCCTCGCGATCGACCCCGATGAATGCATCGACTGCGCCGTGTGCGTAGCCGAGTGCCCGGTGAACGCTATTTATGCCGAAGAAGATGTGCCTGGCGATCAGCAGAACTTCATCGAGCTGAATGCCGATCTCGCGAAAAACTGGCCGAGCATCACCAAGACCAAAGCACCGCTGCCGGAAGCCGACGAGTTCAAGGACGTGAAGGAAAAGCTCGCGTTGCTCGCGCGCTAAGCGCCGCCTTTCGCCTGCCCTGCCGATTCGGATCTAATATCAAGATGAACGCAGAGGTATTGACAGACGTATAAGCTGCCTCTACAATTTCGCTCCTCTGCTGTTGTTGTTCTGTTCCTCGATAGCTCAGTCGGTAGAGCGCCGGACTGTTAATCCGTAGGTCCCTGGTTCGAGCCCAGGTCGAGGAGCCAAGAATTTCAAAAGCCCGTTAACCAAGACGGGTTTTTTTATGTAGATCAGGTTGTACTGCTGTTCCTCGATAGCTCAGTCGGTAGAGCGCCGGACTGTTAATCCGTAGGTCCCTGGTTCGAGCCCAGGTCGAGGAGCCAGAATTTTGAAAGGCCCGCATCCATGCGGGCCTTTTTGTTTTTACGCCCCGACCGGACGGCCTCACGCGCACACCGCGCCGTTATACGATGGCGGCTTCACGGCGCACGTTTCACCCCTTCTCCGGCGCCAGCCCACTCCAGACACTCACCCGGCAAGCTCATGAAATCCACCTCGTTAGGCTTCGCGCTCGCGGCCGTCGGCGCACTGCTGCTCTCTTCGGCGCACGGCGAAGAACTCGCCAGCGTCAACACGAATTTTCACGTTACCGGTTCTGACCGCGTGGTCGTCGAGGCGTACGACGATCCCGTCGTGCAAGGCGTCACGTGCTACGTGTCGCGCGCGCGGACCGGTGGCGTCAAAGGCACGCTTGGCATCGCCGAAGATCCGACCGAGGCGTCGATCGCGTGTCGCCAGGTCGGGGCGCTGCATTTCACTGGCCCCGTTAAACAGAAGGACGACGTGTTCTCGGTCAGCATGTCGTTGATCTTCAAGTCGCTGCACGTGGTGCGCGTGGTCGACACGAAGCGCAACGCTTTGGTCTATCTGACCTACAGCGACCGCGTGGTCAGCGGCAGCGCGAAAAACAGCGTGAGCGCCGTGCCGATGCCGCCCGGCACGACGATTCCGGTCAAGTAATGGCAAGTGGGCCATCGACGGCACCAGCGGCTCGCGTAAGCGCGCCCGCCGGCGTCCCCGTCCGCGACGCGCTAAACTGACCGGTCAAGCTGAACTCTCATCATGCCCGCCACCCCTCGTTTCCGCGATTCCGCCCACTACTGGCGCACGCCGCTTCTGCCCGGCGCGGATCTGCTCACCGCCGAATATCACGACCACGAGTTCGCGCCGCACTGGCACGACGCCTACACGATCCCTGTGATCGTCGCGGGCGCGGAATGCTACCGGTATCGCGGCGAGAACCATGTTGCCGAAGCGGGCAGCGTGCCGGTCATCAATCCGGGCGAGTTGCATACAGGGTCGAAGGCGGTCGAGGCCGGCTGGCAGTATCGCGTGATGTATGCGCCGGTCGAGTTCGTGCGTGCGCTCGCCGACGAAGTCGCCGGCAAGCCGCAGGCCTTGCCGTGGTTCGCGCCCGGCGTGATCCGCGACGCCGATCTCGCGACGCGGCTCGCGCATGCCCACCGTCTGCTCGAAGCCGGCGACGACGCGCTCGCCGCCGAAGCCGCGATGCTCGACGCACTGTCCACGCTGCTCGTGCGGTACGCGCAGACGCGTCCCGCATCCGCGCGCATCGCCACTGACGACACCCGCGTCGCACTGATGCAGGAGCGCCTGACTGGCGATCTCGTCGAACCGGTGACGCTTGCCGAGGTCGCGAAGGCCGCGGGTCTGTCGCCGTTTCACGCGGCGCGGCTGTTCACACAATCGACCGGCTTGCCGCCGCACGCGTGGCGCAATCAGATGCGCCTGCAGCGCGCGCTCGCGCCGTTGCGCGCCGGCGTCCCGGTGACTGACGTCGCCGCGGCCAGCGGTTTCACCGACCAGAGCCACTTCACCCGGCATTTCCGGCGCATGTTCGGCGTACCGCCGGGCCAATGGCAAGGAACGCAACGCGGCGCGTAGGACCATACGGCACCACCGGCGCCCACCCCGCGCGCCGCGAGCGTCCCGCCGCACTCCACCCTCCGTCAGCCTGTCATCATTTACCAGCTACCCAGCAGCAATCCCGCCGCAAGAACGTACAAGTCAGAACGCCGGTCAGCCGCTATGCTTCCGCAATCATGGAGGCTTAGATTGACCGATTCCACCCAAGGCCAGCCCGCCCGGGGCGGCCATCTCAAAGAATTCGCCGCTGGCGCGCGCGACATCATCCCGATGATGGTCGGCGCCGCGCCGTTCGGCGTGATTTTCGGCACGCTCGTGACGTCCGGCCCGCTGCATCCGTGGCACGGGCAGTTGATGTCGCTGGTCGTCTTCGCGGGCTCCGCGCAGTTCATCGCGCTCGGGCTGATCGCCGGGCATGCGAGCTTTGCCGTGATCTGGGCGACCACGCTCGTCGTCAATCTGCGTCACGTACTGTATAGCGCGACGCTCGCGCCGCACGTCGCGCACCTGCCGAAGCGCTGGCGCTGGGCGCTCGGCGCGCTGCTCACCGACGAAGTCTTCGCGGTCGCGTGGGAGCACTACCGGCATCGCGAGCCGGGCACGGTCGGCCCGTACTACTTCTTCGGCGCCGGCGTCGCGATGTATCTGAACTGGCAACTGTGGACCGTCGCCGGCCTGCTGTTCGGCGCGGCCTTCCCGGGCCTGCAATCGCTCGGTCTCGACTTCGCGATGGTCGCAACTTTCATCGCGATCGTCGTGCCGCAACTGGTCGCGCTGCGCTATGTAGCGGCGGCCGTGACCGCCGGCACGCTGGCGTTTTTCTGGCAGGCATGGCCGTACAAGCTCGGCCTGCTCGGTGCGGTGTTCGCGGGGGTCGCGGTCGGCGTGGTGCTGTCGATGTCGCGTTTGAACCTGCGCGGCGCGCGCCGTACCGTGGAGGCCACGCGATGAGCTACGTCGTTCTGATCGCCGGCATGGCCGCGATTACGTGGTTGATCCGCGCGGCCGTGTTCGTGCTCGGCGACCGGCTCGTGTTTCCGCCGCTGCTGCGCACCGCGCTCGGCTTCGTGCCCGTCACCGTGCTGACGGCGATCATCGTGCCGATGGCCGTGTCGCCGCATGGCAACAACGCCGAGTTGACCTGGCGCAATCCGCAACTGGTCGGTGCGCTTGCCGCGATCGTCGTCAGTGCGCTGACGCGCCGGCCGCTGCTGACGATCGCGGTCGGTCTGGTCGTGTTTTTCGTGTGGCAGTGCGTCGTGCTGAAGTAGCCGCACCCTCGCGCACGCCGCCCGAAGCTTCCCTCCAAAGGGCTCGCGCGTCGCCGGGCCACCCTCAAGTTTCCCTCCACCCCGCCGATATGCAGTCGAGGTCCGCTCATCGGGAGTCGTCCCGCTGGTTACGCGGCAACAGGTTGCAATCAAGCGCGTCGGTAGCCGGCGTCGCAATGCCTCGGTCCGCGTCTGGCCCGAGGATCTTGCGACGGCGCGCCGCGCGCGGCCGCATTAAACGGGATAACACATGGGTCAAATCACCCTCAAGCTCAAGGACGAGACCATTGCGTCGCTGCGCAAGGACTTCGATGCCTTTTTGCGGGTCTCGCTGAAGCTCGATCCGCAGTTCGCGACGCCGTCGTTCGAGGATTTCTTGCGCGCGAAGCTGCTCGACAACATGGTGCCGCTCACCGAGCACGCGGTGCAGCGGATGCTGCAGGGTGGTCAGTACGCGTGGGCCAAGCGCACGCTCGACAAGGAGTTTCCCGACGTCGTCTCGATCCTGATGCAGCAGGCAGGCGAGTTCGGCTTCGGTTTCGCGGCGCGCTCCGAATGGACGCCCGAGGAACTCGCCAAGCAATGCCGCGAGTGGGCGGCCGCGATCGTCAAGGAAGCGGAAGGCGACGCGACGCTGGTCGACCCGCTCGCCGCGCAGATCAAGGGCACGGTGCAGGACATCCAGGCGCTCGAGGAAGTGATGCAGACGCCGGCGTGGCGGCTCGTCGAATCGTTGCGCCAGCGCGTCTACGAAGCGAAGGTTGCGTGCGAGACGAGCGTTGGCAGCACCGCGCGCGAGAAGCTCGGCGAATTGCGCGGGCTCTTGCGGCTCGGCATTTCGCACGGCACGTTCCAGAAGCAGGAAGCACAGCAGATCATGGAATATCTGCGGCTCCTCAAGCCGGACATTTTCGTCGAGGAGCCGTACGACGTGTTCTCGCGACTCGCGGCGTGGCTGCGTAACTTCTTCGTGCCGCCGGCTCCGGTCGCGCAGCAACAGCAGCGGCAGTCGCGCTGAGGCTGCGCGGACCCGCGCGGCGCACGCGCCGCACGGCCCGTCCCCGGATAAGCGCCGCACTCTGCCCGCGCGTCAATCGCAACGCGGCGCTACCCGCTCAATCCCACATCTTCCTGAGCTTCGCCGCGATCTCGATCTTCGCCTGTGCGGCCGCGGCGAGTCCCGCCGCGCTCGGCGCGCTGGCCACGGGCACCCGCGGCCATGCGTGGGCGTCGAACAGCGGCAGCATCGGCGTGGCGATGAAGCGCGTGCGCGACGCCCACACATGCCGGTCGCCCAGATGCGTCTGGTTGTGCACGTAAAAGCGCTGCGGCACGACGATATGCAGGTCTTCCTTCGCGCGCGTCATCGCCACGTAGAGGAGGCGTCGCTCCTCGTCGATTTCCTCGTCGCTGCCGGTACCGAGATCGGACGGAATGCAGCCGTCGACACCGTTCAGCACGAACACGTTGCGCCACTCCTGGCCCTTCGCCGAATGGATCGTCGACAGGATCAGGTAGTCCTCGTCGATCAGCGGCACGCCCGATTCGTCGCTGGTCGCGTCGGGCGGATCGAGCGTCAGCTCGGTCAGGAAGCGCTCGCGCGACGCATACGTGCCCGCGAGGCTTTCCATCTGCAGCAGGTCCGCGTGACGGATCGCGGCATCTTCGTGATTGCGCTCCAGATGCGGCTCGTACCAGCGCCGCACCATTTCGAACTCGGCGGGCCACGGCGTCTGCCGCCCGTACACGCTCGACATCAGTCTGACGAACGGATGCCAGTCTTCCTGCGCCCGCGCGGGCGCCGCAAACGCCGCCAGCACGCCGGCGGCGGTCGCGACCGGATCGCCACCCTGCGCGCGCGTGACGATGTCGTCGAGCACCTTCGCCGCGGTGGCGGGACCGACGCCCGGCAGCAGCTGCACGACGCGAAAGCCGGCGACGCGATCGCGTGGATTCTCGGCCCAGCGCAGCACCGCGAGCACGTCCTTCACATGCACCGAGTCGAGAAATTTCAGCCCGCCGAACTTGACGAAGGGAATATTGCGACGCGTGAGCTCGATCTCGAGCGCGGCGCTGTGATGCGCGGCGCGAAACAGCACTGCCTGCGACTTCAGCTTCATGCCCTGCTCACGCGCTTCGAGCACCTGCTCGACGACGTAGCGAGCCTGCGCCGCGTCGTCGGCGACCGTGACGAGGCGCGGGCGCTGCGCCGACGCCTTGTCGGTCCACAGATTCTTCGTGTAACGCTCGCTCGCGAGCTCGATCACCGCGTTGGACGCGGCGAGAATCGGCGCGGTCGAGCGGTAGTTCTGCTCGAGCGTGACCTGCCTCGCGGGCGGGTCGAACTGCGCGGGAAAGTCGAGAATATTGCGCACGGTCGCGCCGCGAAACGAATAGATGGACTGCGCGTCGTCGCCGACTACGGTCAGGCCGCGGCCGTCCGGTTTCAACGCGAGCAGGATCGACGCCTGCAGGCGGTTGGTGTCTTGATATTCGTCGACCAGCACGTGATCGAAGCGCGCCGACAGATCGGCCGCGATGGCCGGTTCCGCGGCCATGTGCGACCAGTACAGCAACAGATCGTCGTAATCGAGCACGCTCTGCTTCTGTTTCGCGTCGACATACGCGGCGAACAGCCGGCGCAGATCGTCCTCCCACTCGCGACACCACGGAAACGCGCTGTCCAGCACCTGGCCGAGCGATGCGCCCGTGTTGACGACACGCGAGTAGATCGCGAAGCAGGTCCCCTTCGCCGGAAAGCGCCGCTCCTTCGCGGACAGCCCAAGCTCGTGGCGCACGAGGTTCATCAGGTCCGCGGAATCTTCGCGGTCGTTGATGGTGAACGCGGGCGCGAGGCCGATCAGATCCGCGTATTCGCGCAACAGCCGCGCGCCGACGCTATGGAACGTGCCCGCCCACGTGAGCCCCTGCGCCAGCGCGGCACGAGCGCCGACGGTGGTGGCCGCGACACCCGCGATGCGCGTGACGCGGCGGGTCATTTCGAGCGCCGCGCGGCGCGAGAAGGTCAACAGCAGGATGCGCTGGGGATCGGCGCCCTTCACCACCAGATGGGCGACGCGGTGCGCAAGCGTGTTGGTCTTGCCGGAGCCGGCGCCCGCGATGACGAGCAGCGCGCCGGGCAGCGCGTCTGGCGCGCCGGTGCCGTATTCGACGGCTTCGCGTTGGGCATCGTTGAGCTTCGCAAGCCAGGCGGCGGTATCGAACGACGGAGCGGATTCGGCGACGGTGGACACTGATCGGTTCGCGGGGTTGGATGGATTTTCAGGATGCGACGCACACTGTATATCCATACAACCCTACGCGACAAGCGCCCTTTTTTTGAGCGCTTACCTGATGCGCCCTATGCGTCGACAGGCCTGCGCCGGGCCGCCGGTCGACGCCGCACGCTACTGCTTCTTCGTGTCCTTCAGATTGGCGTCGGCGCTGGCCTTGTCAGCGTCGGCCTGCGCGTCGGTTTTGGTCTTGTCCGCCTTCGCCTGGGCGACCGCGGCCTTCTTGTCGGCCTTCGTCTGTTCCTTCGCGGCCTTCTTGTCCGCGTGCGTGGCGGGCGCCGCGGCCGGGTCGGCCGTCTGCGCGAACACGGCCGACGACAGGCAACCCGCGATCAGCGCGGCGTAAATCCGGTTTCTGGTGGAACGATTGAGGTTCATCTGAGATCTCCCTGAGGTACATCTTGCTAACCGAGAGACGCCGGCGGCGCGCGAGCCTCACAGACCCGCTCGCCGCGGCATCCGGCATGGCTTAATGCTTGACGTCGGCGCCATCGGCCTGCGCGGCAGCCTGCCCTTCCATATTCATTTTCATGTCGTTATTCGCGGTCTGCTTGTCCGCCTTCTGGTTAAGCTTCGCGCCGCGCACCTGCGCCTTGTACTGGTCCTTCGCGGCCTTCTGCTGCGCGTTCAATTCCGCTTTCGACGTCTTCTTCGCCGCGCGATACTCGGCGTTGGCCTTCGCGTCGGCGTCGCGCTTCTGCACGAGCGGGTCGGTCGAGCCCGAGGCCGTCAAACGAGCCGGCGGCGGAGCCTCGACGCCTTGGGCGGCGGGGGCGCCCGGGACTTGCCGCATGCCTTGCGCCGAAGGCGGCATCTGCATGCCCTGCGCGCCAGCCGCAGGCGGCGCCGCGTCGACGGCGCCCTGGGTCTGCATCTGCGCCTGAGCGCCGAGGCCTGCTGCCGGCTGCGCGGTCTGCGCGACGGCGGCCGTCGCGGCAAAAGCAGTGAGGGCGGTACCGATCAAAAGCGAACGAATCTGGGTCATGGCTATCCTCTCTGGAGTTGTTGTGACACGGGCGAACTCTTCGGCGTCGTGATGACGGAATGTCCTACGCGCCTCGCCCGGTCTGTGCGTCGCTGGCTGCATGGCCGGGAAGCGTTCCCGGAAACAGCAGCGGGCTTTGCTGCTGAACTGCACTTTATGAGTGAAATCCGGTCGGCACGACCAGTGTTACGGAACGTTTCACTTTCCGACAATTGAATAACATCTGCTTTCAATTGCTTGCGCGCGAGGCTCGATGCATGATCCGACCGAGGCACGATGGCCACGCGCCGCCGCGCCGCGTGCACTTGCCTTATGATGCGAACCCCCAACGCGAACCCGTGCCTCAAGGTGCAAACGCCATGCCCAACCTCAATTTCACGCTGACCGGCGAGTACGTCGAACTGCACAATCTGCTCAAGATCACGGGCCTCGCGGACAGCGGCGGCTCCGCGAAGATGATGGTCGCGGACGGCGCCGTGATGGTTGACGGCCGGGTCGAGACGCGTAAGACCTGCAAGATCCGCGCGGGCCAGGTCGTGCTGCTCGGCGATACACGCATCGCAGTCCACGAAGGCTGACCTCAGTCCGAAAATTCGCAGAACGGCGCGCACCATAATTGTGCGTTGTCCATCGACATCGGCCGGCCGAGGCAATAAGCTGTCGGTTTCGACAGGTAAACGACGGACCGCGCCACGGGCGAGCAGTCGGCTGACCGACTCGCCGCCGCGCCGCGGATTTTTCCCGCCCGCTGCCGCGCCGCTCCACCGCCCTCGGAGCGCGCAGCGCGATGCCACCCGCCGCCGCCCGCGCCCGCCCCTCGTTGCCGCCACCGCTGCCGCCACCTTTCGCCGTACGCATTCGATGACTCACAGCTTCACCCGAGCGACCAGCCGGCCGCCGACCCTATCCCGCCACGCGGCTGACACCGCGCGGCTCGCCGCGCCGCTCGCGATCGCGCAACTGTCGCAGATGGCAATGAGCGTCACCGACACGATCCTTCTCGGCTCACTCGGCCCCGATGCGCTCGCCGCCGGCGGCCTCGGCGCGAACCTCTTTTTCGTCGTCGTCACGCTGCTGCAGGGCGTGCTGACCTCCGTCAGCGTCAGCGTCGCGCACGCGCGCGGCGCGCAGAACGACGGCCGCGTGCCCCATATCTACTGGACCGGTTTCGTGCTTTCGGTGCTGCTGTCGGTGCCGGCGTTCATCCTGCTGTCGTTCGCCTCGCGGATCCTGCTCGCGGTCGGCGAGCCGGGCCTGCTCGCGCACAACGTCGGCCGGTACGCGGCGGTGTTGCGCTGGGGCGCACCCGCGAGCCTGATCGGCGTCGGCCTGATGCGCTCGTTTCTGCCGGCGATCGGCGCGGCGCGACGGCTGTTGTGGGTGTCGATTGCGAGCGTCGGCGTGAACGGCTTCCTGAACTACGGGCTCATCCACGGCGCGTATGGGCTACCGCGGCTCGGCTTTCTCGGCTCGGCGGCCGCGACCACGATCACCGTGTGGCTGACCGCGCTCGTGCTGATGGCGCTACTGCATCTGCGGCCGCGCTTCCGGCATTTCGTCGTCGCGACGCGGCCCAGGCTGCCGCTGATGGGCGAGCTGTTCGGTATCGGCTGGCCCGTCGCGATCACCTACGGTGTCGAGTCGACGCTGTTTCTCGCGACCGGTCTGATGGTCGGCCTGCTCGGCGAGTCGCAGCTGGCCGCGCATCAGATCGCACTGAACGTCGCCTCGGTCGCGTTCATGGTGCCGCTGTCGATCGGCCAGGCGGCCAACGTGCGAGTCGGCTACTGGGCCGGCGCCGGGCAGCCGCTCGCCGCGCGCCACGCGGGCTTCGTCGCGCTCGCGCTGGGCGTCGGCTTCATGTCGATGTCGGGCCTCGTGCTGATCACCGCGCCGCACTGGATCGTCGGTCTGTATCTGCATCTCGACGACCCGGCCAATGCGCCGACGATCGCGCTCGCCAGTTCGCTGCTCGGCGTGGCGGCGATTTTCCAGATCGTCGACGGCATGCAGGCGGTCGGCTCGGGCTGTCTGCGCGGCCTGAAGGACACGCGCGTGCCGATGATCGCCGCCGCGTTCGGCTACTGGGTGATCGGTTTCCCGACCGGCTATCTGCTCGCGTTCCACGCGGGCCTCGGCGCGCGCGGTTTGTGGTGGGGCCTCGCGGCAGGACTCGCGAGCGTCGCGCTGCTGATGACGCTGCGCTTTCATCGGCTGAGTCTGCGGCAAGCCCCGGCGGCGGGAGCGGTGACGCCGCCCGCGCGATCGATCTGAGCGAAGTAGCGGTAAGCCCCACTCCTGAAGCACTCCCTGCAAAAGGTAAAATGGCCGCCGCGGTGCGCGGGCGCTCGCGCTCGCCCACGGCGCGTGCCGTAGACGCATCACCCTCTCCGGCGCACCAAACGCCGCAAGGATGATCGCCGCCGCCCGAGGCAGCCCCGCCCGGCCACGCCGCCGCAGCCCCCGCTTTCTCGCGACACAACATAACCAAGGACCACCCCGCCATGCTTGCCCGCGTCACCCGCCTGTTCCCGCTCTGGGCCGTGCTCGTCTCAGTCGCCGCGTATTTTTCTCCGGCCTCGTTCGCCGGCGTCGCGCCGCACGTCACCACGCTCCTCACGATCATCATGCTGTCGATGGGCGTCACGCTCTCGGCCGCCGATTTCCTGCGCGTGTTTGCGCGCCCCGCGCCCGTGATCGCCGGCATCGTGCTGCACTATCTCGTGATGCCGCTCGCCGCGTGGGTCATCGCGAAGGCGCTGCGCATGCCGCCCGACCTGACCGCCGGCATGGTGCTGGTCGGCAGCGTCGCGAGCGGCACCGCGTCGAACGTGATGATCTATCTCGCGCGCGGCGACGTGGCGCTGTCGGTGACGATCAGCGCGCTGTCGACGCTCGTCGGCGTGTTCGCGACGCCGCTGCTGACCCGTCTTTACGTCGACGCGTCAATCGTCGTCGACGTGCACGGCATGCTGATGAGCATCCTGCAGATCGTCGGGCTGCCGATCGTCGTCGGTCTCGTGGTCAATCATCTGTTC
>DATAQT010000175.1:0-4508 GCA_036264535.1 Paraburkholderia sp. | reverse complement strand
GGTCAGTGGGGCTTCCGTCAAGGCTACCGTCGTGTCGCAAGGTCGTCACGCAAAAGTGACCATCTTCAAGATGCGTCGCCGGAAGCACTACCAGAAGCATGGCGGCCACCGCCAGAACTATACCGAACTGCGCATCGACGCCATCAACGCGTAAGCGCACCGGTTAAGGAGCAAATCAAATGGCACACAAAAAGGCAGGCGGATCGTCCCGGAACGGCCGCGACTCCGAATCGAAACGCCTCGGCGTTAAGGTTTACGGCGGCCAGGCTATCAACGCTGGTGGCATCATCGTGCGTCAGCGCGGTACGCGCATGCACGCTGGTGAGAACGTCGGCATGGGCAAGGATCATACCCTGTTCGCGCTGAAGGACGGCCACGTCCAGTTCTCGACGAAGGGCGCGGCGAAGAAGCACACCGTCTCCGTCGTCCCGGCAGCCTGAGTTAATTCAGGCACGGGCTTCAGGACCGGAAAAGGCCCCGCGAAGTTCGCGGGGCCTTTTTTATTGCGGCGCCTCTTTAGCATGGCGCCGAAGCCGCGCAGCCGAGCGCTCATCGCTGGCGACTATGCCGTTCGGTCGATTGATCAACGCGCGTCGCGCGCGGCAAAATAGCAGCATCCAATCAGTATCAAACCCTGCATCGAATCGGGCAGTACACCACGGGATGGAGTAACGCATGAAGTTCATTGACGAAGCGAGGATTGAAGTCATCGCCGGCGACGGAGGGGATGGCAGCGCGTCGATGCGCCGCGAGAAGTTCGTTCCGTTCGGCGGCCCCGATGGCGGTGACGGCGGCCGGGGCGGCAGCGTGATCGCAATCGCGGATCGCAACATCAACACGCTGATCGATTACCGCTACGCGAAAAAACATCTGGCGCGCAACGGCGAAAACGGCCGTGGCTCGGATTGCTACGGCAAGGGCGGCGACGACATCACGCTGCGCATGCCGGTCGGCACCACGATCACGGACATGGAAACAGGCGAGTTGATTGCCGATCTGACCGAGCACAACCAGAGCGTGCAAATCGCGCAGGGCGGCGCGGGCGGGCTCGGCAACCTGCATTTCAAGTCCAGCACGAACCGCGCGCCGCGTCAGAAGACCGACGGCAAGCCGGGCGAGCGCCGCATGGTGCGCCTCGAACTGAAGGTGCTGGCTGACGTCGGTCTGCTCGGCATGCCGAACGCGGGCAAGTCGACGTTTATCTCGTCGGTGTCGAACGCAAAACCGAAGATCGCCGACTACCCGTTCACCACGCTCGCGCCGAATCTCGGCGTCGTGCGCGTCGGGCCGAGCCGCAGCTTCGTGATCGCGGACATTCCGGGGCTGATCGAAGGCGCGGCGGAAGGCGCCGGCCTCGGCCATCAGTTCCTGCGTCACCTGCAGCGCACGGGTCTGCTGCTGCATATCGTCGACATCGCGCCGTTCGACGAATCGATCGATCCGGTTGTGGAAGCGAATGCTATCGTCAACGAGCTGCGCAAGTACGGCGAAGAGCTTTATCAGAAGCCACGCTGGCTTGTGCTGAACAAGCTGGACATGGTGCCCGAAGACGATCGCGAAGCGCGCGTGGCGGCTTTCCGCGAAGGTTTCGGCTGGGACGGTCCGGTTTTCGAGATCTCGGCGCTGACCGGCCAGGGCTGTGAAAATCTTTGCTACGCGGTGTTCGACTACCTCGCCGAGCATTCCGACGCGCAGCGCGCGGCTGAAGCCGAAGACCTTGCCTCCGACGTGCGTTTCCGCGAAGGAACGCAAGCGTCGGCTGCGACTGGCGAAGCCAGCACCGATCCGCAGGAATAACAACTCGAACGCCGGCGCCAGCGGCGGGTGCCGGCATGCATCACGCGTCATCTTGGGAGACAGCGCACAATGCGTTCCGTCATCGCAGATTCACGGCGATTGGTCGTCAAAGTCGGCTCGAGCCTCGTCACGAACGACGGGCGCGGCCTCGATCATGAGGCGATCGGCCGCTGGGCCGCGCAGATTGCCGCGCTGCGCGCGCAGGGCAAGGAAGTGGTGCTGGTCAGCTCGGGCGCGATCGCCGAGGGCATGCAGCGGCTTGGCTGGACAAAGCGGCCGCGCGAAATAGATGAATTGCAGGCGGCCGCGGCGGTGGGGCAGATGGGCCTCGCGCAGGTGTACGAAAGCCGCTTCGCCGAGCACTCGATCCAGACCGCCCAGATCCTGCTTACGCACGCCGACCTCGCCGACCGCGAGCGCTATCTGAACGCGCGCTCCACGCTGCTCACGCTGCTGCGGCTCGGTGTCGTGCCGATCATCAACGAGAACGACACGGTCGTCACCGACGAAATCAAATTCGGCGACAACGACACGCTCGGCGCGCTGGTCGCCAATCTGATCGAGGGCGACGCGCTGATCATCCTGACAGACCAGCAAGGTCTCTTCACCGCCGATCCGCGTAAGGACCCGAGCGCGACGCTCGTCCAGCAAGCCGATGCAGGCGCGCTAGAACTCGAGGCGATGGCGGGCGGCGCGGGCTCGAGCCTCGGCCGCGGCGGTATGCTGACTAAAATTCTCGCCGCAAAGCGCGCGGCGCATAGCGGTGCCAATACGGTGATCGCGAGCGGGCGCGAGGCTGACGTGCTGCTGCGGCTCGCAGAGGGCGAGGCAATTGGCACCCAGCTGATCGCGCGCACCGCGCGCATGGCTGCGCGCAAGCAATGGATGGCTGATCACCTGCAGGTGCGCGGTCACGTCGTCATCGACGACGGCGCGGTCGAAAAGCTGACCGCCGGCGGCAAGAGCCTGCTGCCAATCGGCATCGTAGGCGTGCAGGGTGCGTTCGCGCGCGGCGAGGTGATCGCGTGCCTGAGCGCGTCAGGGCGCGAGGTCGCACGTGGTTTGACGAACTACAGCAGCGCGGAAACGAAGCTGATCCAGCGGCGTCCGAGCGGCGAGATCGAGTCGGTGCTCGGCTATATGCTCGAACCGGAGCTGATTCATCGCGACAATCTCGTGCTGCTTTGATCTTTCAGGCGACGCGCACATCGCGCTCATAAAAAAGCCGTTCCAGCGCAGGCTGGAACGGCTTTTTATCGTTATGCACAAGCGACACGCCTGAACCAGGCGCGCGCCGCGCAAACGGTTTCAGTGAATCTGTGACGTCTGCGTGCGCTTGTAGCGGATGTTTTCGACGATGTGCTGCGCGCTGCCGGTCGGAATCTTGTTCGCGCACATATAGTCCTGATACAGCGCGGCTTGGTACGCGTTCAGCGCGCCGTCCTCGATGCGCGAAAACTGGTTGGCGACCGTCCTGTCCCACCCGTCGTGATCGGCGTTCAGGCCCGCGTACTGGCGCCATTCGTACGTGTCGCAGCGAATGCCCTCGTAATTGACATTGCGCGCGCCGCCCGGGCTCGTGACGACTACCGTGTAACGCACGACGCCGTCGTCGCCGACGCTGACCGACTTTGGGTCGATCGCGAAATGCAGTGGCGTATTGCCGGAGACCTCGAATGGCAGAAGGTTCGCGTCGGTGGGCAGCGGCGGCAACGTGTCGACCTTGTTTTCAACCCAGTTGCTCTTGCGATCCAGCAGATAGGTGAACTCGCTGTCGTCTTTGTTGGTCGGTTTGCCGGCGCTCGAACAGCCTGCCAGCAGGGCGCCGGTGGCGACGCACGCCACGGCGAGTGCAAATGCTTTCAATCTGATTCCCTCGAAAGACGGACGCGGCCCGAAAGCCGCGCCAGAGAGAGGCGGCGTGGGCCGCCGCCTGGAATGGTTAATCGCGCACGCTTCGTCGGACTAACGGGGCGACTGCCTCATCGGCTTCGGCCGTTTCGCGCTCGCGCTCCGGTCTCATGTTCGCATCCCGTGAGCCGGGACCGCAATCCGGCACGACCAGCACGCGCGTCGATGTTTCGACGCTGACCGAACTCACCGTAGTCACGGTCGTGACCACTGTGTTTACCGTGGAATCCGGCGGGCTTTGCATCGAGGACGCTATCCGTGGATAACGCGACATATGATGCCCGACAGGTTTTTCCGCACGCGGCGCAGGTCGGCGCATGAAACGGGACAGCTCCGTCAGCGCCAACTGATACACATCCCGCTTGAACTCGATCACACAGTCGAGCGGTACCCAATACTCATTCCAACGCCACGCATCGAACTCAGGGTGGTCGGTGGCGCGCAAACAGATGTCGCAGTCGCGTCCTACCATCCGGAGCAAAAACCAGATTTGTTTCTGGCCGCGGTAATGACCGCGTACTTCGCGCTTGATGAACTTGTCAGGCACCTCGTAACGCAACCAGTCGCGCGTGCGACCGATCACCTTGACGTGCTCAGGAAGCAGCCCGGTCTCCTCGTGTAACTCCCGATACATCGCTTGCACGGGGGTCTCACCATATTTGATGCCCCCTTGCGGAAACTGCCAGGAATGTTCACGGAGCCGTTTGCCCCAAAACACCTCGTTGTGCGCGTTCAAGAGGATGATGCCGACGTTCGGGCGAAAGCCTTCACGATCCAGCATACAACCACCTTCGAATCCT
>DATAQT010000102.1:0-28886 GCA_036264535.1 Paraburkholderia sp. | reverse complement strand
CGAGTTCGACGTGATCGCTGACCTCACCGGCCACGGCGACAGCGCGACATGGCGCGCACTGCGCGCGCAAGCCCGCGCCGATACTGCGCCGCTAAAGGACAAACTCGAACGCGCGCTGAGCGCCGACGAGCGCACCCGCTGGCGGCGCGAGCAGGAGCGTGGCGAAATCGACCGCACCGCGCTGGCCAGGCTCGCGACCTCGCCCGGCTACCGCACGCCGTTTCGCACGCAGCGGGCGGCCAAAGGACGCGACGTCGCGGTGACGCTGCTGATCGACCGTAGCGGTTCGATGGCCGGACGCAAGATCGAACTCGCGCGGCTCTGCGCGACCGCGCTGTGCGATGCGCTCACGCAGTTGTCGTTCGATTGCGAAGTGCTCGGCTATTGCTCGCTCGAATCCGCGCCGATGCGGCAGCTCTATGAGCGGCAACTGGCCGGCGGCGCGGATTTGCGGCGCTATAACCGCTTCGTCGAACGGCTCGATCTGAAAGTGTACAAACGCTTCGGCGCGACGGACTTAAGCGGGATCGCCGGGATCGACTGCGGCCACGAGAACCCGGACGGCGAAGCGCTCGCGTGGGCCGCGACGCGGCTCGCCGATCATCAAGCCGGGCGGCGCATCCTGATGGTGTTTTCCGACGGCTATCCGTCGACCGGCGACGGCGATCCGCAGGTGTTGCGCAGCGACCTGCGCGAACGCGTCGCGGCGATCGCGAAGCGCGGCATCGAACTGGTGGGGATTGGCGTGCTGACCGACGCGGTCGAGGACTTCTATCCGCGCAACGTCGTGGTGAGCCGCCTCGCCGAATTGCCGTCGACGGTGTTCACGGTGCTCAGCGCGATGCTGCTTACGCGTTGAAATCGACGACGCGGCGCTAGCCTGCCGGCGGCCGCATCGTCGCGATCGGAATCAGGAATTCGGACACGCCGGTCAGGATGATCTGCACGCCGATGCACAGCAGCAGGAACGCCGACACCCGCAATGCGACCTTGGTGCCCTCGACGCCGAGGTAGCGCGCCAGAATCGTCGCGCGACTGTAGATCAGATACACGGTGACGGCCACCGCGAACGTGATGGCAACCGAAGCGATGCTCGACATCAGGAACGCCGACAGCTTGTGAGTGCGATTCGCGGAGAGCGCGATCGCGGTCGCGATCGAGCCGGGCCCGGTGGTCAGCGGGATGGTCAGCGGAAAGAACGCGCGCGACATCGCGTTTTCGGCGTCGACGCGCTTGACCTCCGTCTGCTCGCCCACCGGCGTGTCGGGCGCATTGAGCATTTGCCAGCCGCCCACGGCGAGCGCGAGGCCGCCGCCGATGCGCAACGCCTCCATCGAAATACCGAAGAAATGCAGGATCGGCGTGCCGATGAAGAACGCGACCAGCAGCACGCAGGCCGCGTTGATCGCGATCTTGCGGGCAAGCACGTGGCGCTCGTCGAGGGTCAACGACGCGGTCCGGTCCAGAAAAACAAACGCGCCGCTGAACGGATTGATGATGCTGATCAAGCCGATAAAGCCAAACATGATGTCCGAGATCAGACTTTCGACCATGTGCGTGTCCGTGTGTCTGCGTTTGCGGTCCGGAAAATGCTGCCATGCTCGCAGATGATATCGCGGCGCGCCAGTCACCCTGCAGAAAAGCCTCGCGACACCCTGCGCGCCATCGCGCGTCCCGCCTTGCAGTGCAGCAATCCAGGCCGGAAAGATGCATCTGCAACGGTCGAAAGCCCTGGATTTATTTTGACCTGCTTTACGGGACCGAAGTATCCGGCATACAGTCCTCAGCGAAGCCGGAATTTCAACGACACATATCTACTGCTTCGAGGAGTTGCCCACATGCTGCTTCGTGTACTCGCCGCGCTGCCGTTCATCGGCATGCTGGTCGGTGTTCCGTTTGTCAATCGTGTCGAGCCGCTCGTGCTCGGCATGCCGTTCGTGCTGGCCTGGATCGTCATGTGGGTGGTGTTGAGCTCGATCATCATGGCGATCATCTACAACCTCGATCCGACCAACCGACACGTCGCCGCCGATGGCGAGGAGGTTCGCCCATGAGCGCACTCGTCATCATCGCTGCTGTCACGCTGTTCGCGCTGTTCCTCGGGATGCGCGCACGGCGCGGCCACGACATGAGCCTCGAGCAGTGGAGCGTGGGCGGCCGCAGCTTCGGCACCGCGTTCGTGTTCCTGCTGATGGCCGGCGAAATTTATACGACCTTCACGTTCCTCGGCGGCAGCGGCTTCGCGTACGGCAAGGGCGCACCGGTCTACTACATCCTCGCGTACGGCACGCTCGCGTACATCCTGTCGTACTGGATGCTGCCGCCGATCTGGCGCTACGCGAAGACGCATCGTCTCGTGTCGCAGCCGCACTTCTTCACGCGCAAATACGAGAGCCCCGCGCTCGGCACGCTGGTCGCGCTGGTCGGCGTGGCCGCGCTGATTCCGTATCTGGTGCTGCAATTGAAGGGCCTCGGCATCATCGTCGCGACCGCGTCGTATGGCGCGATCTCGTCGACGGCGGCGATCTGGATCGGCGCGATCGTCGTGACCTCCTACGTGATCGTGTCGGGCGTGCGCGGCTCCGCGTGGAACTCGGTGGTCAAGGACACGCTGATTCTCGCGATCGTGCTGTTCCTCGGTATCTATCTGCCGCTGCACTACTACGGCGGCTTCGGCGCGATGTTCCGCACGATCGACGCCGCCCGTCCCGGTTTCCTGACCTTCCCGGCGCGCGGTTCGAGCGTCGTGTGGTTCCAGTCGACGGTGCTGCTGACCGCGCTCGGCTTCTTCATGTGGCCGCATACGTTCGGCTCGATCTTCACGGCGAAGGACGAGCGGATCTTCCGCCGCAATGCCGCGATCCTGCCGCTCTATCAGCTGATCCTGCTGTTCGTGTTCTTCGTGGGCTTCGCGGCGACGCTGCGAGTGCCGGGTCTGAAGGGCGCCGACATCGATCTGTCGCTGTTCCGCCTGTCGTTGCAGACGTTCGATCCGTGGTTCGTCGGCGTGATCGGCGCGGCCGGGATCCTGACCGCGCTGGTGCCCGGCTCGATGATCCTGACGTCGGCGTCGACCCTGCTCGCCAACGACGTCTATCGCGGCATGGTGAACCGCAACGCGTCGGACGCGTCGGTCGCGACGATCGCGCGTTTCCTCGTGCCGGTCGTGGCGCTGGTCGCGGTCGCCTTCACGCTGAACGGCGGCGAAACCATCGTCGCGTTGCTGCTGATGGGCTACAGCTTCGTCACGCAACTGTTCCCGGCCGTGATTTGCAGCCTGGCCCCGCGCAACCGCGCGACGAAGCAAGGCGCGTTCTGCGGCATCCTCGCAGGTGTCGCGGTGGTGACGCTGAGCACGACGCTGCACTGGAGCGTCGGCCAGCTCATGCCGTTCCTGCCCGATGCGCTGAAGGACGTCAACATCGGCTTCCTCGCGCTCGCGGTGAACGTGATCGTGTTCGTGATCGTCAGCGCAATGACGCAGCCGAGCGCGGCCGAACAGGAGAAGCATGCGTCGGTGCATTGACGGGGTCGAGCACGGGCGCGATTCGAGACTTTCTGTTTCGAGCGCGCGCTGGTAAGTACGCAACCGCGTAGCGCATCAAAAAGGGGCTGTCCGCTTCGGCGACAGCCCCTTATGCTTTCTGTTCACGGCTCGCCCGCTCTCCCATCGATCCACGGAGCCCCTGCATGTCCTACGTTCTCTACTACTCTCCCGGCGCGGCCAGCATGCCGGTCCACTGGATGCTGCTCGAACTGGGCGTGCCGTTCGAAGCGCGCCTCGTCGATATCGACACGGGCCAGCAACACGATCCCGAGTATCTGCGTCTGAATCCGGCCGGGCGCGTGCCGACCCTGGTCGTCGATGGCGTGCCGCGGCACGAATCGGCCGCGCTGCTGATGCTGCTGGCCGAGCGTCATGCCGATGCCGGCCTCGCGCCCGCGCCGGGGTCGGCCGCACGCGCGCCATGGTTCGAATGGATGATCTATCTCGCCAACACGCTGCTGCCCGCGATGCGCGACTGGTTCTACGCCGGCAGCGACGGCGACCCGGCTGGCGCCGACGCGGTGCGCGCGCTCGCGCGACGTCGCATCGAAGAAGCGTGCGCGCGGCTCGACACGCACTTCGCCGCCGGACACGACTATCTCGCGGGCGACAGGCTCGGCACCGCCGATATGCTCGCGCTCGTGCTGATGCGCTGGACCCGTAACATGCCGCGCCCGGCGACCGTCGGCTGGCCGCATCTGGCGAGCTATATCCGCAGGCTGCGCGCGCGGCCTTCGTATCTCGAAGTGAATGAACGGGAACAGCTGACCGAGTGGCGCAATGAGGATCAGTGACGCTCAGTGACGCTCAGTGACGTGCAAGCAGGCAGGCAGCTTCACAACGCCGCCTCCCTGCCCGTCTGCGCCGCGAACGCGAAGCCGTTCTTGCCGTCGCGCTTGACCTGATACATCGCGGCATCGGCGGCGGAGACCAGACGGCGGTGATCGTCGACGTCGTCGGGATAGCTCGCAATGCCCACGCTCGCGCGCACGCTGCCGATCCCCATCTGCGCGTCGGTCTCGACCACGCAGGCGATCAGCCGGCGCGCGATCTCGGCCAACTCCTCGTCGCCCGCGAAGGTGCGCACCAGCACCGCGAACTCGTCGCCGCCGATGCGCGCGACCAGATCGCCTTTGCGCACCGAGGCGCGAAATCGCGCGGACACCGCGGCGAGGAATTCGTCGCCGGTGCGGTGGCCGAACGAATCGTTGACCTGCTTGAAGCCGTCGAGGTCGACATAGAGCACGGCGAGGCGTTGCTCGTAGACCGAGGTCCGCGCGGTTTTTGCGGCGGCGTCGAGCGCGGCCAGCAGCTTGCGGCGGTTCGACAGGCCGGTCAGCGAATCGTGCAGCGACGCGTGCTCGAACTCGTGCGACTGCCCCGCAAGCTGCCGGTTGCGCTTCGCGTACATGCCGAGCGCCGTCAGCAGCATGCAGAACAGCAGCGCGGCGAGCGCGATCAGTGTGCGCGCGACGTGCGCGACGCGCAGCCGCACGTCGGTGCTCGACGCGTCGCGTTGCGCGCGCCAGTAGGAGGAGACGCTGGCGAGCACCGCCGCGACGGCCTCGGGCGTGGCCTGCGTCGTGGAAATCGCTGGCATGGGCGGCGTCGGTGTCGGACTTGCGTTGACGAGTGCCACGAGCGACGCGAAACGCCGCGTGAGTTCGGCGCGCGCCGCGTCATAGGCCGGCACGAACGACGCGGCATGACTCGCCGGGGCGTCGACCATCCGCTGCCACACGGCCAGCTGTTCGCGCGCGCTGTCGACGCGCTCGACGGCTTCGAGCACGAGGCTCGCGTACTCCTGCTTCAATTGATCGGAAAACACCGTGCGGATCTGCATCGCCACATACAGCAGGCCGAACAGCAGACACAACAGCGCGGCCACGGCGACGCTCGCGGGCCCCAACCGGAAGCCCGGCACGCGCACGCGCGCGTGCGCGGTGCCGCGCAACCCGGCTGGCCCGGCTAGCCCGACGACGGCGCGCTCAGGGATGGGTGTAGGGATCTTGTTGCTGTCGTCCGTTGTCATGTTGACGATAGCTCACGCGTCGAAAGAACTGCCCGATCCGCGCGAACAGACCGTCCTTGTGCTTCGACGACGCGCGCCGCTCCTGCTGCGCGAGCCGCGTTTCCCTCGTGCTGTGGCCGGTAGCGGACTGCGCGTTGGACTCGGCGGCATTCGCGGCGTGCTTCGTGGCGCGCGGGGATGGCGCGGGAGCGATGGACGCCGGGGGTCTGTCGGCCGACGTTCCGACCGAAGTATCGGCCGCGTCATCGACCGGCGTATCGGCCAGCGTGGTCGCGAGACTCGGGTCGGGCGAGTTCGGGTGGATCGGCCCGGACCAGACGGTCGGATTGGTGTCCTCGAAGGCGCGGTTCGCGCCGTTCGCTTCGAGCGCGACGGCTGGCGCGGGGGACTGCACGGCCAACTGTGGGGCCGGCTGAGGCGCTGACTGATCCACTGACTGAGGCGCCGGCTGATCCGCCGACTGCGTGGTGGCCTCATCCGGCGCGTGCGCGACGGCCACGGTGGGCACCCCGCCCGATGCCGGCGAACCGAGTGCCTCGCGCGCACCCGCGATGGCCTCCGCATACGTCTGCTGATCCTCGTTGAACCAGACGCCATACGCGACGGTGCCCATCACGCCGAAGGTCAGCGCCCCCGCCGCCGCGAGGCAAAGCGCCAGGCGGCCGAAACGCGGAGGGGGTTCGCCCAATTCGTCGGGGCCCGCGCGATCGAAGCCGGAGTACCGGCTGTCCGCTGCGGAATGACGCATGTCGGTATCGTCGAGATCGGTAGCCATCGCAATACGCTCCGGTAATGCCACTTCCAGCTGACAAGCTGGCGCATTGACGCCTCGCCAGGCGGACGCGTAAACCGCGCTCGCTGGCCGCCTCTGCACGCACTGACTGATGAATGTAATCCTGTCGCGAACGGGCGACAACATAGCAGCGTTGCGTTTGCGCAGCGCTTCTCGTTGTACTTCAAACGATCCCGCCCGGTGCCGCGTCCACTGGCAAAAAACCGTGCAAAGCTGGTAAAAATTCCAACAGTTTGCAACGCGATAGCCAGTCGCGCGTCTGTCGTCGGCCGCCCCGCCATATGCGACGTGGGTTCTGCGAAATGCGCCAACGCAGTGGCAGTCCTCCAAGCAACATCCGGGCCTGGAAACCGGCTCACGCGCGCCCGTCGATCGCGTCGCTTGAAACGCCGTTTGACTGCACGCGCGCGCCTCGTGCTTCATGCAGCATCACGCGAACCTGCTACCGTGCGAATCCTCGAAACCGCGCGCGCGTAATGATAAGTTCTCGTCCGCGTATGTCGCGAAGGCCGCGCCGTGCGGGGCTCAACGTCATCGGTCAGCATAAAAATCATGTCCAACGCGTACCAGCACAAACCACTCACGCCGTGGCGCCGCGCATTCGCGCGCTTCTCTCTTTCCGAAACCGCCAAATACACGAAGCTGACGCTCGGCCTGTGGATCGGGTTCGGCATCCCGTACCTGCTCGGCTACCCCGACGCGGCCGTGCCGCTGGCCGGCTCGGCAATGCTGACGCTGGCGCTAGGAAGCTCGATTTCGGCGGCCAGAAGCTACTTCTACAAACGCGTATTTTCGAACGTGGTGGCCATGCCGATCGGCACGCTGCTGATCTGGCTCACCGCGCCGCATCTGTGGCTCGGCGCGGCACTACTGCCGGTCGTGATCTTCGCCATCGTCGCGCTGCGGCCGTCGCTGTTCCAGATGACCAGCATCACGGTGCCGATCACGCTCGTGCTGTATACCGGCGAACATATTTCGCTGCTCGAACTGCGCCTGATCGGCGTGGTGCTCGGCATGCTGCTCGGCTTCATCATCCAGCAGATCGCGTTTCCGCCCGATCACGGCTACTGGGCGAACACGCTCGTCAACGATGGCAACCAGCAGGCCACCGACGTCGTCGCGCAACTGGCCGCGGGGCAGCTGGACAAAGCGCAGATCAAGCCGGCGGCCTCGAAGCTGCGCATGCTGAGCACGAATCTGAAGCAGGCGCACCTGTTGCTGAAGACCGATCTCGAGCAGGCGTGGGTGTCGCCGCACCTGAAGCGCAACGCGGTGCGGCTGCCGGTGTTCGCGTGCCATCAGGAGACTTTCGATTCGCTGGTCAATTTTCTCGAAACGATGGACACGTTTCACGATCAGTTCGCCGCACTCGACGCGGCCTGGCGCGAGGCCTTTCTCGCGCGGCTCGCGAAGCTCGCCAACGTGCACCGGCAACTGGCCGAGGCGGCGGACTTGCGGGTCGAGCGCGCGCCGCTCGCCGCGCCGCCGCTGCAGATGGAAGACCTGCGTCAGCTAACCGAGGACCTGCTCGCGTCCAACGTGTTTACGAGCGTGTACCTCGGGCATCTGACAGGCTATGGGATTCTGCTGTGCCGGTTGAGTGAGTTGCATACCGCGTGAGCGGCGCGGGTTGCACGATTCATGGTTTTCAAATCTGCACCAATTTCGCCCGCCGCCCTCCATTTGACGCACCAGGCATTTTCCCTTTCCCACACGCCATCGAAAGTCAACGAAAACCTTGACACTTTCTTTCACATATCTTTCGCGCTCCGTGTTTGTATACGCCTTCTTGCCGTAGGGAGTCATGAACCAACCATTAACAGAGGGCGCAAACCAGCATGCCTATTCCTGCATACATGTGGCTTAAGGACGACGGTGGAGCAGACATCAAAGGCTCCGTCACGGTACAGGGACGGGAGGCGAGTATCGAAGTAATCGGATTCGGTCACGGCCTGAATCTACCGGTCGATAACAAGACCGGGCAAATTGCCGGACCGCGCACCCACTCCCCAATGAGCCTCGAAAAGGAGTTTGACGCTTCCAGCCCTTACCTCTATAAGGCAGCTTCCACAGGACAGACGTTGCAATCGGCAGTGCTGAAGTGGTATCGGATTAACGACGCGGGCCAGGAGGAGGAGTACTTCATCATGCTGATGGAGGGCGTAAAGGTGGTTGGCGTCAACCCCGGAATGGCAAACACCAAACTCGCGGGTCTGTCGCAACTCAATCACGTCGAGGCGGTTTCGTTGATGTATGACCGCATTACGTGGCACTACACCGATGGCAATATCAAGTTCACGGACAGTTGGAGCGAACGGTCCTGACCATGGCGCTGCAAGGCAAATTCATCGTCAACAATCAGCCATTCTCGCCCCTCATCATCTACGGCGTAGGAGCGTTTCAGGCCTTCTCTGGAAATAACATCTACCGCAATCGTGGCGGGTGTACAGCCATTCCCGATAACGGCCCCATTCCCGCTGGAAAATACTGGATCGTTGATCGCCCGGCGGGCGGTATTCGCTCACAGGTTCAGGCGTGGGGGAAGGATTTGGCCAACACGCTAATCGGCAATCCATCCCATCACAATGAGTGGTTCGCCCTGTATCGTGACGACGGCAGGATTGATGACGACACCTGGATAAATGGCATCAAGCGCAGCAATTTTCGGTTGCATCCCGTTGGCGGATCTGGAGTCTCTTTTGGATGTATCACGCTGCAAAGTCGCGCGGATTTTCAGAGACTTCGCAGCGCGCTACTGCACACAGCCGCTGTTACCGCAGGCGATTCGGGCATCCGCGCTTACGGCTGGATTGAGGTAATCGCAAATGGCGACACTTGCCCGTAGAGTATTAAAAATGCTGTTGTTTATCGGTTTGTTTTTAACGTCAATGCGATTTGTACATACCTATCCATTGCCCATGCCGATCGATCAACAGCAATATTTGATCGAGATTTCTGAGATGTTTGGAGTAAGGGATTATGAAGGCTTTTATCTTTCAGCGGTGACGATCGTCAATTTGATAGTTACGATTGTTCTCTATGTAATGATCATGAGGAACTGGCGGCGCTACTGGTCAAAACGACGCCCCACCCTGGAATACTGATGGCAAGGCCCCGGCTTCCAAGGCCCGGGGCCTTCGTGTTTCTGGGTCACTTCCCTACCGGGCACCCAACAGTATGCGGCCGCACCGCGCACACGTACCCCCGCAGCAAATGCCGAACAAAGTCGGAAGAACCTTTACTGGGCAACGGGTTGCCGGCAATCGGTTCATTGCACCGTAATAGTCGCCTTCATGTACGGATGGATGCTGCAAAAGATCTTGTACACGCCCGGTTTGTCGAACTTGAACTGAAAGGTTTCGTCCTGATCGAGCGCGGGCGAACGGAACAAGCCCGCGTCGTCGACTACGAGGTGCGGCTCGCCGTCGAGATTTTTCCAGGTGACCGTCGTGCCCGCCTTGATGGTCATCTCCATCGGCGCGAACATGAAGTTCTTGATCACCACCGTGTTCGGGCTCAACGCGACGGTCTGTTTCTGCGCCTTCATTGGCATCTGCATCGGCTTAGTCGTTTGCGCGAAGCCGAGCCCCGCCGACATTGCCAGGATCGCGACACTGCCGAGCAGAATCACGAGCGTGCGGCCCATCATTTTCGTGAGCATGACTGATCTCCTCAAGCGTTGAACAGGCGCGGGCCATCAGGCGAGCGTCGTGTCGTCGAGCGTCGCCTTCAGCGGATGGCGCGCGATGCTGACGCTCGTCACGCCCAGCATCTTCGGCAACTGGTCACTCGCGACCTTCAGCGGTCCCGGGCCGTCGCCGTTGCCGGCGGTGGGCTGCGGATAGGCGGTCGAGCGCGCGGTGTGGAACGTGATGTTGCCTTCGACCTTCGTGACGATCTGGTGAATGTGACCGTTGAGCACCGTCACCGAACCGAAGCGCTTCAGGTAACTCATCGCCTGGCCCGCGTCGCCGGTGCCCCAGCCCCATGGCTCGTAGATCGTCCACATCGGCATGTGCGCGAACACGACGATCGGCGTGCTCGACGAGCGGCCTTTCAGATCGTTTTCAAGCCACTCGAGCTGCTGGTCGCCGAGACCGCCCAGGCCGTTCGGCTTGAAATGCATCACGTTGACGAGGCCGACGAAATGCACGCCCTGATGATCGAAGCTGTAGTAGCCGCGGTTATCCGACGCCTTGCCGAAGCGGCTGAAGTACTCGGTGCCGGGGCCGTCGGTGACGTCATGTTCGCCGGGCACCGTGTGCAGCTCGGTGATCTTCAGGCCCGACATCAGCTGCGCGGCGAGATCGAACTCCGCGGGCTTCGACAGATGCGTGATGTCGCCGGTGTGAATCGCGAGCGGCGGCCTCGCCGGCATCGCGTTGACGTAGTCGATCGTCTGTTTCAGCGTGCCCGCGACGTCGGGATTCGCTGGCTTGTCGAAGCCGATATGCGTGTCGCTGATCTGCAGGAAAAGCGGCACGCCGGCCGCGGGCATCGCGCTGTTCGCGTCGGCCGCGAGCGCGAGCTCGACCGGCGTCAGCACGCCGCCCGACAGCATGAACACGGTGCCGAGGCCGCCGAATGCAAGACACTTCAGCGCGCCGCGACGCGCCGGATCGAATGAATGGGGTGACGACATGATGACCTCACGATAAGGATTCGCCGAACCGAACCCGGTTCGTGAGGCATGACTGGCGTGTTGCGGGTTTTATTCCCGGGTCGTGCGAATCGCGGGCTCCGTCAGCCGCTCGCCGCCGCGATGATCCGCGCTCGCATCGCGTCGTCGGGCAGCGGCCCCGATCCCGCACGCACGTTCTCCGCCATGTATTGCGGCCGCCCGGTGCCGGGAATCACGACCGTCACGGCCGGCTGCGCGAGCACGAACTTCAACAGAATCTGCGCCCAGCTCGTGCAGCCGATCTCGGCGGCCCATGCGGGCAACGGCGTTTTCATCACGCGCGCGAGCAGACCGCCGCCGCCGAACGGCTGGTTGATCACGACGCCGATGCCGAGATCGGCCGCGAGCGGCAGGATGCGCTGCTCGGCCGCGCGATCGTCGGCGGCGTAGTTGATCTGCACGAAATCGGGCTTCTCGCTGCGCATCACGGCGGCGACTTCGTCGAACGCGCTCGACGTGTAATGCGTGATGCCGAGATAGCGAATCCGGCCGCGCGCTTTCCAGTCGCGCAACGTCGCGAGCTGGGTGCGCCAGTCGAGCAGATTGTGGATCTGCATCAGATCGACACGCGGTTGCTGAAAGCGCCGCAGCGATTCCTCCATCTGCGCGATCCCGGCCTCGCGTCCCTCGGTCCAGACCTTGGTCGCGACGAAGGCCTTGCGGTGCGCGTCGAGCTGCGTGAGCAGCGCGCCCGCGACTGCTTCCGACGAACCGTACATCGGCGAAGAATCGATCACCGAGCCGCCCGCCTCGAACAGCATGCGCAGCACTTGCGCGAGCTGCGCGCGTCCGGCGGGATCGTCGCCGACGTCGAAGGTGCGCCACGTGCCGCAGCCGATCACCGGCAGCGCTTCGCCGGTGGATGGGATCGGGCGGTGGCTCATGCGGGGTAAGGCGCTACCGGTTTGCGCGGGCGCCGGAGTCTGCGCGGGCGTGACGCGCGAGAACGCGAGCGAAGCCGGCAGGCCGAGCGCGGCTCGCAAAAAGCGGCGCCGGTAACCGTGGTTAGACGGAAGTGTCATAACGGGAGGTGTCCTCGCACACGAAAGCTCGAGCGCCGGCGCAACGGCTAAAGCAGGCCCCGCCGCGCGAACTCGGTCGACAGGCCCACCGCGTCGACGAACCGGTAGGTCTGCAAACCGGCCGCGCGCGCGCCGTCCACATTGGCCTGGCTGTCGTCGATGAACAGCGTGTCGGCCGCGGCCGCGCCGAGGTGCTCGACGCAGCGCTGATAGGTTTGCGTGGCGGGCTTCGCCGCGCCGAACGCCGCCGACGAATAGACCTGCGCCCCGAACAGCCGCGCCACGGGCGGATTCAGATAATCGATGTGATCGGTCAGCAGACGGCAATTATTCGTCAGTATCGCGATGCGGCAGCGCTGCGCCGCGCGCGACGCCAACGCGAGCGCCGCTTCGTTCGGCGTGATCGAGGCGAGCCGCGCGTCGAGCCATTCAGCGCGGCTCACCGGGTAGCGCAGCAGCACGCCGAGTTCGCCCAGATATTCGTCGTCGCTGATCTCGCCGCCATCGGCGCGCGCCTCGAGTCCCGAGCCCCAGATCGCATGACGCACGCTCTCAGCCGTGCAACCCGTGATCGCCGCAAGACGCTCGGCGCGCGCGCCACGGTCGTAGTGCGACAGGACACCTTCGAGGTCGAACAGAAGCAGCGTGACGGGTGCGTTCATGCGGTCGGTCTCGCGTGTTGAAATTTGAGCGCCCACTTCATGCGCGTTTCGCGGGCAACGTGGCTCGCTGCGCGCCTGCGCGCCTGCGCGGTTAGCGCGGTTAGCGCGCTCTGTGCCGCAACGGCCTGAAGAACTTTCGGATCTCGGCCGCGAGCAACGCGGGCTTTTCCATCGCCGCGAAGTGCCCGCCGCCCGGCATCTCGCTCCACTGCACGACGTTGAAGGTTCTTTCGAGCCAACTGCGTGGCGGATGGTTGATCTCCTCCGGAAACAGCGCGAAGCCGAGAGGCGTGTCGATGCGCTGGCCGTCGGAGAAACGCATCGGCTGCAGGCGATTTTCCCAATACATCTGCATCGCCGGGCCGATGCACTGCGTGAACCAGTACAACGAAATATTGGTCAGCAGGTCGTCTTTCGAGAACACGCTTTCCAGCTCGCCGCCGCAATCGCTCCACGCGCGAAACTTCTCGCCGATCCACGCGGCGAGTCCCACCGGCGAATCGTTCAGCGACGCGGCGACCGTCAGCGGCTTCGTGCCGTGCAGATGCGCGTAGCCGCCTTCGAGCGCAACCCAGTCGTTCTTCTCGCGCAGATAGTCCTGCTCGGCCGGGCTCAGCTCCTGCTGCGCCGCGCCGATCGCCGGCTCGTAGGAACTCGGCAGGAAGTTCAGATGAATGCCGTCGACCGCCCGCGGATGACGCGCGGCCAGCGCGATCGACACGCCTGCGCCGAGATCGCCGCCCTGCGCGCCGAAGCGCTCATAGCCAAGCCCTCGCATCAGCGACACCCACAGGTCCGCGACCTGGAACGCGGACGTGCCGGCCTGCGCGGGTGCCGGCGAAAACGCGAAGCCAGGCAGCGACGGCGTGACGACGTCGAACGCATCGGCGGGATCGGCACCGAACGCGGCTGGATCGCACAAGTGATCGAGCAGCGCGTGAAACTCGAAGAATGAGCCGGGCCAGCCGTGCGTGATCACGAGCGGATAGGCTTCGAAACCGGACGCGCCGCTGGCGGCGCGCCGATGCGCGAAGTGCACGGTCTGCCCGTGCACGTCGGCGAGAAATTGCGGCTGCTGGTTCAACTTGCGTTCGGCCGCGCGCCAGTCGAAATGCCCGGCCCAATAGGTCGCGAGTTCGCGCAGCCATGCCGGGTCGACGCCCTGCTGCCATGCGGGTGCGGCCGTTGCGGGTGCCCAGCGGGTGGCGCGGATGCGGCGGCGCAGATCGTCGATGTCCTGATCGGCGATCGCAATCTCAAACGGGTCGATCTGCATGGCGGGGTCCTGCGTCGGTTGGCGGTTCATCGTCATCGTACGCGCCTCGGATGAAAGCCGGATAATGGGCGTCTTCCGTACGATTCATACACCGCCCCACAGGAGATTGACGAGATGTCCGCTGATGAGTCCAAGCTGCCGCGAGTACTGCTGACGAACGACGATGGTATCGACGCGCCCGGCCTTGCCGTGCTCGAAGCCGTTGCCGCCGAGCTCGCGCACGAAGTCTGGGTGGTCGCGCCGGAGCACGACCAGAGCGGTACGTCGCATTCGATCAGCCTGCATTCGCCGCTGCGCGTGAGCCGTCAGGGCGAACGCCGTTTCGGCGTGACCGGCACGCCCGGCGATTGCGTCGTGATGGGCGTACGTCATCTGATGCGCGAGGCGCCGCCGTCGCTGGTGCTGTCCGGCGTCAATCGCGGTGGCAATCTCGGCATTGAAACGATGTTCTCGGGCACGGTCGGCGCGGCGATGACGGGCCTGCTGCTGGGGCTGCCGTCGTTCGCGCTGAGCCAGGTGTTCAGCGATCGCGAGCGCGTGCGCTGGGACACCGCGCGCACGCTCGCGCCCGGCGTGATCCGTCAGTTGCTCGCGATCGAACATGCGGTCCCGACCTGCCTGAACATCAATTTCCCCGACGTCGATGCCGCCGACGCCGGTCCGCTGACGCCGACACGCCAGGGCGTCGGGCTCGTCATGGGCATCGACGTGCTGCCGGAAGTCGACCCGCGCGGCATCGCGTATCACTGGCTGCGCTTCGAGCGCGGCCCGCGCGCGAACGATGCCGACAGCGAAACCGCAGCGATCGCGGCGGGCCGCGTGTCGGTCACGCCGCTCGCGTTCGATCGCACCGACGAAGCCACCTTCTCGCGGCTCGCCGCGTCGTTGCGCTAACGATTGTCAGGGTCGCAGCGTGCCGGCAGCTCCCGTTGGCTCGGGATTGCCGAACGCCGGCAGGCTACCGTTCTCACGCGCGCGCTCGAGTTCGGCGCGCACCTCGGAACGGGTTTTGGGGGCGTTGCTGGCGATCGCCTGAGGGCCGGCCGATGGTGGCGAATCAACGCCTTGCACTGCATATCGCGAGAACGACCACTCCCCTGGCGCGACGCTTGCCGTTTTTTTCTTCGCGGACCGCTCGGCAGTGGACGTGCTCCTGTGACTGCCGCCCCGCGCATGACCGGTGCCCGAAGTCGTCGCAGCGCTGTGCGTTGAGCGCGGTTTCGTCCGGGCTCCTGAGGTGCCCCGCGCATGCTCGCCAGGCGCGACGCCGCCATGCTGTGCGTGCTCGGTCTGTGCCGCCGCTTCCGCCTGCATCCGGTTCGACTTCGGCGCTGGCTGCTGCGCGGTGTTCGTCTGCTGCGACCGGTTCGTCTGCTGCGACCGGATCGTCTGCTGCGACCGGTTCGTCTGCTGCGCGAGTTGTAGCGCGGCGATGGCCAGAGCGTCGCCCGCCTGTGCCCCAATCGACTCGTTCGGTTGAGCCCGCAACGCGGCCACGTCGTCGCGCAGCGCTCTGCGGCGGGGCGCCTCCACGCCGGCCCCACCTTCGCCTGGTCCCGCCACCGCTCCCGTCCCCCTGACGCTACGCTCGCCGTCGGCGACGAGGCTCACGTCCCGCCCGGACGACCAGTCGTTATCGAGCTGCGACACATAAGCGCCAATGGCCAGCACGCCGAACACGAGGCCCGTCAACACGATCATTCTCTGTTCGCTATACAAGGCATGCTCCCCCTTCCGACAGATCGACCGATGGAGTCGACGCACGCGCGGACGATTGACCCACTAGTGAAAGTGTGGGCGATCCCGCTACCAGTGTTTTCCTTTTAGCCCTGACATCTGAGGAATCGGCGGATCTGGTCGGGCATGTGTCCGAAATAGACGGATGGATCTTCGGTGCAAACGTGCGCTTTAGTGGAGTCCCAGGTAATTGTTTCCGACTCCGTTTTCGCCCTCTTTTTCAACGACGAAAAGGCGGTCAGACGAGCGGTCCTTCCCCGGACTTGCGGCGCATCGCGACGACGATCGAACTGCCGACGATCAGCACGATACCGAGCAGCGATATCCCGCCGATCGTCTCGCCCCACACCAGGTAGCCGAACAGCGCGGCCCACACGATGCTCGTGTAGTTGTACGGCGCGAGCGCGCCGGCATCGGCGTCGCGAAACGCCATCGTCATCAGCAACTGGCCCGCCGTCGCGAATACGCCGAGCAGCGCCATGATCGCGAGCGCATCGAACGACGGTGTGCGCGAGGCGAAGATCAGCGACGCCCCCATCACCAGCGTGCCGACCAGCGTGAAGTACAGCACGGTCGTGCCCGAATCGTCGCTGGCCTTGATGCGCTTGATCTGGATGATCGACAGCGCGCCGCACAACGCGCTCGCGATCAGCAACGCGGGGCCTGGCCAGCTCGAATGCGAGCCGTCCGGCCGCACCACCAGCAGCATGCCGGCGAAGCCGACCGCCGCGGCCAGCGCGTCGCGCGGCTTCAGGGTTTCGTGCAACAGCAGCGGCGCCAGCACGATCACGAGCAGGGTCTCCGAATAGACGATCGCGACCGCCTCGCTGAGCGGCATGAACGGCAAGCCCGCGAAGAACAGACCCGATGCGCCGAGCAGCGTCAGCGCGCGCAGGGTCTGTCCGCGCACGTCCAGTTGCCGCAGCCGCGTGGCGATCGGCTTGCCGCGCAGGCACATCGCGACGGCCGGGAACAAGCCGAACAGCATGCGGAAAAACGTGACCTCGTTGGCCGGATAGGCGAGCGCGACCGACTTCGCCAGGGCGTCGACGAGCGCGAAGCAGAACATCGACACGAGGATCAGCGCGACGCTGCGCAACGGGACTGCGCTCGGACGGACGGCGACGACGGGCGGCATGGAAGGTTCAGTGAGCGTCGTTGATGGGGAACAGCGATTATGCCTGCGCTCGCGCGCGCCCTCGCGCGTAGCTCGCGCGCCCCGCTCCCGCAAATCCGGGAATCCACTGATACTCGTCAGACGAACTAATAATATTATTCATATCGATTTACGTATGCTTACAGCGAAGCTTTCAGGGCGACTCGCAGTATGCGTATTTAATAATAATTATGACCATCGATCAGACGGGGACCTCAGGAGATACAGGTGCGCAATTACTTTGTGCTGGCCGCGCTCACGATGCTGAGCGCGTGCGGCGGCAATGACGGTTCGCCAAACGCATCCGCTTCGGCGGACAAGCAGGTCAACGCGGTCGATGCGACGGCGGCTTCGGCCGCTTCGTCGGCGTCGGCCGCCGCTGCGGCTTCGGCCGACGCGGCCGATGTGCAGAAGGAATTCAAGGCCGCCAGGACCATTCCGGTCGGCATGAAAACGACCACCCCGCCACTCGTGATTGCGGACCCCACGCTGAACCTCGCGCCCTACACGCCCCCCGCCCCGCCCACCCCGGTCTCGACGACGACGTTGTCCTTCGGCGATTTCACGAGCTACCTCGCGCCCGGTTCGGCCAGCACGTGGCATCCGGGCACCAGTGCGTCGACGATCGCGATCGACGCGCCGCCCGCCAACGGCACCGGCGCCGGTGACAAAGCCGTCGCGCTCGCCACGACCTACGCGAGCGCGTCGTACGAAGCGGACGTGAGCGTCACCGCGCCGGTCGGCACGGGCGCCGCGAACGCGGGCTTCGTCGTACGCACGACGAACCCGAGCGCGGGTGGCCCCGACAGCCTGACGGGCTATTTCATCGGTCTCGACACCGGCACGCATTCGCTCGTGGTGGGCCGCGAGAACAACAACTGGACCAATTTCATCCAGTATCCGGTCAGCTCGATCGTCGGCGGCAGCACGCATCACCTGAAGGTGACGACGAGCGGCAACGCGATCCTCGTCGACCTCGACGGCCAGCGCGTGGTGAGCGTCAACGACGCGACCAACGCGCTGCCCGCGGCGTTCCAGTCGGGCAGTTTCGGCGTGCGGCGCTTCGGCGTCGGCGCGTCGTTCAGCAACATCACGATCAAGACCTACCCGAGCGTGACCTCGCCCGTCTACGATTTCTCGAAGGTGGTGGGCGCGGTCTACACGCCGTCGAACGCGGTCAACGCGATCGACTTCTGGGAGAACTACGATCCCGAGATCGTCAACCGCGAGCTGACTTATGCGCAGACGTACGGCATGAACACGGTCGCCGTGTATCTGCACTATCTGGTGTGGGCCAACGATCGCGTCGCATTCCTGAGCAAATTCGAAAACCTGCTGAAGATCGCCGCGCGGCACGGCATCAAGGTCTCGCCGATCTTCTACGACGACTGCTGGAACCCCAACCCTCAATACGGCCCGCAGCCCGCGCCGATCTGGGGCGTGCATAACAGCCAGTGGGTGCAGTCGCCGGGCACGCCGGTCGAGCAGGCTTACTTCCAGGCGAGCGCGTCGAACCCGGCGATCACGTACAAGCAGAGCCTCGCGAGCTACATCACCGACTTCGTCGCACCGCATCGCAACGACCCGCGCATCATCTTCTGGGAGCCGATGAACGAGCCCGGTTGCAGCGGCAATGGCTCATTGCAGAACACCCGCGCCGTGATGATGAACGATGCGCGCATCGCGATCCTGAACGCAGGCGCGACGCAGCCGATCAACGCGCCGCAGGTGCAGGAAGACGAAGGCACGTATTTCTCGGACTTCTATGCATTCCATCCGTACAACAATCCGTACACGGGTCCGGTGAATGGCAGCAGCATCAACGCGCTGAACTCGGAGACGCTGCAACGCGGCTTCGCGGGCACGACGGGGCAGACGATGCCGGGCATCGTCGCGAACTACGGCGGCACCACCGGCTTTATCGTGTGGGAGCTGATGATCGGCCGCACCAATACGCGCTTCCACTGGGGCCAGGTGCCGAGCGCGCCCGCGACGGTCGAACCGGCGACGCCGTTCCAGGGGACGTTCTACCCGGACGGCCATCCGTGGCAGACGTCGGAAACGCAGGCGCTGACAGGTGGCTTCGATGTCAAGCTGCCGGTGCTGCAGGTCGCGTACTACAACGATCCGACCTTCAGCGCGGCGCCGGTGAAGACGTCGATTACACCGCTGATCGATTTCGATCTGAACACCGAGCGCGGCACCGATTCGCCTGATGCATCGGCGGGCGTCAATGCCAGCAACTATGGCGTGCGCTGGACCGGCGCGCTGAAGGCGACGCAGGACGGCACCTACACGTTCACGATCGACAGCGACAACGTCGCGCGTCTGTGGATCAACGGCGTGAAGGTGATCGACAAGAAGAGCACGACGCAAGGCACCGCGACCGGCAAGGTCTGGCTCGCCGCGAAGCAGAGCGCGTCGATCAAGGTCGAGTACGTGCACGGCACCGGGGCGGCCAGCATGCATCTGCTGTGGTCGAACCCGGATGCGAAGAGCCCCGATACGTTGAAGATCGTACCGTCGGATTCGCTGGTGACAGCGAACTGAAGGAAGGGGTCCCTCAGGTGGCGCGGCGCGGTGGCGTTGAAACTGCGCCGCGCCAGCCAGCCCCGCAAAAAACAACGCGGCGCACCGGAAGATCCGTTGCGCCGCGTTCGTTTGTCGCAAGGCTTTTAGCAAGCCAACACGTTTTCAACCCGCGTAGATCTCCCGATTATCCACGAGCGGCAAAAACTTTCCGGTCTTCCCATCGAGCGCGAGCATCTCGCCGCTTTCGATATCGAAGATCCACCCATGCAAGCGCAGCGTCTTGTTCACGAGTCCGACCGCCACCGATGGATGCGTGCGGATATTGCCGAGCTGCGCGATCACGTTGTCCTTGACGAGTGCCTCGAGACGCTCCGCATCCGAGCAGTAGTGGCGCGACGCATTGATCGCCTTCGCCGCATCCGCGTGACGCAGCCAGCTCGCGACGGCCGGCATATGCTCGAGATTCGTGCAGGTCGAGATCGCCGTCATCGCGCCGCAGTTCGAATGGCCGCAGATCACGATGTCGGTCACGCCGAGCACGGCGATCGCATATTCGACGGTCGCCGACACGCCGCCCGGCTCCGGACCGTACGACGGCACGATGTTGCCCGCGTTGCGGATCACGAACAGCAAGCCCGGTTCGGACTGCGTCAGCAGCTCCGGCACCACGCGGCTGTCCGAACAGGTCACGAAAAGCGTGCTGGGATTCTGCTCGGTCGACAAACGCTTGAAGAGCGCGCTTTGCTGTGGAAAGACCTCGCGTTGGAAGCGGATCAAACCTTCGATGATTTCCTGCACGATATTCTCCAGAGAATCGAAGAGACGGATTTATAAGATTGCCGCGACTATACCGCAGCCTTTCAATCGTCGCGCGAATCACCGTGCCAATCGTCGGACGCTCCTGCGGCGCATTGCCAGTGAAATAATGGTGTGCCTGGACGCGCCATAAAAAAGACCCGGCTGCCGGCAGCCGGGTCCAACTCTCTCGCTCACACGCCTTGGGCGGTGTGTGCGTCACTACTGTAGCCGCGCCGGCGTCGCGGATACAGACGCCGCCGTGGAAGAGTCCTTTCCACCGCGGCCCGAATTGCATGAACCGATGCAGTCAAGCGGGTCCCTCAATCGAAGTCGCGCGTCTCGAGTTCCACGGACCGTCCCCCGTTTCGTTCGAGCACGCGCCGCGTAGCATTTTCAATGCGCGCGCGATTTGCCTCGAACGCTCCCACCAGATCGTGTGCCGACGGACTGCCGTTGCCGAGGCTGCCATTGCCGAAATGGTCATTGAGCGCGTCGAGCGACACGCTGCACCATACATCCTTCCCGTCCACATTGGCCTCGTAGGCGACGCGCGCGGCCGCCACCACTTCGCGGCGTCCGGTGAATTCGATCCTCATAATCGTCCTCCATGTGTCAAAGGGAAAACTGCATACGCAACGGTCGTGCCCAAGCCGGCCGGTTTGCCGGATGCGCGGGCGCGAGCACGCATTCTCCGCAGGGTGCATACTCCTGAGCGGCCGCCACGCGCGGCCACGATGATGCGTCGCGGCAAGGCCTCCTATGCGCCATCGACGCGCTCAACATACCGATACTACGCTCTTCATGTCCCGCAGCCCTCAATCTTCCCGCCCGCTCGTGATCGCCGCCGTGATGGCCTCGATGGCGATGGTCGCGATCGAAGCGACCATCGTGTCGACCGCCATGCCGCAGATCGTCTCGCAACTCGGCGACCTGCATTTATACAGCTGGGTGTTCTCGTCGTTCCTGCTCACGCAGACCGCGATGACCGTGGTCTTCGGCAAGCTCGCCGATCTCTATGGACGCAAGCCGGTGATCCTCGCCGGCATCGCGATCTTCCTGGTCGGCTCGGTGCTCGCCGGCTTCGCATGGTCGATGCCGGCGATGATCGTCTTCCGCCTGATCCAGGGGATCGGCGCCGGCGCGATCCAGCCGGTCACGCTGACCGTCGTCGCCGATCTGTACCCGGCGCGCGAGCGCGGCAAGGTGCAGGGTTATCTCGCGAGCGTGTGGGCAATTTCGGCGGTCGTGGGTCCGATGGTCGGCGGCTTCATCATTCACAACCTGTCGTGGGCGTGGATCTTCTGGATGAACGTGCCGATCGGGCTCGCGTCGGCGGCGGGCTTCATCGCGTTCCTGCGCGAATCGGAGCGGCACGCACGACCGTCCATCGATTTCGCCGGCGCCGCGCTCTTTATGGCGGCGATCGCCGCGCTAATGATGGCGCTGACCTACGCCGGCGACGACGCGTTCACGCCAGCCTCGTTCGCGGCCGGCGTCTTCGTACTATGCGTGCTGCTGTTCGTGATGCAGGAGCGTCGCGCGGCCGAACCGATGATCTCGTTCGCGCTATGGAGCCGTCGGCCGATCGCCGCGTGCAACAGCGCGACGGTGCTGGCCGGCATGATCCTGATGGGCGCGACCACCTTCCTGCCGATGTACGTGCAGGGCGTGCTGCATCGCTCGCCCGTGGTGGCCGGCCTCGCGCTCACGATGATGATGGTCGGCTGGCCCACGGGCGCGACGTTCGCGGCGAAGTCGTTTCACCGGCTCGGGCTGCGGCGCATCCTCATCGGCGGCAGCGCGTTCGTACCGCTCGGCGCGGTGCTGCTGCTGTTCCTGTCGCCGGGCGCGTCGCCGCTCGTCGCCGCGTTCGCGTCGCTGATCATGGGCCTGGGCATGGGGACGTCGAGCGTCAGTTCACTCGTGCTGATCCAGGAGATCGTCAGGATGGAAGAACGCGGCAGCGCGACCGCGTCGAACCTGTTCTCGCGCAATCTCGGCAGCACGCTCGGCGCGACGCTGTTCGGCGCGGTCCTGAACTTCGGGCTCAGTCATTCGACGGGCGTCGCGACGGTCACGTCGGATCAGTTGAAGGCTCTGTTGCAGAATCGCGCAGCCGATCTCGGCGACAGCGATCTGATCCGGCTCGTGCTGCACCAGTCGCTGCATCTGACCTTCGTGTCGATGTTCGTGATCGCCCTGTTCGTGGTCGTGCTGCTCGCGCTCGTGCCGACGATCCGCTTCGGCGAGGACAAGCCCGTGCCGCTCGAGGCGTTGGCGCCGCTCGAGGATTGAGTCGCGCGGCGTCCCGAACGACTCGCAGGCGCGAGATTTACGAACCGCTCGCCGGCAGCGTCGCCGCGAAGAAATCGCGTACCTGTGCGGCGGTTCGCGCATGCATCGCGGCGCGGTCGACACCGGGCCCGTCCTTGCAGATCGGCGCCAGACGCTCGACGACCTCGGGCTCGCACACGTCCATGAACGTATAGTGCGCGGCGCCCGGCACCATCGTCACCGTCGCGTGCGGCATGAAGCCCGCGATGCGGTGAATGTTGGTGTCGACCGGCGCGGTCGCGTCGGCCTCGCCCGCGAGCAGCGCGACCGGAATCGTCACTTCCTTGAACGACGAACGGTTGAATGCCTCGCCGAGCGCGGGCGCAATCGCGAACGCGGCCTTGACACGCGGATCGCGATACGAGTCACCCGAACGCGCGCGCGACGCGTTGGTTTCCGCCGATAGGTCCCCGACCGTCAGCGCCGACGCGCCCGGTGCATGCGCGAGATTCGCCGCGTCGGGCGGCAAGCAGATCGCATCGGCTTCGGACGACGTGCAGAAGCGCTCGAACGCGGCGCGATCGGGCGATCCGTCGACGGTAATCACGTTCGGTGCTGGGCTTCATCATGGCGCCACGATAGCGCTCTGCGCGCCGCATAGCGGTGCAGAACTTGCGGACTTTCGCGTTTTCGCGCTTTGCCAGGCCGCGGGAGGCCTGGTTCGCCCGCTGCGTCACATTATGATCGACAAAGCACGCCGCTTCCGGACACCTGAAAGGCTTTCACGCCGCAGCCGTCAACGGCCCTTCCCATACAGTGTCGAATCGGCGAAACCCTCGGCGGCCAGCACCTGCCCGACCAGAATCAGCGCGGTCCGCTCGATCGCGCTGCCCTGCACTTTCGCGACGATGTCGTCGAGCGTGCCGGTGATCTTCTCCTCGTCGGGCCAGCTCGCGCGATAGATCACCGCGATCGGACATGCGCCGCCATAATGCGGCCGCAATTCAGCGACGATGCGTGCGAGATGGCGCACGCCGAGGTGAATCGCCAGCGTCGCGCGATGCCGCGCGAGATCGCCCAACTGCTCGCCTGCGGGCATCGACGTTTTGCTCGCGTAGCGCGTGAGAATCAGCGTCTGCGACACGTCGGGCAGCGTCAGCTCGCAACCGAGCGCCGCCGCGCACGCGGCCGTCGCGGTAACCCCCGGCACGATTTCATACGGAATGCCCAGCTCGCGCAGCCGCCGGATCTGCTCGCCGATCGCACCGTACAGCGACGGATCGCCCGAATGCACGCGCGCGACGTGCTGGCCCTTCGCATGCGCCGCGGCGAGCAGCGCGACGATCTGGTCGAGATCGAGCTCCGCGGTGTTGATCACCTGTTCGGCGGTGTGCCCTTCGAGCACCGCGGGCGGCACCAGCGACCCTGCGTACAGGATCACGGGAGAACTGCGCACGAGGCGTTGCCCTTTCACCGTGATCAGCTCCGGGTCGCCGGGACCGGCGCCAATAAAAAACACCGTCATTCAGTACTCCAGGATTTATTCAATGATCGATTGCCCGGCTCGTGCCTGCAGCGCGTCGAGCAAATCGGCCACGGTGTCGAACTCGCGATCGACCTCGGGCAATGACGGCCGGCGCAGCATGACCACCGGCAAGCCGCGTTCGCGCGCAATTTCGAGCTTCGCCTCGGTCGCGCCGCCGCCGCTGTTCTTGCTGACGACGACGTCGAACGCCTGCAGCGCGAACAGCGCGCGTTCGCCGTCGAGCGTGAACGGTCCGCGCGCCGCGAGGATGCGCGAGCGCGGCGTGTCCGGATGCGAATCGAGCACGCGCACGGTCCAGAACTGATGCGGCGGGATCTCGTCGAGATGCGCGAGCGGTTCGCGGTCGAGCGTGAAAAGCGGCCGCCTGAACGGCGCGAGCACGTCGATCAGTTCGTGCCAGTCGCCGACCATGCGCCAATCGTCGCCGGCTTGCGGCGGCCACGCCGGACGACGCAGCGCCCAGCACGGCACATGCGCCGCGCCGCACGCCTGCGCGGCGTTCGCGCTGATTTGGGCCGCGTACGGATGGGTCGCGTCGATCACGAGGTCGATCCGTTCGCTTGCGAGGTAACGCGCAAGACCCTCGCTGCCGCCGAAACCACCGACGCGTACCGCGCACTTCAGGTCGTCGGGCACCTTGCCGAGTCCCGCGAGACTGTACACGTGCGCGGGACCGAGTCGGCGCGCGAGTTTGAGCGCGTCGCCGGTGCCGCCGAGCAGCAGCACGCGCGTCATCGCGCGACTCCGACGAAGTTGCCCTGCCGGTCGATCGCGAATATTTCGACGCTGACCCCATCTGGCACGATGTCGCGTGCAACGGCCAACGCGTGCTGACAGACGATATCGCCGAGCGGCACCTGCTGCGCGTGCGCCAGCGCGAGCGCCTGCTGGCTCGTGTTGGCCGCGCGCATCGCCGCTTGCAGCGCAGCGTCGGCGCCCTGCGCGGCGCCCCACGCGGCAAGTTGTTCGAGGTCGATGCTCGAGTTGCGGCTATGCAGATCGAGATGGCCGGCCGCGAGTTTGCTGAGCTTGCCGAAGCCGCCGCAAATGCTCAGACGCTCGACCGGCGCGCGCTTCATATGCTTGAGCACGGCGCCCACGAAATCGCCCATTTCGATCAGCGCGATATCGGGCAGGCCGTAATGCGCGCGCATCGCGTCCTCGCTCGCGTTGCCGGTGCAGGCGGCCACATGCGTATAGCCGTTCGCGCGCGCGACGTCGATGCCATGATGGATCGACGCGATATACGCCGAGCACGAAAACGGCCGCACGATGCCGGTGGTTCCGAGTATCGACAGTCCGCCGAGAATGCCGAGACGCGGGTTCATCGTCTTCAGCGCGAGCGCTTCGCCGCCTTCGACGCCGATCGTCACTTCGAAGCCGCCGCGATACGCGTGGTGCGCGGCGAGTTCGCCGAGGTGTTGCGTCATCATCTGGCGCGGGACCGGGTTGATCGCGGGCTCGCCGACCGGCAGCGTCAGCCCCGCTCGCGTGACCGTGCCGACGCCCGGCCCCGCCCGAAACATCACACCGGCCCCGGACACGAGGCGCACGCGCGCGAATACGAGCGCGCCGTGCGTCACGTCGGGATCGTCGCCGGCATCCTTGATCGTGCCGGCTTCGGCGATCCGTTCGCCGTCAACGATGGCGAGACGGCAGAACACGAGCCGCATCGACACATGCTGGCCCTTCGGCAACTCGATTTGCGCGACCTCGCTGATCTCGCCCGTAAGCAACAGACGCGCGGCCGCCAGCGACGTCGCGGTCGCGCAACTGCCGGTCGTATAGCCGCTGCGCAGCGCCGCGGGTTGTTCGGGGGTCTCGTCGCGCATCACGAATCGATCGACGGTTGCGCCGGTTTGCTCACCTCGAGCAACGTGATCGGCAACGCCTGGCGCCACGTATCGAAACCGCCGAGCGGTTGCGCGTGCGCGAGCGCGATGCGCGTCAGCGTGCCGCCATGCCGCTCGCGCCAGGCGGCGAGCATCGCCTCGCCTTGCAGCGTGACCGCGTTCGCGACGAGCCGGCCGCCGTCACGCAACTGTGCCCAGCAGGTGTCGAGCACGCCGGGCTGCGTGAGCCCGCCGCCGATAAACACCGCATGCGGCGCGGGCAGCCCCCGCAACGCGTCGGGCGCGCGGCCAGCCACGAGTTGCAGGGCGGGCACGCCAAACGCATCGCGATTCTGTTCGATCAGGCGTTGACGCGCTTCATGCGCTTCGATCGCAATCGCGCGACACGTGGGATGCGCGCGCATCCACTCGATACCGATCGAACCGCTGCCCGCGCCGACATCCCAGAGCAATTCGCCTGGAGCAGGTGCAAGGCGCGCGAGCGTGATCGCGCGGACATCGCGCTTGGTGAGCTGGCCGTCGTGGGCGAAGGCGTCGTCGGGCAAGCCGCAGGTCAGCGGCAGACGCGGCGCTTGCGCTGACGCGCGGCAGTCGAGCGCGATCAGATTGAGCGCGGCCATCTCGCCGGCCGGCCATTGATCCGCGCGACCATCGACACGTCGCTCCCGTTCGCCGCCGAGATGTTCGAGCACGCTCATGCGGGTCGCGCCGAACCCGCGCGCGGCGAGCGACGCGGCCAACGCCGCGGGGGTGCGCCCGTCCGCGCTCAGCACGAAGAGGCGCGCGCCATCATGCAGATGCGCATTGAGCGCGGCAAGCGGCCGGCCGACCAGCGACACGGTCGCGACCTCCTGCAACGGCCAGCCGAGCCGCGCGGCCGCGAGCGACAACGACGATGGCGCGGGCAGCACGCGCAGTTCGCCGGCCGGCAATTGCCGCGCGAGCGTCGCACCGACGCCGAACAGCATCGGGTCACCGCTCGCGAGCACGCACACTGCATGCGGACGCTCGGCGAGCAGCGGCGCGAGATCGAACGGACGCGGCCACGCGGCACGGCGCGCGGCGAGCCGCGCGGGCAGCATCGCCAGATGGCGCTCGCCGCCGTACACGACCGACGCGCCCAGCAAAGCACGCCGCGCAGGCCGCCCTAATCCGGCGAAGCCGTCGTCGCCAATGCCCACTACGGTCAGCCATGCCGGCATGCATCCATCCTCATCAGTTGCGTCGATTCTCTGGCGATTGCACCGCGCCGCGTCATGCATGCGGCTGCGCGCAGGCTCGCACGGCGGGTTGCGAAAGTCCGCATGATACCGCCGCCATGCGGCCCGCGGGTTCGCGAGGCGGCGCCATGCCGTCGCTCAGCGGCGCCCCGCAGCGGCCGACAAACAGGCACGGTGGCCACAACGTAAAGATATAATGGCCGCTTTCATTGCTCACGGTTAGCCCGAAGCGTTCTTTCGGCCGCATGGTTCACGCCGGCCCCCATCGGGCAGCATGCAGCGAGGCCGCAACCATGCCGTCGCGCGACGCTAAACCCGGTGTCCTCTTGAATCGAGCTTCGCCTCCCACCGTTTCGTCCCATGCGGTCACGACACCGCGGTCCTCGGCTTGTCCGGGGCTGCTGCGCATCGTGCCCGCGCGCGACGGCGGCATCTGCCGCATCAAACTGCCCGGCGGCGTGCTGAGCGCGGCGCAGGCACGCGCGATCGCCGACGTCAGCACACAGCACGCGAACGGCATCGCCGAGCTGACCAATCGCGCGAACCTGCAACTGCGCGGCGTGCGTAGCGGACACGAAGCGGCATTGAGCGCGGCGCTGATGCACGCGGGGCTGGGGCCGTCTTCCGCGCTGGCTTGCGCAGCGACGTCCTCTGCCGCCTCGCACGCCCTCGACCCCACCGCGCTCAGTTCCGCCGACGACGTCCGCAACGTGATGATCAGCCCCGCCGCCGGCCGCGATCCGTTCGCGCTGATCGACACGACACCGCTGTGCGCAGAATTGCTCACGCTGCTGCAAAGCGAGGCGCGCTTCGCGGCGTTGTCGCCAAAATTCGCACTGCTGCTCGATGGCGGTGACCGCCTCGCGCGAGTCGATCATCCGCATGACCTGTGGTTCGCGGCCTCGGCTGGCGAAGAAGGTATCCGCTTCGTGCTCGGCTTCGCGGGATGCCCGGGACCGGCAGGCGCAGACCCGAACGCTAGCGGCCATCACGATGCCAACGGCGCCGGCGCACTCGCGGCGGTGCCGCCGTCATGCGTGCCCGCACTCGTGCGCGCGCTGCTGCACACGTTCATCGACCTTGCCGCCGCCGACGCGACCCGCATGCGCGACCTGCTCGCCACGCATCCCGCCGATGCGTTGCTGCGGCACGCGCAACGCTACCTCGATTTCCCACTAGCGCGCGACGCGTCGCTGCGCCACTGGCAACGCCACCTCCGCGCCGACGCGTCGCTGCGACTCGGCGCGCACGCGCAGCGCGGCGAAGGCATGTGGCACGTCGGCGGCCAGCCCCCGCTCGGCCGGATCGACGCGGCCACGTTGAGCGGTGTTGCCGCGCTCGCGCAAAGCCACGGCAACGGCATGCTGCACGCGACGCCGTGGCAAAGCGTGCTGCTGCCCGACATCGCGACGCAAGCCGTGCCCACCGTGCTCGCGCAGTTGTTTGAACTCGGCCTCGCCTGCGATCCCGCCCAGGCCATCACGCACGTGATCGCGTGCGCCGGTTCGGCCGGCTGCGCGAAGGGCCTCGCCGACACCAAGAACGACGCGCTGCGGCTTGCCGGGCGCCTCCGCACCGGCGTCGACGTGCATCTGACGGGCTGCCCGCGCTCGTGCGCGGCCGCGCATTGCGCGCCCTACACGCTGCTCGCCGTCGCGCCCGGCCTGTACGACCTTTATCGACGCGACGAGCGCCCCGGCTTCGGCCGATGCGTCGCGCCCCAACTGACGATCGACGGGGCCGCCGCGCTGCTCGCG
>DATAQT010000035.1:0-5564 GCA_036264535.1 Paraburkholderia sp. | reverse complement strand
TTTACGCGACGGGCAGGGGCTTGTCAAATAAAGGCCCGCGACCGGTGTGGGGGGCGGGCGCGGCGGATTGGGGGCGTCAAAAAGAAAAGCGCGGACCGTGGGGCCCGCGCTTTTGGCTTGCTGCTCCTGGTGCTATCCGTCACCGCACGATGAGCGGGAGTGGGTGCTCACGAGGAAGCCCGGTTTCCGGGCAGGATTACCGACTTACTCGCCGATCGTATGAGCGGCGTTATCCAGTTCCTGATTCAGGACGCGCTGTTCATCCGCGGACAAACCGCCGCCATGCTGCGCGGCCATGTCATGCGCTTCCTGACGGATCGTCTCGAGACGGTGATGCAGCGCGGCACCTTGCGGCGGCGGGTAATAGCCCTGATTCACGTGAACGTCGATACGGTGCGCGAGATTGTCGATGCGGCCGTCGACCTGATGCAAACGCTGATCCGCGATCTGCTGCGGAGTGGGGCCCGGATGCGGCGCCGGCGGCGGCGTCACCACGCAGGCTGCGACGGAGGCAAGCAGCGCGCACGCGGCAAGGGCACGGATGATTCGAGACATGGATTCTCCCGGGAGTCGTTGTCATATTGGATCGCTACCCCGCTAGCAACGGATGACGACGGACGCCCGCTGACTCCGCAGCGGGCGAATTTGTAACGTTATGTTCCTTTCCGGAACGTCAGGGAGGCCCACGCCGGCCGCTTTCGCGGCGCGAAAGCGCGTGCCGTTTTTGGTACACAAAGCGGGGTGGGGCGGTGTCGGCGCCCCAGCGGGACGAGGCTCAGCGAATGCGCTCGAACGGCAACCGCACGCCCTGCTCGGAGCTGCGCGCGGCCAGTTCGATGATGGCCATCACGTCGACCGCATCCTGCGTGCGGATCGGGAATGCCACACCGTTCTGGATCGCGTCGGCCAACGCAACATAGAAGCCGACGTACTCTCCGTTGCGGGTCGGCCATTCGCGTTCGACTTCCTGGTCGCCTTCTAGCACGCGAAGTACGCCGGGGGTATTGCCGGCGCCGAAGCCTTCGTCGCCGGGGCGCAGGCCGGCTTTGAGCTGGTCCTCCTGGGTGTCCAGCCCGTACTTCACGTAGCTGCCGCGCGTGCCGTGAATCGCATAGCGCGGTCCGGGCACTGCGGTCAGCGCGCTTGCGTGCAGCACGACCTCGAACTCTCCGTAGCCGAGCTGGATGTGCACGTAGTCGGGTGCGCCCGCGTCGTCGCGGTGCGTGCGTACGGTCGCCGATACCGTCTGCGGCGCGCCGAAGAGGGCGAGCGCCTGGTCGATCAGATGCGGACCGAGATCGAACAGCAGACCGCCGCCGCGCGTCACGTCCTCGCGCCAGCGCTGACGTACGCCCGGCCGGAAGCGGTCGAAATGCGACTCGTAGTGCGTGACGCGACCCAATTCCACCCGCGCGAGCAGATCGCGCGCGGTCAGAAAATCGCCGTCCCAGCGTCGGTTATGAAAGGGCGCGAACAGCTTGCCGCGCGCAAGCGCGATGTTGGCGAGCGTGTGGGCGTCCGCGGCGCTCAGCGTGACCGGTTTGTCGACGACCACGTGCTTGCCGGCTTCGAGCGTGCGGCGCGCGAGGTCGAAGTGGGTGTCGTTGGGTGTCGCGATCACGACGCAGTCGATGTCGTCGAGCGCGAGCAGCGCGTCGAGATCGGCGACGATCTTCGCGTGCGGATAGTCGGCGTGCGCGCGCTCGGCTTGCCCGGTCGCAATCGCGGCGACGCTCGCGCGTCCGCAATGTTCGATCACCGGTGCGTGAAACGTCGCGCCGGCGAAGCCGTAGCCCATCAATCCAACTTTCAGCGATGCGGCCATGCGAGTCTTCCTGGAGGAACGGCGCGCCGTCTTGCCACCGCGGCGGCGGCGCGCAGTCTCATTATTGTGGCATTTGTGGACTGGACTGGGGGCTCGGCATTGGGACCGACCTTGCGCTCGGTCCGTCGGACGGCAGGCCCATCGAGGGCGTCCATCGCGCTGTCCATTGTGTTTGTCCATGTTAACATCGCACCTCTCGCGCGCATTGCGCCGCGCAGCATGTCCCGGGCTTTCGGCCGGCGCCTCCCGCCAGTCCGACCTCAGCGGCCCTCAACCGTATTACCCATCCACACACGATGTCCGCAGGCCTGAACCCCGCTCAAAGTGAAGCGGTCCGTTATCTCGACGGTCCCTGTCTCGTGCTCGCCGGCGCGGGCAGTGGCAAGACGCGCGTGATCACGCAGAAAATCGCCCATCTGATCGAAGCGAAGGGCTTCGAGCCGCGCCACATCGCCGCTGTCACGTTCACGAACAAGGCCGCGGCGGAAATGCGCGAGCGCGTCGGCAAGCTGCTCGAAGGCAAGACGTTGACCACGCCGGGCAAGGAAGGCCGCAAGGTGCCCGTGAACCAGTTGACGGTGTGTACCTTCCACTCGCTCGGCGTGCAGATTCTGCGGCAGGAGGCGGAGCACGTCGGCCTGAAGCCGCAGTTCTCGATCATGGATTCCGACGACTGCTTCGGCATGATCCAGGAACAGGTGGGCTCGACGGACAAGGGCTTCATCCGCAAGATCCAGTCGATCATTTCGCTGTGGAAGAACGGCCTGATCATGCCCGATCAGGCGATCGCGATCGCATCGACCGAGGACGAGCATCAGGCGGCGATCGTCTATCGCAACTACGTGGCGACGCTGCACGCGTACCAGGCGGTCGATTTCGACGATCTGATCCGCCTGCCCGCCGAGCTGTTCGCGAGTAACGAGCAGGTGCGCGACCGCTGGCAGAACAAGCTGCGCTATCTGCTGATCGACGAGTACCAGGACACCAACGCGTGCCAGTACGAACTGGTGAAGCTGCTGGCCGGCAAGCGCGCGGCGTTCACGGCGGTCGGCGACGACGATCAGGCGATCTACGGCTGGCGCGGCGCGACCCTCGAAAACCTCGGCCAGCTCGGCAAGGATTTTCCGAACCTGCACCTGATCAAGCTCGAGCAAAATTACCGCTCGACGGTGCGCATCCTGACCGCCGCGAACAACGTGATCGCGAACAACCCGAAGCTGTTCGAGAAGAAGCTGTGGTCCGAGCACGGCATGGGCGACACGATCTCCGTGACAGGCTGCAACGACGAGGAGCACGAGGCGGAGTCCGTGGTGTTTCGGCTGTCCGCGCACAAGTTCGAGCGGCGCACGAATTTCCGCGACTACGCGATCCTTTATCGCGGCAACTTCCAGGCGCGCATCTTCGAGCAGGTGCTGCGCCGTGAACGGATTCCGTACGTGCTGTCGGGCGGCCAGTCGTTCTTCGACAAGGCCGAGATCAAGGACATCTGCGCGTACCTGCGCCTGATCGCCAACGCCAACGACGACCCCGCGTTCATCCGCGCGATCACGACGCCGCGCCGCGGGGTCGGCAATACGACGCTGGAGGCGCTCGGCTCGTTCGCGGGTCAGGCGAAGGTGTCGCTGTTCGAGGCGGTCTACATGGGCGGCATCGAGGCGCGCCTGTCGCCGCGTCAGATCGAACCGATGCGCGCGTTCTGCGACTTCATGCAGCGGCTGACCGACCGCGCGGAGAGAGACGCGGCGGGCACGCTGCTCAACGAGTTGATGGACGCGATCCACTACGAAGCGTATCTGTACGACGCGTTCGACGAGCGTCAGGCTCAGGCGAAGTGGCAGAACGTGCTCGAATTCATCGAGTGGCTGAAGCGCAAGGGCACGAAGGAAGAGCCGGAGCACGGCAGCGGCAGCGAGGCGACCGGCTACGACACCGCCGACGGTTTTGGCGACACCGGCAAGAATCTGCTCGGCCTGATCCAGACCGTCGCGCTGATGTCGATGCTCGAAGGCCGCGAGGAAGATCCCGATGCGGTGCGGCTGTCGACCGTGCATGCGTCGAAGGGGCTCGAGTATCCGCACGTGTTCCTGGTCGGCGTCGAGGAAGGCATCATGCCGCATCGCGGCGGCGCGGACGACGAGCCGATCGACGACGCGCGTATCGAGGAGGAGCGTCGGCTGATGTACGTCGCGATCACGCGCGCGCAACGCAGCCTGCATCTGAACTGGTGCAAGAAGCGCAAGCGCGCGCGAGAGACGGTCGTCTGCGAGCCGTCGCGCTTTATCAACGAAATGCTGCTCGACGATGCGCCGCCGCCGACGCCGGAAGAGGCGCCGATGTCGCCGAAAGATCGGCTCGCGAGTCTGAAGGCCTTGTTGCAGAAGGCGTGAGTTATAAAAAAATCCCTGCATCGCGCTAGCGTATGCAGGGATTTTTCATTTCAGCGACGGCCGATGCCGCCCGCGTTACTTCACCGCGCTGACCATATAGTCTACCGCTGCCTTCACGTCCGCATCCGAGGCGTTCGAGCCGCCTTTCGGTGGCATCGCGCCCTTGCCATGCAGCGCGTAGTTGTAGACCGTGTCCATCGGATCCTTCAGACGCGGCGCCCACGCTTCCTTGTCGCCGAACTTCGGCGCGTTCAGCACGCCGGCCGCGTGACACGCCTGGCATACCGACTGATACAGCGCCTTGCCGGCTTGCGAGGCGTCGGCGCTTTGCGCGCCGCCGGCTGCCGGGGCGGCAGTTTGCGGCACGCTGGCCATGGCCGCCATCGCCGCGGCGGCCTGTTGTGCCGCGCCTGCGTCCGATGCGCCCGCTGCTGCGGCCGCACCCGATGCCGCAGCCGCGCCCGCCGCTGGTTGTGCCGGCTCGGGGAAGCTCGCGCCCGAATTGTTCGCCATATAAACGACCGCGCGCGCGATTTCGAAGTCGCTGTAGTCGTCGGGACTCGTGCCGCCGCGCGGCGGCATCGCGCCCTTGCCGGACAGCGCCGTGTGCCACAGCGTGTCGAAACCTTGCGCGATGCGCGGCGCCCAGTCGGCGGTGTTGGTGAATTTCGGTGCGCCTGCCGCGCCCGATGCGTGACACGCCGAGCAGACCGCCTTGTAGACTTCCTCGCCGCTCTTATAGACGCGCGGCGCGTTGGCGTCGCGGATCTCGACCTGGGCTAGCGGATGGATGCGGGCGGTGACTTCGGCTTCGGAGAGGGAGTCGGTGCCGGCGCCGGTGCGCGTCGAATTGTCGACGTAGACGGCGAGCAGAACGATGATGACGATCGGTACAGCAAACCCGGCGATGACCGCGGCGATGAGCTGTGCTGGGGTTTTGATCGGGGCTCCGTGTGGTGCTTCGCTCATGCTTGTCTCGTCTCCGTGGGTATGTGAGCGGTACAGCGCGACGGCAACTTCTTGTTCTTTATCAGCCACGGACGATTATAGACGCAACGTTTCGGCGGCGGCGAGGGGGCCTGGACCGTGTTCAGCAGGCGTTTACCCGCATCGGCACGGACGGCGGCCGGGCGCCGGGAAGACGCCGGAGCGGGCGTCGGAGGCCGTCCGGTGGACGGTTCGACCGAAACCGGGTATCCTTGCGGTCTCTCGCGGTGGCGTCGAGTCCGTTCTGATCGTCGCGCTTCCGCGTAAATTCCCCGCAGTTTGTGGTGATGCGCCCGTAGCTCAATGGATAGAGTACTGCCCTCCGAAGGCAGGGGTTGCTGGTTCGATCCCAGCCGGGCGCGCCA
>DATAQT010000391.1:0-10851 GCA_036264535.1 Paraburkholderia sp. | reverse complement strand
AGCGAACCGGTCGATGCGATGAATGTGCCATCGACATTCGACGGTGTGCGCACGATGTTCAACGCGTTCCATCATTTTCGGCCGCACGATGCGCGGGCGATCCTCGCCGATGCGGTGACGAAGCGCCGCGCGATCGTTGTCGTCGAGGGGGCCGACCACCGCGCGCTCGGTATCGTGGTCGTCCTGCTGATGCCGCTGATGATGCTCGCGCTGACTCCGATGATCCGACCGTTTCGCTGGTCGCGACTAGGGCTCACCTATGTCCTGCCGGCCATCCCGCTGCTGTGTCTGTTCGACGGCATTGTTTCGATGCTGCGTATCTACAACCCCGACGAATTGCGTGAGCTGGTGGCGAGCATCCCGGACGGGCAGAGCTTCGAATGGGACATCGGCACGCAGCCGGTGCACGGATCGCCGGTCGGTCTCACTTATCTTATCGGCGTGCCCCGCAGACCCGCGGGCTGATCACTTGCCGGCCAGGTGATCAGGTGTCTCGCTGCTGGCCGCCGGCAACTGGCCCATTGCCTGGAACAGTGTCGCCGTATCGGTCAGGCGCCGGCCGACCAAGCGGATTTCTTCGAGCCTCGCGGTTTCGTACTGCTGCTCGCCGCCGCGGGACGAAGCAGCGGGCAGCGCGCCGAGCCGGTGGCGTGACGCGGCTTCGTCGAAGGCCTCGCGTGCGGCACGGGTGGCGACGTTCGCGGCCTCGAGGGCCTGCGCGTCGTGTTCGAGCGACGCGAGCGTGTCCGCGACGTTTTCGAACGCCGCCAGCACGGTCTGCTTGTACTCGAATACGGCGGCCTCGTAGGCATCGATTGCCGCGCGCCGCTGTGCGACGAGCGCGCCGCCATGAAACAGCGCTTGCGAAACCGTCGCGCCGATGGCCCAGATCGCGCCGGCGCCCGACATCGCGAGCGGCCAGCTGAACCCGCCTTGTCCCATCGATGCGGTCAGCGACAGGCTTGGAAAGAGCTGCGCCGTTGCGACGCCGACGTCGGCCGCAGCAGCTTGCAGCGACGCCTCGGCAGCCTCGATATCGGGCCGCGCGCGCAACAGATCGGACGGCAGCACGACGGGCAGGTCCTGCGGCAAGTGCAGGCTCGCCAGATCGGGCTCGGGCGGCGCCGCGTCGGGCGTGCGGCCAAGCAGCACCGCAAGCGCATGCCTCGTCACCGTCAGCCGTTGCCGCAACTCGGCCACATTGACCTCGAGCGTGGCCGTGCTTTGCCGCGCATTCAAAGCGTCGGCGTGCGTCAGCGAGCCGAGTTGGTAATGCCGTTCGGTATCGTGAGCCTGATCGCCCGCAAGCGCGATCAGGCGCTCGGTCGCATCGATCTGGGCGCGCGTCATCGCCGCGTCGATCGTCGCCGTGACGATGTTGGTGGCCAGTGCGCGCCGCGCGGCTTCGCGTTGATACGCTTCGATGTTCACACGCGCGGTCCGGGCCGCGTTGGCCTGGCGCACCGCGCCGAACAGGTCGAACGTGTATTGCGCCTGGACGACGCCGACGAACTCGTTGTAAAGCAGCGTATTCGGGCCGCCAGGGACCGGAATGCCGAGATCGCGCCCGCGCGACGCTTGCCCGACCAGATCGACCGTCGGCAGCAGCGAGCTGTGGATTTGGCCCTGCAGTTGTTCGTGCGCTGCGGCGAGGCGCTTGTCGGCGGCAGCGAGCGTCAGGCTGTTGCGCAAGCCTTCTTCGACGAGGTCATTCAACGCGCTCGATCCGAACAGCCGCCACCACTCCGGCGCAGGTTGCGCGCCGGAGGTGAAGCGCTGCGCCACACCGAGCGCCGCGACCGTTTGCGCGGGCTGCGGCTCGACGCCGTAATGGGCGGGAGAGGGCATCGCAGGCGGCTCGCCGCTCGGACCGAAACTGCATGCGCCAAGCGCGATCGCCACGGCCGCGCCAAACGCCGCGCGCCAGCAAGGGATCGCCGCTACGCGCGCGCGCCCCGGCTTGGCAGCGAAATGCGTCGCGCTCGCCAGCGCCGGCCTGACAACGGGATTGCAGTCTTTGCCCACGATCAACTCCACGGATATTCGACTGTCGAGGTCGCGGTTTGCACACCGCGTTCGTCGTGTCCTACCTTGAACGCAGTCGCGTATAGCGCGGGCAGGAAGAACAGCGTCAACACGGTGGCGCCCGTAATGCCGCCCATCAGTGCGGTCGCCATCGGTCCGAAGAAGGCCGAACGCAGCAGGGGGATCAGCGCGAGCACGGCTGCCGCGGCGGTCAGCACGATCGGGCGGAAGCGCCGCAGGGTTGCGCCAACGATCGCATCGAAGCGCGCATGACCCGCGGCGATATCGCGTTCGATCTGATCGACGAGAATCACCGAGTTGCGCATGATGATCCCGGACATCGCTATGACGCCGAGCATCGCCACGAAGCCGAACGGCTTGCCGAACAGCAGCAGCGCGGCGACGACGCCGATGAGCCCCAGCGGCGCGGTGAGCACGACCATCAGCACGCGCACGAAGCTGCGCAGTTGAATCATCAGCAGCGTCAGCACCACGACGAGCATCAGCGGAAGCTGTGCCATCACCGACGCCTGCGCCTTGCCGCTGATCTCGCCCGCACCGCCGGTCTCGATCCGGTAGCCGATCGGCAGCGACGCGCGTAGCGGCTCCAGGGTCCGATCGATCGCCTGGGTCACGTCGATGTCCAGGGCGTTGCCGCGTACGTCGGCCTGGACCGTGATCGTCGGTTGACGGTCGCGGTCCCAGATCACGGCGTATTCGAGTTCGTTGTTCAGGTGGCCGATCGTGCCGAGCGGCACTGGGCCATTCGGCGTCGGCATCGCGAGGTTCACGATGTCGGCGGGATCGACCCGCTCACGCTGGGGCGCGCGCAGGTCGACGCTGATCAACCTGTCGCGAACCCGGTACTGCGTGAACGTATAGCCCGATAGCGTCATCGCGAGGAAGCTCCCCACGTCTTCTGAGGTGACACCGAGCTCGCGCGCCTTCTGCTGGTCGATCTCGAAGCGCACCGAGCGTTCGCCGGGTTCGTCCCAGTCGAAATGGACGCCCCTCGTGTGGGCATTGGCTTTCATCGTCGCCGCGACTTTTTCCGCGATCTCGCGCACGGTGCCGAGGTCGTTTCCGCTGACGCGAAACTGCACCGGATAGCCGACCGAGGGGCCCGTTTCGAGTGGCGAGACACGCGCACGTACGGCGGGAAAGCTCTTTTGCAGCGTGCTCGCGAGCCAGCGCTCGAGCTTCGCGCGGTCGTCGACGGACTTCGCGGTGATCACGAACTGCGCGAAGTTGGGCTGGGTCAGCTGGACGTCGAGCGGCAGGTAGAAGCGCGGCGCGCCCGCGCCGACGAAGTCGACCAGATGATCGATCTCGGGCCGGCCGGCTAGCGTCTTTTCGAGGCGCGCGGCTTCGCGCAACGTCGCTTCGAACGACGCACCTTCGGGCAGCCGCATGTCGACGAGCAGTTCGGGCCGCTCGGAGCTCGGGAAGAACTGTTGCGGCACGAGCGCAAAGCCGGCCAGCGCGGCAACGAACAGCGCGGCCGTGACGCCGAGCACGACGAGGCGCCGCTTCAGGCACCACGCGATGCAGTCGCGCAGGCGGCTATGAAAGCGGCTGGCGTGTTGCGCCGCGACCGGGGTAGGGTCCGTCTGCGCGTCGTCGTGCCGGCGGATCTTGCGAACCGCATGCCGCGCAAGTCCGCGGGCGCTGTGCTTGCGTTCGGGCAGCAGGTGATAGCCGAGCAACGGAATCAGCACGACTGCCGCGAACCACGAAGCGATCAGCGCAATCGCGGACACCTGAAAGATCGAGCGCGTGTATTCGCCGGTGGCCGATTTTGCGAGCGCGATCGGCAGGAATCCCGCCACCGTGACCAGGGTTCCCGTCAGCATCGGAAACGCGGTGCTGCTGTAGGCGAACGCCGCGGCTCTCGCGCGGCTCCATCCCTGCTCGAGCTTCACGGCCATCATCTCGACCGCGATGATCGCATCGTCGACGAGCAAGCCCAGCGCGAGGACCAGCGTGCCGAGTGAGATCTTGTGCAAGCCGATGTCGAACCCATCCATGCATAACGTGGTGATTGCCAGTACGACCGGGATCGAGATCGCCACCACCACGCCGGCGCGCCAGCCTAGTGAGATGAGGCTCACGGCCAGCACGATCGCGATGGCTTCGGCGGCGGCCTCCAGAAATGCGTTGACCGAATGCGAGACCGCGTGCGGCATGCTCGATACTTCGACGAGCTTGAGCCCCGCGGGCAGACGCCCACGCAATTCGGCTGTCTGCGCGTCGAGCCGCTTGCCAAGCTGAATCACATCGCCGCCGGCCTGCATCGTGATACCGATGGCGAGCACGGGCCCGCCGTCGGCGCGAACCTGCGAGACCGGCGGATCGTCGTAGCCGCGCTTGATCGTCGCAATGTCGCCGAGACGAACCAGGCGGTGGTTGATGTCGATCAGCGTGTCGGCCATTGCCTTCAGGTCGGTGAACTGGCCACTCGGACGCACATACACGCGGTCGAACGCGGTGGTCAGCGTGCCGCTCGGCGTGACCGCGTTTTGCGCATTGATCGCCTGCGCGAGCTGTTGCGGCGTGATGCTGAGCCGGGTCAACTGGGCGTTGGGAATCTCGATCGTGATGTGCTCGTCGGGGTCGCCGAAATAATCGACCTTGGCGACACCGGGCACGCGCAGCAGCACGCTGCGAAGTTCGTCGGCGTAGTCGTGCAATTGGGACGGCGAGAACCCGTCGCCTGAGAGCGTATAGATGTTCGTGTAGACGTCGCCGAACTCGTCGTCGAAGTACGGCCCCCGCACACCGGGCGGAAGCGTATCCGCGATGTCGCTCACTTTCTTGCGCACCTGGTACCACGTCTCGCGCACCTCGCTCACCGGCGCGGAGTCTTTCATCGTGAAGACGATCAGCGATTCGCCGGGACGCGAGTAGCTACGCAGATAGTCGAGATTGGGCGTTTCCTGGAGCTTGCGGCCGATCCGGTCGGTGACCTGCTCCTCGACCTGACGTGCGGTCGCGCCGGGCCAGAAGGTCCGGATCACCATCGCGCGGAACGTGAACGGCGGGTCCTCGGATTGTCCGAGCCGGGAATAGGCGAGCACGCCGAACAAGGTCGCGAGCACGACGGCGAAGATGACGAGCGCCTGGTTACGGATCGCCCACGCGGACAGATTGAAGCGGCCCGTATCGTCCGCTGCCGGCCGACGCGGTCCACCTGCTCCGTCGGGTCCGCCGGACCCCTGGCCGAACAGCAGCTTCATGATGCGAAGTCCTCGGGATGCAACGGCGCGACCGCACGCACGGTCTCGCCGGCGCTGATGGTATGCACGCCTTGCAGCACGACGCGCTCGCCGTCGTTGAGGCCTGCCGAGACGGAGATGGTGCGGTCGTCGTAGCGGCGGACCTCGATCCGGCGCAGTTCCAGCGCCTCGTCGCCGGGCCGAACGACCCAGACGGCCGGCGCGTTGCCCTCGTGAAAGAGCGCGGTGGCGGGCAGCGTGATCGGATCGTCCGCTTGCGTCCCGTCTGACGCGTCGACAAAGGTGACGTTGGCCGTCATGCCGAGGTGGACCTCGGGACCTGGCGCATCGAGCGTCAGTTTCGCGCGATAGGTGCGGCTGCCGGGATCCGCGGCCGGCGACAGCTCCCGCACGTGCGCCGCGTAGCGCCGGCCCGTGACGGCCGGCAGCGAGACGCTGGCCGTGCGGCCGACCGCCAGCGCCTTCAGCAGGTTCTCGGGCACGTCGCAGAGGATATCGACCTCGCCGGACCAGGCGAGATGGTAGATCGCTTGTCCCGCCGCGACGTTCTGCCCGGTATCGGCGTCTTCGCTGGTAACGACGCCGGCATGATCCGCCACGAGCACCGTGTATTGCACCTGATTCTTCAGTAGCGCGAACTGTTCGATCGCCTGATCGCGTTGCGCGACAGCCGCCACATACGCGTCCTGCGTTTGCTCGAGCTGCGTCGTCGCGATCAGCTGTTCCTGCGCCTGCGCCCGGTCGCGATCGAGTTGCTGCTCGGCGAAGCTGAGCCGATGCTGCGCCGCCATCAATTGGGCCTGCGCGCCCGCGAGGCTGCGTTGCGCGTCGTCGGGATCGATCCGCGCGATCACCTGGCCGGCCGTGACCGTATCGCCGAGACGCGCGTTGCGCTGGATCAGTTTGCCGGCAATGCGAAACGACAGCGGCGTCGCATAGCGTGCGTTGACTTCGCCCGGCAGCGTCGCGAGAACGGGCTTGCTGTCCCGATGCACGACCACGGCGATGACCGGGCGCGGCGCCGTCACCTCGGCTTCTTTCGCGTGACAGGCGGCGAGCGCGAGCGCGCCCGACACCGTCAGCATGATCTCGCGCCAGCGCAGGCTGCTCACGTGTGTTCCTCCAGCTCGCCGGCTTCGAACTGTGCCTTGGTCCGGCGGCGCTGTACTTTGCCGCTCGAGGTCCGCGGCAAGCTGCCCGCCTGCACGATCGCCACGTGGCCGACCTGCAGGCCCGCGCATTCGGCGACCTTCTGCGCTATCGCACGCCGCAGCGCCGCGGCCTCGGCAGGCTTGCCCTCGGCACAGACGACCAGCGTCTCGTCGCCGTCGCGCATCACGCTGAACGCGATGACACCGCGGCTTTGCACGGTCGGCAACTCGGCCACTGCCCATTCGATGTCCTGCGGATAGTGGTTCGAGCCGTGAATGACGATCAGATCCTTGCTGCGGCCGCAGATGAAGAGTTGGTCGCCGGCGAGGTAGCCGAGGTCGCCGGTCTGGAGCCAGCCGTCGCGGTAGGCGGAGGCGGTGGCGTCGGCCTGGCCGTAATAGCCCGTGGTGATGCTGGGCCCGCGCGTGACGATCTCGCCGACGCAGCGTTCGGGCAACGCTCGCCCGGATTCGTCGACGATGCGCAATTCGTGTCCGGGAAACGGATGGCCGCAGCCGACCAGTTCGATCGAGCGCAAGCCGGTATCGCGCGTGGCCGGTATGGCTCGACCGAGCCCCAGCGCGCACGCGTAGACGACGTCGGTGACGATCGGCTGGTCGTGGTCGTGAAACGTGACTGCGAGTGTCGCCTCGGCCATCCCGTAACACGGCAGCAGCGCTTCGGCGCGAAAGCCGGCCGGCTCGAAGCGCGCGCAAAACTGGCGCAGCGCTTGCGCGTTGATCGGCTCGGCACCGCAGCCGGCCACGCGCAATGACCGCAGGTCGAGCCCTTCGAGGTCCGCGTCACGGGTGCGGCGCGCGGCGAGCGCGTACGCGAAGTTAGGCGCGAAGCTGATCGTGCCGCCGTACTTCGTGATCGCCTCCATCCACAGGCCGGGGCGGCGCACGAACGCTTCGGTGGCCAGCAGCACGCTCGGCAAGTCGCAGATGAGCGCGCCGAGCACGCTGATGAGCCCCATGTCGTGATGCAGCGGTAGCCAGCTGACATAGACGTCCTGCTTGCACAGATCGATGCCGCGGGGTCCGAGAAAAGCTCTCGCATTCGCGACCAGATTGCGATGCGTGACCATCACGCCTTTCGGCAGCGACGTGCTGCCCGACGTGTATTGCAGGAAGCACAGGTCATCAGGCTGCACCGTGGGCAACTCGCAGGCGGGCGGCTCGCCGGCGACCAGCGCTTCGACGGTCACGATGCGTTCGAGGCCGGTGTCGACGGCCAGCACGTCCTCGATGGTCTCTCTTGCGGAGTCCGACGTGAGCAGCATCCGCGCGCCCGCCGAGCGCACGATGTGACTCACGGTTTCGGCGTAGCGCGCGCGGGTCCTGAAGTTGAGGCTTCCGCGCGGAAAGATCGGCACCGGGACGAGACCGGCGAACGAGGCGCCGAGGAAGCTCAGGATGAACGCTTCCGGGTCGAGGATCACGAGCGCGATGCGTTCGCCCTTGTTCAAGCCCAGTGCGGCGAGCCTGCTCGCACGACTGCGCGCTTCGCGTTCGAGCGCCTCGTAAGAATAAAAGTGCTCGTCGCCGTGCGCGGAGACAAAGCGAAGGCCTCGAGCGTCGCCGCGCGGCAGCGCCGAAACGGCATCGACTAGCGTCTGGTCCATGTTGACGGGTCCTCGTTGTGTCATCGAGCTTCAGTGTTCGAGCGAAGCAGCGGGCGTCCAGTCGCGGATCGGCTGCAGACGGCGACGCAGCAGCGCGATCACCTCGTCGTCGCTGCGCGCCGGCGCGCCCGGCAGGCGTACGAAATGCGTGGCGAGCTTGCGATGCTGGCGCGTGACGAGCAGCAGCCAGATCTGCGCGATGTCGATGCGATCAAAAACCACCGCGTCCTCGCGACCGTACTTTTCGAGGTTCGCCGCGAATTCCGTCGTGAGTTCGCTGTAGTGCGTCCCTTTCCGGACGTGGTGGTAGATGTGATAGCCGGCATTGAAGACGCGCGCATTGAAACGCGAGTCGATCGTATTGGTGCTGCTCGTGTACGGGTTATCAGGTTGATCGGGGTCGATGAACGCGTGCTGGACCCAGTTGCCGATCATCATCATCAGCCGCACGAACACGAACGGGAACACGAACACGACGAGCGTCGCCCGCAGATTCCAGTACGCGGCGGCGGTGACGATTGCGTAGAACGCGACCTCGCCCACGAGCAGTTGCCGGATCAGCTTCGTATTGCGCGAGCGCCACAGATAGATGGAGAGCTCGAGCGGGACCAGTGCGGCGAAGCGCAGGTAATAGTGCAGAAAGCCGCTCACGCTGTCGCGCTGGTACCGCATCGTCGAGCTCAGATCGCCTGGCAGGTTGTCGTCGATGTGATGCATGCCCATGTGATGGACATAGAACGTGCCCGGCGTCTGACCGAACAACGGACACAGCACCCACTCGAGCAGGATCTCGCACACCCGGTACTGCTTCCTGAAAAGCCGCCGATGCAGCGTGCAGTGGTAGCTCATCGTGAAGCGGTCGCCGAACGCGTTCCAGACGAGCACATAGGCCACGCCCAGCCACCACGGAAAATGGCCGAGGCCATACAGCACGGCCGCGGCGGGGACAAATAACAGCGCGCACTGGAGGTAGAGCCGCAGATGGGGCAGGTCGCGACGATCGTTGAGCAGGCGGTACATGGCAATTTCCTTCAGGAGCAATTTCAATGGTCAGTGGCGGGCAATTCATTTCGGGTCGGCTCGGGCAGTTCGATTACGCCGCTATGACCATCGACCTTCAGCAGCATCCCCGACTGCACGCGCGTCGTGAGGCCAGGAATCTGGACGACGGTCGGGATACCGATCTCGCGTGCGACGATCGCGGCATGGGTCAGCGGACTGCCGCGCTCGATCAGCAGCCCGGTCGCTGACGCGAATACGGGTACCCAGCCGGGGTCGGTCCGATAGGTGACGAGGATGCCGCCGTCGAATTCGTTGGCCTCGCGCACGACCTTTGCCGGTCCTTCGGCGAAGCCCGGCGAGCAGGGTGTGCCGCGCAGCGTCGCGCCGGCCGCATGGGCAGGAACCGCACGCAGCGCGGCGAGGTTCGCCGGTTTGCTGAGCCAGGCCGCAACGGGGCCATGCGTGACGAAGCGTGGCGGCAGGTCGTCCATGTCGCGATAGGCCGCATCGTCGCGCTTGCGCTGCTCGACGAGCGCGCGCAACTCGCGGTGGGAGACGGTGCCTTCGAAGCAGCCGCGAATTTCCTCGAGGCGCAGATGGAAGATGTCGCGGCCTGTCGCCAGTACGCCGTCGCCGGCGAGACCCTCGCCGATCGCACGGAACATCCGGCGCGCGACCCCGAACGCGCGCGAACGGCAAAAGCGCACGGTCTCACGCGCCCGGATCGCGGCGCGCACGCGGCCGCGCGCGCGTGCAAAAATCCAGCGCTGGAGCGGATTGAGCCGCTCACGCAACAACGCGTCGATGCGCGCTTCGGTGGTGGTGCGATCGATCGACACGGCACCATGCGCGAGCGAGGCCTTCAACATATCGAACAGCACGCCCGGGTCTTCGCGCAGATCGGGCTCTTCGAGCTTCAGTTCGTTCTTGCTGCGGTAGGCGAAGTCGGCGAGATAGCGCTCGATGGCGGCGACAATCTGAGGCGCGCCGCATCCGCGCAGCGCCGCATACACTTCGGCCGACGGCGTGTTGCGGATCAATGCTTCGACCTGCGGCTTCAGCCGCACGGCTTCTGCGATCGCGGCCAGCCTGCGGACCGGCTCGATGGACTCGATGTCGTCCATGCCGCCGATGACCGCCACTTCGAGCCAATCGGGCGCATCGGGCATCCACCGCTTGAGCAGGCGCCGCACGACGCCGTAACTGAGACCGATCGCCGATTCGAGCACGATCATCATGCCCCAGCGCGCGAGCAGCGCCTGCTCGAAGCGGCGGTAGTGCGCATAGACGGCGTCGGCGGGAAGCGAGCGATAGTCGAGCGCGTTGAACTCGTCGTAGACCGGATAGAAGAACGCGCGAAAGCGCTCGACGTTGCGTTCGAGACGCGCGAAGTGCCACGTGAATTTCGCGCCGCTCACTGCCCGGATGCGGGCGAGCGCGGCGCGCGAGCCGGCCTTGTACGGCGTGATCAGCGCGGCGAAGCTCGCGAGATCGAGCGGCTCGTCGACGCCCATCTGGACTTCCATCATCTTGCGCCCGAGATGCTGGAACGGCGCGAGCCCGGAAAGCTTGTACCAGTGCAGCAGGTTGTAGTACACGCGCCCGTTCAGGAACGCGAGCGTCGAGCCCAGGAATCCATCCATCTCGCGCCGCTGCTGGTGCGGAATCGCGAGTAGCCGGGCGAATTCGCGGAACACCTGCGTGTAGACGTGCTGCGCGAAAGTGAACGTCAGCTGCGTCGTCACGCCGGGATAGTTCTCGACGATGTTGGAGTTGTCCCACAGCTGGAATTCGCCTGCCTGTGTCGGG
>DATAQT010000402.1:0-5387 GCA_036264535.1 Paraburkholderia sp. | reverse complement strand
GGCCTTGACCGCATCATCCACCGAGAAGACCGGCTTGCCGCGCGGTACCGCGACGCCGAATTTCCGCAGGATTTCCTTACCCTGGTACTCGTGAATCTTCATGCGTGATTCCCTTCAGTCTGAGAGTTGGATTGAACTTCGCTTCCGTTGCCGCCGTTCAGGCCGATGCGTCGCCGCCTGGTTCGGGGGCCGCCGCGTCGTCCGACGAGGCCGCGCGTTCCGCCGGACGCGGTGCGTGGCCATACCAGCGCGGATAAAACTGTTTCACCGCCTCGCCGTCGAAACGCAGCGCGTGGCAGCGTCCCAGCTGGAATGGCGGTTTGTCGTTGGAATGCTCGCCCGTGCCGTTAGACGATTCGTCTCCCGAACCCGCGTTCGCGCCCGGCGTGCTGCCCTCATCGGTGTTCCACACGTCGCCGGCGAACGCCTGGATCGCGGCGGTCGGAAGGATCGCGCACAACTCGGTGAGATGCGTGCAACCAACCGTGCCGGCCAGCAAACGGGCAGCATCGCGACGGAAGTTGTGGAACAGATTGAGCCCGATGAGGGCACGGTAGGCGGGATTGCTGGCCTGGCACAACCCTGGATACGGCACCCAGTCGGACGACGCCTCGGCGTCGACGACGTTGAGCTTGCGATCGATGGTGATGCGAAGCCAGAGTTCATGGATCGGCTGACCATTGGGCCGGACACCCGACGCAAGCGCCACATCGCGTGGCTTTTCGTCGGTCAGGCACGCTTCCACATCCCACAGGCCATCGGCTCGCTCGTAAGCTTCCGCTCTGATTGCGCGACGATGCCGCAACTGACGGGACACTGGCGGGGAGAGCGACATGCGGGAAGGAAAGACCGGATTGGAAAACCTCTGGATTTTAGCATAACGGTTATTTGGGACAGCCCCGATTGCGCAAGGCCTCACGGCGTGTTGCGGCTCGGCAATTGACCGGCCAGCGAGGCTCGCGTGCTAGTCGCCGTCCCACATCTCGTCGATACCCTTCAGGATCTTGCCGATCGTCGCGCCGGAAAAACCGCGCGACGCGAGAAAGCGCGCCTGCTTCGCGCGCTCGGCCGGCGTTTGCGGCAGTTGGCCGAATTTCTTGCGCCAGACGGCTTGAGCGCGCGCGAGTTCGGTTTCGCGCAATTGCGCACTCGCCTCTTCGACGAGCGCCGGGTTGAGCGCGTGCTGCTTCAGTTCGCCGAGAATGCGGCTCGTGCCGAGCCGCGATGCCCGCCGGTGGACCAGGCTTTCCGCGAAGCGCGAGTCGGATAGCCAGTTTTCGGCTTCCAGCGAGTCGAGCACCGTGTCGAGCGAATCGGTTTCCTCGACGTAGGGCTTCAGCTTGCGGGCGAGTTCGGCGCGGCTATATTCGCGGCGCGAGAGATAGCCGAGCGCGCGTGCTTTCAGCGAACGGGCGGGACGTTGGGATTTTTTTCTGTCGTCTTCGTCGAATTGCCCCGGCTTCGCTTCGCCGGGTTGGCGGCGCGAGCGGCTGTAGGTGACTTCCGCGGAAACTTCGGCGGGGGCTTCGGAATTTGCCGAGGGGGAATCCGGGCTGGACGACGCCGCAAAGGAACCCGACCGCGTACGCTGCGGGCTACGGCCCGCAGCACGGTCGTGTGCGTCGAACGATTCGAACGGATCGAATGGATCGCCGGCGGATGGGTCGCCGGCATTGGGCGATCCATCCGCCGCGTCGCGCGGGCCGCCCGGATAGCGTCCGGAGTCGGACAACGGCCGGCCTTTGCGTATCACGTGATGCTTACTCTTCTTCGCCCGCGACTTCAGCGTCCGCGCCGGTCACGGCGTCCGCCATCGCGGTGACGCCCAGCGATTCGCGAATACGGTTTTCGATTTCGCGAGCGATGTCCGGATTTTCGCGCAGGAATTCACGCGCGTTGTCCTTGCCCTGACCGATCCGCTCACCGCTGTAGCTGTACCATGCGCCTGCCTTGTCGACGATCTTGGCCTGCACGCCGAGGTCGATGATTTCGCCCTGACGCGAGATGCCCTCGCCATACAGGATGTCGAAAATCGCTTCGCGGAATGGCGGCGCGACCTTGTTCTTGACGACCTTCACGCGCGTTTCGTTGCCGATCACTTCGTCGTTCTTCTTGATCGAACCGATGCGGCGAATGTCCAGACGCACCGACGCGTAGAACTTCAGCGCGTTACCGCCCGTGGTGGTTTCCGGGTTGCCGAACATCACGCCGATCTTCATGCGGATCTGGTTGATGAAGATGACGAGGCAGTTCGTGCGCTTGATCGTGCCAGTGAGCTTGCGCAGCGCCTGCGACATCAGACGCGCCTGCAGACCCGGCAGCGAGTCGCCCATTTCGCCTTCGATTTCCGCCTTCGGCACCAGCGCCGCGACCGAGTCGATCACGATCATGTCGATCGAACCCGAGCGCACCAGCGCGTCGGCGATTTCGAGCGCCTGCTCGCCGGTGTCCGGCTGCGAGACCAGCAGGTCGGAGACGTTCACGCCGAGCTTGCCCGCGTATTGAATGTCCAGCGCGTGTTCCGCGTCGATGAACGCCGCGGTGCCGCCGAGCTTCTGCATCTCGGCGACGACCTGCAGCGTCAGCGTGGTTTTACCCGACGATTCCGGACCATAGATTTCGACCACGCGGCCACGCGGCAAACCGCCGACGCCCAGTGCGATGTCGAGGCCGAGCGATCCGGTGGAGACCACCTGGATGTCTTCGACTGCCTCACCCGCGCCGAGCCGCATGACCGACCCTTTGCCGAACTGCTTTTCGATCTGCGCGAGCGCGGCGGCAAGTGCCTTGCTCTTTTCAGCAGTCAGTCCAGCCGAGCCTTTCTTGCTTTCTTCCATGAATCGTCCTTTGCTATGATGAACGGCGTCTGAGGCAGGTGTGCACCCGAAATTCCGCCAGATTGGGCGGAGTCTTCAGGACTTCGCACGAAACTCAGACACTGTATAAAAAAACAGTAGTTTTGGCAAGCGCGATTGTGATGCGAACACGCATTTTTACTGTCGCCTCGCCCAACTACTCACAATGACTTTCGGAGACCGCTGCGCGCCGGGGTACCTCCCCACGGTGCCGGCAAAGCCAGGCTGGCGCATCATGCGAATTCTGATTGCCGAAGACGACAGCATACTCGCGGACGGTCTGGTTCGATCACTCCGCCAATCGGCCTATGCCGTCGATCACGTCAAAAGCGGCGTGGAAGCCGATACCGCGTTGTCAATGCAGACGTTCGACCTATTGATCCTCGATCTGGGCCTGCCGCGCATGTCCGGGCTCGAGGTACTGCGCCGCCTGCGCGCGCGCAATTCGAACCTGCCCGTGCTAATTCTGACCGCCGCCGATAGTGTCGACGAGCGCGTCAAGGGCCTCGACCTCGGCGCCGACGACTACATGGCCAAGCCCTTCGCGCTGAACGAACTCGAAGCGCGCGTGCGCGCGCTGACGCGACGCGGTGCCGGCGGCGGCCCGACGGTCGTGCGGCATGGCTCGCTCTCGTTCGATCAGGTGGGCCGCATCGCCTATGTGAACGACCAGGTGATCGATCTGTCCGCGCGCGAGCTCGGCCTGCTCGAAGTGCTGCTGCAGCGGATCGGCCGGCTGGTCTCGAAAGAGCAACTCGTCGACCATCTGTGCGAATGGGGCGAGGAAGTCAGCAACAACGCGATCGAAGTCTACGTGCACCGGCTGCGCAAGAAGATCGAGCCGAGCGGCGTGCGCATCATCACCGTGCGCGGGCTGGGCTACTGCCTCGAAAAAGCGGCACCGCCGGCAAATACGAATGTGAGTCCGACGCCGAGCGGGACTGCAAGCGCGACTGCGAGCGCCCCCGCCGCCTCGGCTGCCTCGACCGGCTCGGAGCCGCAAACGGCGCAAACGACGCAAGCGGCACAGGCGGCGCAATCGCCCACCGCACCGTCGTCCGCCGCGATGCCGGCGAGCCACCACTACAAATAAAGGACAGCCATGTCCGCACGCGCTGATCGCGCCACGGCGCACGCGGCGGACCTCGACGAGGCGCGCGACGCGCGCTACGCCAATCCGTTCGCCCCGCCCGACGAAACCGAGGCCGCCGCCGAAGCGCGTCCGCGCTCGCTGTTCGGCGAGATTCTCGACTGGATGCTCGCACCGCTCCTGCTGCTGTGGCCGATGAGCCTCGCGGTCACGTATCTGGTCGCGAAGTCGATCGCGAACGGGCCATTCGACCGCGCGCTCGAAACCGATGCCTACGTGCTCGCGCGTCAGATCCATCCGGTCAACGGCGTCGCGGAGCTGTCGCTGCCCGAGTCGACACGCGATTTCCTGCGCACCGACAACGTCGACAACGTGTTCTTTCAGGTGCTCGGCACGCGCGGCGAACTCGTCGCGGGCGAGCGCGACATGCCGCTGCCGCACGAGGAGGACCGCCCGCAACCCGGCATCGTCGAGTTTCGCGACGAGGTGCTGCGCGGCAACGACATCCGCGTCGCATACACGACCGTCGAGTTTCCGCAGACGCCGGGCGCGCAGCCCGTGCTCGTGCAGGTCGCCGAAACGCTCGACAAGCGCAGCCAGCTCGCCAACGACATCATCAAGGGCGTGATCCTGCCGCAGTTCGTGATCCTGCCGCTCGCGATCCTGCTCGTGTGGTTCGGCCTGTCGCGCGGGCTCGAACCGCTGCATGCGCTGCAGGCGCACATCCGCGCGCGCCGACCGGATGATCTGTCGCCGCTCGAGGCGCGTCGCGCGCCGCCGGAAATCGAGCCGCTCGTCACGTCGTTCAACGATCTGCTCACGCGCCTCGAACAGAACATGGAGCTGCAAAAGCGCTTCATCGCCGACGCCGCGCATCAGATGAAAACGCCGCTCGCTGGCCTGCGCACTCAGGCCGAGCTCGCGCTGCGGCAGAACGCGTCCGCCGAGGTGCATCGCTCGCTCGAACAGATCGCGACGAGCTCCGAACAGGCCGCGCGGCTCGTCACGCAGTTGCTCGCGCTCGCGCGGGCGGAGAACCGTCGGTCGGGACAGATCTTTACGCCGGTCGAGCTCGGCGAACTCGCGCGCAGCGCGGTGCGCGAATGGGTGCAGGCCGCGCTCGCGAAGCAGATGGACATCGGCTACGAAGCGCCCGACGAACCGGTCGAAGTCGCCGGCAATCCGGTGATGCTGCGCGAAATGCTGTCGAACCTGATCGACAACGCGATCCGCTATACGCCGGCGGGCGGACGCATCACCGTGCGGGTGCGGCACGATGTGGCCGCGCGGCTCGTGCATCTGGAAGTCGAGGACACCGGGCTCGGCATCCCCGCCAGCGAGCGCTCGCGCGTGGTCGAGCGCTTCTACCGGATTCTCGGCCGCGAGGGCGACGGCAGCGGCCTCGGTCTCGCGATCGTGCGCGAGATCACGGCGATGCACGG
>DATAQT010000395.1:0-6853 GCA_036264535.1 Paraburkholderia sp. | reverse complement strand
AGGTCGAGCAGGTTCTCGAACACGAACATCTGATCGACGATCTTTTGCGCGAGCTCGGCGTCGTACTGGCGCACGTTTTCGAGCACGCCTTCCTCGTGGTTGCTCGACATGAAGTTGAGAATCTCGGCCGCCGTGCGGATGCCGCCCATCGGGCTGCGCTTCAGGTTGTCGCTGCCGGAGAGGAGGCCGGTCAGCACGTCGTCGAGCTCGCGCAGCGCGGCCGGCTGGATGCCGTCGAGCGTCGCGATCCGCAGCAGCACGTCGTTGCGCAGGCGGTCCGTGAAGCAGGCGACGATCTCCGAGGCCTGATCGCGGTCCAGATGCACGAGGATCGTCGCGATGATCTGCGGATGCTCGTTCTTGATCAGTTCGGCGACGGCCGCCGAGTCCATCCACTTCAGGCCTTCGATGCCGCTCGTGTCGCTGCCCTGCAGGATCCGGTCGATGATCGCGCCGGCCTTGTCGTCGCCGAGCGCCTTGGTCAGCACCGAGCGGATGTACTCGTTCGAGTCGAGCGACATGCCGGTGTGCTGCTCGGCCTCGCGCACGAACTCCTGCAGCACCTCGTCGACCTGCTCGCGGGTCACGTTCTTCAGCGCGGCCATCGCGACGCCGATCTTCTGGACCTCACGCGGGCCCAGGAACCTGAACACCTGCGCCGCTTCTTCCTCGCCGATCGACATCAGCAGCAGCGCGCTTTTCACTACGCCTTCAGCGCTCATCGGACACCCAGTTCTTGACGACGGTTGCTACGATTTTCGGATCCTGGCGCGCGATGTTGCGCGCGAATTCCAGGTTCTTCTCGTACTTGTGCTTCGCGTTTTCGAGCGCGAGCGTCTCGAGGTCGGTCTCGATCTCGACGACCGCGCCATCGCGTTCGTCGGCCGGGATGCCGTCGAGCAACATCGGTTCGTCGGGCGACATGAGCGCGGCAACCGGCTCGGGCGGCGGCGGGAACGCGCGGCGCAGCGCCGGCTTCACCATCACGAAGTAGAGGAACAGGGCGACCGCGCCGATGCCGAGGTAGGTCGCGATCTGCTTGTAAAGCGCGAGCATGTCCGGCGTGCGCCACCACGGCAGGTCGGCGTTCGGGTCGAGCTCGGTGGTGAACGCGCTGTTGACCACGTTGACCGAGTCGCCGCGCGACGCGTCGAAGCCCATCGCGTCCTTCACGAGCTGCGTGATCTGCGCGAGCTTGTCGGCGCTGACCGGCTGCATCGTCACATGGCCCTTCGGATCGACCACGCGCAGATAGTTGACGACCACCGCGACCGACAGCCGGCGGATGCCGCCCATCGGCTGATCGACGTGGCGCACCGTCTTGTCGAGCTCGTAGTTGGTGGTCGAATCCTTGTGGTCGCTGACCGGCGTCGTGGTGACCGAGCTTGCGCCGTTGCCGGCCACGATCGGCGCGGACGCCGGCTGCGGCGGCTGGTTCGATAGCGCGCCCGGCACGCCCGAAGCGCCGCCCTGCGACGTTTCGGTCGCGCTGCTCGTCTGCTGGCTGCGGATCGAAGCCTGCTGAGGATTGGCGTTCGGACCGTAATTCTCCGAGGTCTGCTCGCTGTGCGAGAAGTCGAGGTCGGCGCTGACCTGCGAGCGCGCGTTGCCGGCGCCGAACAGCGGAGCGAGGATCGCGTCGATGCGCTGCTGCGTGTTGCGCTCGATCTGCTGGCGGAACTTCAGCTGCGTGGCATCGAGCCCGTTGCCGCTGCTCGGCTGGGTGAGCAGATTGCCGTCCTGGTCGAGGATCGTCACGCCGCGCACCGGCATTTCCGGCACCGCCGACGCCACCATGTGCGTAATCGCGACGACCTGGCCTTCGTCGAGCACGCGGCCCGGATACAGGTTCACGAGCACCGCCGCCGACGGCGCTTCCTTGTCGCGCACGAACACGCTCGGCTTCGGAATCGCGAGGTGCACGCGCGCGGACTTGACGCTCGAGATCGATTCGATCGTGCGTTCGAGTTCGCCTTCGAGCGCACGCTGATAGTTGATCTGCTCGTCGAACTGGCTGATGCCGAACTTCTGGTTGTCCATCAGCTCGAAGCCGACCGAGCCGCTCTTGGGCAGCCCTTGCGACGCGAGGCGCAGGCGCATCTCGTGGACCTGCTCTGCCGGTACGAGGATGGCGCCGCCGCTCTCGGACAGCTTGTACGGGATATTGGCCTGCTGTAGGGCGGCGATGATCGAGCCGCCGTCGCGGTCGGACAGATTGCTGTAGAGCACCTTGTAGTCGGGCGAGCGCGACCACAGGAACAGGCCTGCGACGACCGCCACCAGCAGCGCGACCGCGAACACGAGCGGCGCACGCGGGTTGCCGCGCATCTGCGCGAGCCCTGACAGACGCTGACCGAAATTGCCGCCGATACCTCCCAGGCCGCCGAGGCCGCCGAGGTCGGCTGTGCCGCCGGCCTGGCCGCTACCGGCCTGACCGGGCGCGGGCTGCGCGCCGGCGAGCCCCATGCGGGCGTCGGGGTTGATCAACGAGTTGGCTGACGAATCCATGCGTCGGGTTTCTCCGGGGGATGCCTGGCGTTCTGCCGTGATGCCGCGCCGAGGCTCGGCGGACGGACAGAGACTTTCACGATTGAAATTATCCGCAGCGCCGCTCAACCCGATTGCTTGAATAGAGCCGGGTTTCCCCCCTAGTTTCGGGACTTTCCGCGAGGGGCCGCTGCTATGCTTTCGTCCAGATCGGTACACCTTCCGACGGCCCGATCGAACACCCAACGGAGAAAACATGACCATGCCCGTGAACGCGCTCTCGTCGGCGCTGCAACAGATGCAGGCGATGGCGGCGCAGGCGGCCGGCGACGCGAACCCGGCTGCGCAGCAGTCCGGTGCGGCGACGCCCACCAGCTTCGCGGCGGCGATGAAGGCCTCGCTCGACAAGATCAGCAGCGACCAGCAGACGGCGGTCGGCGAATCGAAGGCGTTCGAGCTCGGCTCGTCGAACGTGTCGCTAAACGACGTGATGGTCGACATGCAGAAGGCCAACATCGGCTTCCAGTTTGGCTTGCAGGTTCGCAACAAGCTGGTCGCCGCGTACAACGACATCGCGCAGATGTCGATCTGAGCCGCGCTGCGCGGGTTTGCGCAGATCTGCGTGCAGATCCGCCCGAGCCCCGCCCGACGATCCGGCAAGCCGCTTGCCGGCGCTTGCGCCGGCGGCTGAGTGTCGCGCCCCCCCACGCGCCTGGTGGCGCTTTCGATCCTCCTTGCACCGGACTAAAGCTTTGTCGTCGCGCATCCGATAACCAAAGTACAGGTCAGCGACCGGCGCTGTGACGCGCCGCGCGGCCACGCCACGACTTAACTGCAATCCGTATCAGAGGAGGAGCGCCGATGTTTTCCACGGGACACGCAGGAGCCAACGCGTATGCGCGTGTCGGCATCGAGACATCCGTGATGGGCGCGAGTCCGCATCGTCTGATCGTATTGCTGTACCAGGGTGCGCGGCAGGCAATCGCGCAAAGCCGCATGCATTTGCAGCTGGGCAACGTGGCCGAGCGTGGCGTGGCGATCAGCAAGGCGATCCGGATCATCGAAAGCGGGCTGCAGCAGTCGCTCAACCTCGAGGTGGGCGGCGAAATCGCCGGACGGCTGAACGCGCTGTACAACTATATGGCGCGTCGGCTGCTCCAGGCCAATATCAATCAGAGCGAGGCGATGCTCGTGGAAGTGGATGGTCTGCTCGCGACGCTCGAAGAGGCATGGATCGGGATAGCCCCGGAGGTCGCGCGGATGGCAGCCCAGCCAGCCGCGGAAAGCCTGAGATGACATCGAACACAGAATATTTTGCCCGCTATGAAGCGGTTGCCGCGCTGTCCTGCCGCATGCTGATGGCGGCTCGCCGAGCGCTGTGGAACGACCTGGTCGACTTGCAGGAGCAGTACCGGCATCTGGTCGAAGCGCTGCGGGAAGCCGACGTCGGCGTCAAGCTCGACGAGGCCGAGCGTCTGCGCAAGTATGCGCTGATCCGCCAGATCCTCGCCGACGACGCCGCGATCCGCGACCTCGCGAATCCGCGCATGGCGCATCTGTCGGCGCTGTTCGCTGGCCGGCCGACGCGCGTGCTGAAGGAGCTGTACGGAGCACGCTGAGTGTGGGCGTGCGCGTGAGCTTGCGCCGCGCCGCGCGCGTGTGAAGGATCGGAGCAATCAGAGCATCGCGCGGGTTGCCGCCGATGCGACCAAGGAACCGGCATGAACGGAATCGATACGGCTCTCGCTTCGGTGCTGTCGAGCCGGATCGACAGCCTGCTCAGCATCGCGCCGGGAACCGCGACCACCTCGCAGACTGGCGCTGCCGGCGTCGATAGCGCGGCTGCCGCGGCGCCCGCGAGCGCGACCTCCGCGCCACAGCCGTCCGCGCAGACCGCGCTGTCGGCAGTCGCGCTGACGCTGAACGCGATCGCCAACTCAGGCGGCGAGGCGACTCCGGCGGTACTCGGCCGTGCGCCGATCTGGGCGGCCGCGCCGGCGCTCGACGTCGCCATCGCCGTCGAGGGCTTGCCGCTGACCGATGCGGCCGGCGGCGCAGCCGCCAGTTCCTCGGTTGCTTCCAATACCAATCCCAACGCCGCCGCCAACGTCACCGCGACCGCCTCCGCGAGCGTGGCGGCGACCGAAGTGCCGGTCGCTGCGCTGGCGGCCGCGCTGGAACAGGCGGTCGCCGACAGTGGCCTGTTCTACGAGGCGCATCTCGCGGCGTGGCTGGTCGGCCAGCGCTCGCCGGCCGAGCTGGCGAGCGAGGCGCAGAACCAGCTCGTCGCGGCGTCTCAATTGCCTGCCGACTGGAACGCCGACGCTGGCGACGCGAAACCGTGGTCCGCATCGTCGAACGCCAGACCAGACGCCACGCCACGCGCCGCACCGAACGGCCAGGCGGCCGGGACACCGAACGCCGCCGAAAACAACCCCGCCACGCACGCGATGCCGTCGATCCTGACCGCGCAGGCCGCGCGCCTCGTCGCGGGCGAGCTGCTGGCCGGCTCGGTGTCCGATCTGAACGGCCAGTCCACGCACACGGGGCTGCACAGCGCGGCACCGCAAGCGGCCCAGGCCGGTTCGTCGCAGAGCGCGCAGGCGATGGCGGCCGCGGTGCATCCGGCGACCGTACCGCTCGTGCGCCAGCAGCTCGATCTGCTCGCGACGGGGCAGTTTCGCTGGACCGGCGAGGCGTGGCCTGGCGCGCGTCTGGACTGGACGATCGAGCAGGACGGCGACGAATGGGACCGCAGCGGCGGGGGCCTCGCGAGCGAGGACGACCAGCCGTGGCGCACGCGCCTGACGCTGTCGCTGCCGACGCTCGGCACCGTCGACGCCGATCTGACGCTGACCGGCATGCGGCTGAGCGCGCGCGTGCAGGCGAGCCCGCGGGGCGCGGCCCGGCTCGCGATGCAGGGCGACGATTTCCGTCAACGGCTCGCGGCGGCGGGGATCGAGCTACAGGGATTGACGATTCGCGAGATCGGCGGCGGGGCGCCGGGTATTACGGCGGGCGCTTCGGCCGCGGGCGCGCAGGCGGCGTCGGCGTATGCACGATCGGCGGCTGCGGCGTCGGTGGCGACGAGCGCCGCATCGCGTGATGACTTCGATTGGGACATCTGATGAGCCGCACTCATCGCCGCGGCGCGGCTGCGCTTGTGTATGACGCTCATGGCGGGGAGCCCGCGCCGCGGGTGGTCGCGAAGGGTTATGGGATGCTTGCCGAGATGATCGTGCAGCGCGCCAAGGAGGCGGGGCTGTATGTGCATGAGGCGCCCGAGATGGTGTCGCTGTTGATGCAGGTCGATCTGGATGCGCGGATTCCTCCGCAGTTGTATCAGGCTGTCGCCGAGTTGCTGGCTTGGTTGCATCGGCTCGAGAGTGGGGGTGAGGCCGAGCCGGGGAATAGCGCTGACGCGCGGGATGTGGTTGATGTTGTTGCTACTGACGTGCGGTGATGGCCCTTGGGCAGGGGTTGGCCTTTTTTTTCGTTGTTCTGGCTTGGTTGGCCTTTCCTTGCATTCTTATCGGTCTATTGGCGTTGCCCCTGTGCGGGGCGGCACCTACTTTCTTTGCTGCTGCAAAGAAAGTAGGCAAAGAAAGCAGCTTTTCCATCCAAAGTGCTTCATGCCGGCCGCGGCACAGGCGATCGACCTAATGGCCCGGCTGTAGCAAGTGCCCTCGTAGGTCTCACCGGGCTTGGATCGCGCACGGTCTGACTCGCCATAACGTTTAGGGCGCTGGTTCAGCACGAAAGAGTTCCGGCACAGCGCTACGCGCTGCCGTGGGGTATGCGAGGGAAACCAACGAAGAAGACGCGCACACGCATACCCGATTGACCCGTCGGCCGCGAAGCGGGTTATTCGGAAGCGCAGGTTATCGATACGCTGTTCGCGATGAGCGTCATCAATTTCACGAATCTCGTGAATCGCGTGAATGACACTACGATTGATTTTCCGGCGCTCGTCTAAGGGTTGCTTCGAGGGTTGTTTTCTTTTCGCCGGATCCCGTAGTCGTGTCGGTCTATTGGTGTTGCCCCTGTGCGGGGCGGCACCTACTTTCTTTGCTGCTGCAAAGAAAGTAGGCAAAGAAAGCAGCTTCACACCGTAAGCTCTTAAGCGGGTCCCCTGGCTTGGCGGGGATAGTGGTGCATCTGGAATCTGTCTCCCCGCGCATTTGCCGTTAGTGACAAGGCCGTCATTCTTCCGGCGGCGCTGCGCGCGCCGAAACCCGGGTCAAAAACCATTGGCTTTTTCGGCGTGTCGCCGAGGCGCGCGCCGAGATCCCGGTCAAAAACCATCGATTTTTTCGGCGTGTCGCCGAGGCGAAGCCGATGGCCCCCGCGGGCATGACCCCGGCGC
>DATAQT010000390.1:0-3092 GCA_036264535.1 Paraburkholderia sp. | reverse complement strand
GTGATGAAGCTGGCGAAGAAGATCAAGAAGACCGCGGTGGTGTCACGCGTGTGCGACGGCTTCATCGGCAACCGGATGATCGAGCAGTACGTTCGCCAGGCGCTCTTCATGCTCGAAGAGGGCGCACTGCCCGCGCAGGTCGACCGCGCCATCGAGAAGTTCGGCTTCGCGATGGGTCCGTTCCGCATGAGCGACCTCGCCGGTAACGACATCGGCTGGGCGATCCGCAAGCGTCGCTATCTGGAACACCCGGACATGCATTACTCGAAGATCGCCGATCGTCTGTGCGAGATGGGGCGCTTCGGCCAGAAGACCGGCGGCGGCTGGTACGACTACAAGGCGGGCGATCGCACTGCGTATCCGTCGGGCGTGGTCAACGAGATGATCGGCGAGTATTCGAAGGAAACGAAGGCCGAGCGCCGCAAGATCAGCGACGAGGAAATCGTCGAGCGTCTGGTGTTCGCGCTCGTCAACGAAGGCGCGAAGATTCTCGAGGAAGGCATCGCGTCGAAGGCGTCGGATATCGACATGGTCTATCTGACCGGCTACGGCTTCCCGCTCCATCGCGGCGGCCCGATGCTGTACGCGGACACGGTCGGGCTCTACAACGTCGAGCGCGCGATTCGCCGCTATGCGGCGCGGCCGAACGGCGACGCGTGGCAGCTCGCGCCGGGCATCGCGAAGCTCGCGGCCGAAGGGCGCGGCTTCAACGGCTGAGAGCGGCTCGGTTCCGCGCACGGACTGGGCGGTGCGGGTTCGACCCGCATCGCTTGCATGAAACGACAGAGGCGGCGCCGTGATGCGCTATGGAGCGCCCGGCAGCGAGCCGGGGCGCCGCTTTCGACATTGCAATTGGAGACACGCATGACTGACGCCGTAATCGTATCCACCGCCCGCACGGGTCTCGCCAAATCGTGGCGCGGCGGTTTCAACATGACGCACGGCGCGACGCTCGGCGGCCACGTGACGCAGGCCGCGGTCGAGCGCGCGAAGCTCGATCCGGCGCGCGTCGAGGACGTGATCATGGGTTGCGCGAATCCGGAAGGCGCGACGGGCGGCAACATCGCGCGGCAGATCGCATTGCGCGCAGGCTTGCCGGTCAGCGTGCCGGGCATGACCGTGAACCGCTTCTGTTCATCGGGATTGCAGACCATCGCACTCGCGTCGCAACGCGTGATCGCCGGTGAGGGCGACGTGTTCGTCGCGGGCGGCGTCGAGTCGATCTCGTGCGTGCAGAACGAAATGAACCGGCACATGATGACCGATGGCTGGCTCACGCAGCACAAGCCGGAAATCTACTGGTCGATGCTGCAGACCGCCGAGAACGTCGCGAAGCGCTACTCGATCTCGAAGGAACGTCAGGACGAATACGGTGTGCGTTCGCAGCAGCGCGCGGCGGCCGCGCTCGAAGCGGGCAAATTCAAGGACGAGATCGTGCCGCTGACGGTGCTCGCCGGTGTCGCCGACAAGGCGAGCGGCCGTCTCTACACGAAGGAAGTGACGGTCAGCGCCGACGAAGGGATTCGCGCCGACACGACGCTCGAAGGCGTGTCGAAGATTCGCACCGCGCTACCGGGCGGCGTGATCACCGCGGGCAATGCGAGCCAGTTCTCGGACGGCGCATCCGCTTGCGTCGTGATGAACGCGACGCTGGCCGAACGCGAAGGGCTGCAGCCGCTCGGTATTTTCCGCGGCTTCGCGGTGGCCGGCTGCGAGCCGGACGAGATGGGCATCGGCCCGGTGTTCGCGGTGCCGAAGCTGTTGAAGAAAGCCGGCCTGAAGGTCGAGGACATCGGCCTGTGGGAGCTCAACGAAGCGTTCGCGGTGCAGGTGCTGTACTGCGCCGACACGCTCGGCATTGCGCACGATCGCCTGAACGTGAACGGCGGCGCGATCGCGGTGGGCCATCCGTATGGCGTGTCGGGCGCGCGGCTCGTCGGCCATGCGCTGATCGAAGGCAAGCGGCGCGGTGTGAAGTACGTCGTGGTGACGATGTGCATCGGCGGCGGGCAGGGCGCGGCCGGGTTGTTCGAGATCGCGTGAGTCAGGTGCGAACGCGCCTGAAATAGCGGGCGCGTTTTGTCCCTACTGCGACGCACCGCCCGGCAGCGTCAACATGCCCTGATCGACGAAGCGCGTCGTGCCGGTCAGGCCGCCGGCGAGCTTGCCTTGCAGCCGGTATGGGACCTGCCCGGACTGTGCTGCGCTCGCAAGGCCGAGCGCCTGGCGAACCGCGGCGAAGGCGGGCACGGTCAGCGGTACGCTGACGACGGTTTCGCCGAAGCGTGGCACCGTGCCGCTCTGATCGCTGACGCCGCTTGCGAACGGCTTGCCGTTCAGTTCCAGGTCGAGCGCGATGCCGTTGAAGCTCACGGCGCTGTCGTTCGGATTCTGCACGCGCAGCTTCAGATTGAAGCGCATCTCGAGGCCTTGGCCCGGCAGCGGCTCGATGCCGGCGACGCTAACGCGCAACGCATCGCCGCCGAGGCCCGCGCAACCGCCGAGGGTCGAGGCGGCGAGCACGCCGCAGAACGCGACCACGAAAAGCCGCGACAGGGTGGAGCGGCGAGCGAACAGCAGCGCACAGCGGAATGACGCAAACGAGAACATGGCCGGCACCTCGAAAGAAGGCGGGAACAAGGTGAAACGAAAGCGCAAAAGAGGCGCGCTTCGTTCCGCATTCTAGCGGTCGAACCTGCCGGTGGTGGCAGATTGAACGAGCCCGAATGCGGGCCGGAGATAAAATGCATCGCTTCGATGGACTGCGCCGGCGGGCCCGGACCTGAACCGGGCGCCGCCAGGACGCACAACGCACGAGCTGCACCCCTACGCACTTCGCACGCACTCCGATTACCGCCATGACCGATCCAATCACTTCCGACACAACGGGCAATCCTTCCTTGCCCGAAAGCCCCTTCGTCGACCGTCTCGGCGCGCAGTTGCTGTCCGCCGCCGATGGCGTCAGCGAAGTCGTGCTGCCGTTGCAGCACGAGCATATGAACACGTGGGACGTCGCGCACGGCGGCGTCACGATGACGCTCGCCGACGTCGCGCTCGCGATGGCCGCGCGCAGTCTCGCGGGGGACGGCGTC
>DATAQT010000355.1:0-2023 GCA_036264535.1 Paraburkholderia sp. | reverse complement strand
CGGCGCGCGTTCGATGGGCGCGGCGCTCGCCGGTTATGAGCTGCCCGAGCATCCGTTGCAGGTGCGCGTGAAGCAGACGGTCGCGAGCGTCTGCGATCTGCCGGACGAGGGCGTGCAATGGGCGATCGACGGCTGCAATCTGCCGACGCCGGCTTTCCCTCTGGACCGTCTCGCACGTCTGTTCGCGAAGCTGGCCGCCGCGCAGGACGAGGTGGCGACGCCGTCATCGGCGTAGTCGGTTTTGCCGCGCACGGCTGCGCTTGCACGGATCTATCGCGCGATGACGGCGTATCCGGAACTGGTGGGCGGCGAAGACCGATTCTGTACCGTGCTGATGCAGACGTTCGACGGCGCGCTGGTCGGCAAGGTCGGCGCGGACGGCAGTTATGCGATCGGCGTGCGCGCGTCGCGGCAGACGGCGCGGCTCGGCGCGCAAGGCGCGCTAGGCATCGCGCTGAAAGTCGAGGACGGCAATCTCGCCGCGCTCTACGCGGTCACCGCCGAGTTGCTCGCCGTGCTCGATATCGGGACTCCTGAGCAACGGGCGGCGCTCGATGGCTTTCACGCGCCGAAGCGGCTCAACACGATGGGCGTCGAGATCGGCCGCATGGGGTTCTCGATCGAGCTTGCCGCGCATCGTTGAGCACGGCTGCCGCGACCCGCTCCGCTGCTCGACGCAGCAAGCCTCAACCCGCCGCCGCTTGCACCGGCGCGGTACCCAACGCATGACGGATCGCATCGGCGAGTTCGCTCGCCGCGAACTTCGCGACATAGCCGTTCGCGCCTGCGTTCCTCACATGCGCCTCGTTCGCCGCGCCCGTCAGCGACGAGTGAATGATCACCGGAATATCGCGCAGACGTTCATCGGCCTTGATCTGGCGCGTCAGCATGAAGCCGTCCATCTCCGGCATCTCGAGATCGGTCAGCACCAGCGCGATGCTGTCCTTCACGCGCGTGCCGTTTTTCTGCGCTTCGCGGGCGACCCGCTGCAGCGTTTGCCACGCTTCCTCGCCGGTCTTCGTCATGATGTAGTCGGCGCCGATCGCGGCGAGCGCCTGCTCGATCAGCTTGCGCGCGAAGCCGGAGTCGTCGGCGGCGAGGATCTTCGCGCCACGGCGGATGCCGAGCGCTGCGCCGACCGAGGTCGGATCGACACCCGGATGCTGCGACGGAAACACGTCGCGCAACACCTGCTCGACGTCGATTACCTGCGCGAGCCGCGAGTCGCCCGTATTGCCGTCGATGCGCGCGATGCTCGTGACGAGCTTGCCGCCCGCCGAGCCATCGGCCGACAGCACCTGGTTCCATTCGAGTCGCACGATGTCGTCGACTTCCTCGACCGCGAAGGCTTGGGTCGAACGCGCGAACTCGGTGACCAGCAGGATGTTCAGGCCGCGCGTCGGCTCGCATCCCATCAGCCGCGGCAGATCGATCACGGGGATGATCTGCCCGCGAATGTCCACCGCGCCCATCACGAACGGCGACGATCCGGCAATCGGCGTGACGGTCGGCATCGTCGAGATTTCGCGCACCTTGAACACGTTGATCCCATACAGCTCGTGCGCGTCGCTGTCCGGCACACAGCCGAGACGGTATAGCAGCAGCTCGAACTTGTTGGAGCTCGTCAGGTTGCTGCGTTCGGTGTTGCGCTCGTGATTGGCACGGTGTTCGTCTGCCATTGGAATCGTTCTCCAGGGTTGCGGTGCTGACCGGTGCCAAAAGGTGCCTGCCAATGCGGGTGGTGCGCCATGCGGATGTTTCGTTTGCCCTGACGCGGGGCTCATCTTCTGGTTATCGGCGTCGACGGAAAAAAATTCAGCATTGCGTGGCAGTGTGGAGCGATGCGTGTGATTCACGCATTACGGCAAACGGATGCACATTCATGTGAAGGTTACCTAAGGTTACAGAAGCGACAGCAGCGTTTCACCTGCCTGAGGACGTGGCTCCTAGAATCGGCAACCCAGCTTCCACCTCAAGGAGAACGTATGATCCGCCTGCCTTCCGTCCCCTTCGTCCCCTTCGC
>DATAQT010000332.1:0-3448 GCA_036264535.1 Paraburkholderia sp. | reverse complement strand
CGCCGCGTGCCGCTCGACCGCTTGCTGATCGAAACCGACTCGCCGTATCTGGCGCCGGTGCCGTATCGCGGCAAGCCGAATGAACCTGCGTACGTCAGTTATGTCGGACGCTTCATCGCGCAGCAACGCGAGATGCCGGATGAGGCGCTGGCCGCCGCGACCACGCAAAATTTCTTCAGGCTGTTCGGGATTGCCGCTCCGGCCGGCGCTTGAATTGAGAAGCTGTGAAATATCAAAGGGATAGGGAAGTTTCCTAAAGTACTATATGAAAAATATTTCGACGTCGTCCGCTGCTTTCCACCCGCTGTCGGCCACCCGCGCTTTCGCGCCGGCGCGCCGCCTGGCCTGCGCCGCCGCGCTCGCGTGCGCTGCGCTGGTCGCGCTGCCCGCGCATGCGGCGCCGATCGACTCGCTGATCAAGTCGGTCAAGTTCGACGACGTCGACGGCGTCAACAAGCTGCTTGCCAAGGGCATGGACCCGAACAGCGTCGACAATCAGGGCATCCCGCTGCTCGTGATCGCCGCGCGCGAGAAGTCGGACAAGGTCGCGGCCGCGCTGCTCGCGAATCCGAAGACCGATATCGAAATTCAGGACAAGGCCGGCGAAAACGCGCTGATGATGGCGTCGCTGGTCGGCGACCTGAACTTCGTGAATCTGCTGATCGCGAAGGACGCCGAGGTCAACAAGAAGGGCTGGGCGCCGCTGCACTACGCGGCCGCGAACGGCCACGACGACATCGTCAAGGTGCTGCTCGACCACTCCGCCTATGTCGACGCGGGCTCGCCGAACGGCACCACGCCGCTGATGATGGCCGCGCGCGGCGGCCACGTGTCGACCGTCAAGCTGCTGCTCGACAACGGCGCGGACCTGTCGGTGAAAAACCAGATCGGCATGACCGCGCTCGATTTCGCGAAGACCTACAAGGAGCCGGACGTCGTCGAAGGGCTCACGGCGCGCATGCAACAGACGCAGAAGCAGTGACACGGCCAGCGGGCACACCGCTTTGCTGCCCCTTCGCAGCCGCTGCGTAGCGGTTTTGTCCGACCCCCGCGGCAGCCGGCCTGCTGTCGCCGCGTAAAACAGTGCAGAATGACGACTTCGGCGCGCCGCGCGGCGCGCCGTTCGGACGCGGCAGAAAGACCGCGTTATAAACAACCCTGGAAAGGAACACCATGCTGCGGGCTTTGATTTTCGCCGGCGCGCTTGCCTTGCCGCTTTCGGCAGCCGCGTTTACGGGAGGCGACCTCAACAAGCTGTGCACCAAGACGGACGTGGCTTCGCGTAGCGCCTGCGCGGCCTACGTCGAAGGCGCGGCCGACGGCATCTTCAACACGATCGACGCGATCGGCGGCACCACCGGTCCGCGCGTCGGCCAGTACTTCTGCCTGCCGCCGGATGCGCATTCGGCGCAGCTGACCGACGCGGTGCGCAAGTACATCGCCGAGAACCCGAACGCCGTGAGCTACAACGCGAGCACGGCAATTTCGCTGGGACTTGGCAAAGCATTTCCGTGCAAGAGCGGCGGCTGATCGACAACCGCCGGGCATCGAAGTACCCGTTGTAACGCCCTGGCGCCATCGCGCGCGCCGGGTGTCGGTGTCGTCGCTCCCGTTGGGGCGGTGACCTCGGATGTCAGTAGACCCGCAGGCGCGCCGCCGCTCATCGAGCCCGGAGGAAGATGGCCGTTATGCCTACTATCGACGACTTCTACCGTGTGGCCGCCGCGCCGTTGCATACATGGATCAGCGTGCTGATCGTGACGGTCATCGTGACGATCGCGGTTGTCGGCATTCACCGCTTCGGCGCGCGCATCGTGATGCGCCTCGCGCGGCCGCATGCGGTGGCGAGCGTCGTGCTGCGCTATATCGACAAACCGTCGCTGTTCGCCCTGGTGATCCTCGTGTTCGCGTGGGTCTGGTCCGAGGCGCCCGATACCCTCAATTTCATCGAACCGGTGCGCGACGTCACCGGCGTCGTGCTGATCGCCGCGCTGACGTGGCTGTCGGTGCGCTCGGCCGCCGCGATCGGCGAAGCGATCATCCGCGCCCATCCGCTCGATACCGCCGATAACCTGCATGCGCGCCGCGTCCATACGCAGGCGCGCGTGCTCGCACGCTCGGTCATGATCGTGATCGTGATCATCGGCGTGGGCGGCGCGCTGATGACCTTGCCGAGCGTGCGGCAGATCGGCGCGAGCCTGCTGGCGTCGGCGGGTGTCGCCGGTCTGGTTGCCGGTATCGCGGCGCGGCCGGTGCTCGGCAATCTGATCGCCGGTCTGCAGATCGCGCTGTCTCAACCGATCCGCCTTGACGACGTCGTCGTGATCCAGAACGAGTGGGGGCGTATCGAGGAAATCACGGGCACTTACGTGTCAGTGCGGTTGTGGGATCAGCGCCGCCTGATCGTGCCGCTGCAATGGTTTATCGAAAATCCCTTCTCGAACTGGACTCGCAGCAGCTCGCAGATCATCGGCACCGTGTTCCTGTTCGTCGATTACCGGATGCCGCTCGCGCCGCTGCGCGAGGAGCTCGCGCGCATCGTCGAAGCTGCGCCCGAGTGGGACCGTCGCGTGCAGGTGCTGCAGGTGACGGACTGCAGCGAGCGCGCGATGCAACTGCGCGCGCTCGTCAGCGCGCCCGATTCCGGCCTCGCGTGGGATCTGCGTTGTCGCGTGCGCGAAGGACTGCTCGATTTTATTCACCGGCATTACCCGGAATACCTGCCGCGCACGCGCGCCGAGGTGTCGGCGGAGCTGGAGACTGGTGGCGAGGGCCCGATCGACTGGGTGCCGCGCAGCCGACAGGCACCGGCTGGCAGCACGGCCGCGCATACTGAAGCCGATCCGGTGGCCAGCCGCATCGGCCGGCCCGGCAAGGCCGACGCCGGTCACAAGGCGAAGGAGCAGGCTTAGCAGCGCGTCGCGCAGCGCGAGCCCGCAGCAGTCAGCGCGCCCGCCCGAAGCGATGTGCGGGCACGCCGATTGCTGCCACGGGGCGCGCCACGCCCGTTCTGGCGACGCGGCGCCCCGCAAGAATGATGGAGGACATGCAAGATGGGCCGACTGATCGTCGTGTCGAATCGTGTCGCGACGCCGACGGAAACCAGGGGATCGGCGGGAGGGCTCGCAGTCGGCGTATTCGGTGCGCTGAAGGACGCGGGCGGCGTCTGGTTCGGCTGGAGTGGCGACGTGGTCAGCGAGACCGTCGCCAATGCCGGCCCGATGCTCGAGCAGGACGGCGCGGTGACCTTCGCGACCGTTGGCCTCACGCGCAAGGACTACGACCAGTATTACCGCGGTTTCTCGAACGCGACGCTGTGGCCGGTGTTCCACTACCGCAACGACCTCGCGCGCTACGAGCGCGAGGAATACGCGGGCTACCGGCGCGTCAATGCGTGGCTCGCGCACAAGCTGGTCAAGCTGCTCGAACCCGACGACGTCATCTGGAT
>DATAQT010000262.1:0-15428 GCA_036264535.1 Paraburkholderia sp. | reverse complement strand
GGGCGGCGTCCTGAACGATCAGGACGACTCGGTGTAGACGCCGCTGGTCGCGAAGATCTTCGGCGCGTCGTTGTCCATGCTGAAGTTCAGCGCGTACGCCGACAACTGGCTCAGGATCGATGCGCTCTGCGGCAGCGTCGTGATCGTGAACGCGGCGGCGGCGGGGTCGAGCGTGATCGAGTTGGCCTGCTTCCACGCCGACCAGCCCGGTCCGAGGCCCGCGTCGTACGGAAAGCTCGCATAGAGCGCGCTGCCGGCGCTGTTGTGCGCGCCGGAGAACACGTTGCCGATCGCGACCTTCTGCGCGCTCGTCAGACACGTGCCGTCGCGCACGTTGTTCGTGCAGGTCGGCACGTCGTTCGCGAGGCTGAAGTTTGCCTGGCAGGCTTCGATGTCCTGGATCATGCCGTCGGTCGCGCCGTCGAGCGCATCGCATCTGGCGGGGATCTTCGAGGCGACCATCTGGCGTTCCGTCACGGTGAAGCCGGTCGTGATGTCGGGCAGGCCGTTCGACGCGCGCCTGCGGATCGAGACCGAACAGCGGATTCTGCGTGGAGCTGTGGCCCGCATCGGAGCTGATCACGGCGAAGCCCATGTTCAGCGCGTCGTTGGTCGGGCCGCCGCCGCCGATCTCGCCGGTCGCGGTGACGACATTGCCGTCGAGGCCGCCGTTGGCCTGATAGAAGAAGCGACCGTTCCATGCGAGCGGCAGGCGCATTTCGAAGCCGATCGCATAGGTCTGCCCGTCGACGCTGCTCACGCGTTGATTCATGTTGCCCTGGATCAGGCAGTGCTCGGCGATCGGCTTGCCGGCCACCGTCAGCGTGCCGGCCGGCACGTCGGTGACTGTGGTGAACACCGTGTTCGCATACGACAGCTTCGCGCCGGGCGCGGCACAGTTGCCCGCGAGCGTGCCGGGTGTTGCCGCGCTCAATTGCGGCAACGCGCTTGCGTCGGTACTGCTCGTGCTGCTGATTGCGCTGGTCGTGCCGCCGCAGGCGGCGAGCGCGAGCGCCGCGGCCGCCGCGAGTGCGACAGAGGTGCAGTTCAAGCGATGTCTCCTGTGGGAAAGAATGGCGAACACCCGCCGTCGAGCCGATATATCGACAGTAGTGCGAACTGATGTGCGGGGAAACGCGAGCGCACGATTACCTGCCGATGCTCGTCGGCAATGTTTCGTGCCTATCGCGTTAGTCATCCTTATTAAATGGTCTTGACTTTCGACTTTCGATGCTACGACGCAATGCTACGGAGACTGGCCGAACGCGGACGCGCATGCCAGGGGACGATGCGGCGAGCCATGGCCATCGCATCACCGGAAGGATTTAATATCAGGCAGGCTGATAATACAAGCGTTAACCGTTCGGTGAAAACACCTATAGGGAGGCGCGTGAAACCTGGCCGCGCAAATTGCGCACGAACGTTTCGAGGTGCGTTTGCACGCTCGCGGCGGTGTCGAGGCCGATGTCGTCGAGCATCTGCTTTTCGATCGTCCTGACCGCCTGCTCGCATTCGCGCAGTACCGCGCGTCCTTCGTCGGTCAGTTTCAGCAGCACGATGCGCCCGTGGGTCGGGTCCGGTTCGCGGCTGATCCAGTTGCGGCTCGCCATCACGTTCATCACCTCGTTGGCCGATTGCGGCGTGATGAAGGAGCGTTCGGCCAGTTGCGCATTGGACGCCTGGCCGTTTGCTTCGAGCACCGACAGCGCGGTGAACTGCGCGAGCGTGAGGCCGAGCGGCGCGAGCGCCTCGCTCATGCGGCGCCTCAGGATGCGATCGAGGCTGCCGATCACATAGGTCAGGCGCAGGTTCGGACGACGGCTGCGAGCGGCGACGGATTCGGTGGACGGCTTCTGATTTTTTGTCATGGTGTACCGGGTGATAGGTCCAGCCCGCATCTTAGCGCGCCGTGCGCCGCGCACGTCTGGCCGTATACAATTCGGCAGCGCCTGACCCCGCGGGCTTTACCCGCCTATTTGCCAACCGATCCAACCCATGCCGAATCCGACCCGGGCCTTTCTTCTCGGCCCGCTCCTGAAAGGCGTTTCACGCTCCTTCTATCTGACGCTGCGCGTGCTGCCCATCGGCATGCGCGATCCGATCGGCCTCGCGTATCTGCTCGCGCGCGCGGCCGATACGATAGCTGACACCTCGCTGATTGCGCCGGGCCAACGCCTCGAATTGCTGCTCGCGCTGCGCGATCAGGTCAACGGCGTGACCGTCGAGCGCGCGCCGTTCCAGCGCATCGCCGCGGAAGTGGCGGGTCAGCAGGCGCAGTCCGATGAAAAGCTGCTGCTCGAATCATTGAGCCCCGCGCTCGACGTGCTTGCCCAACTGAGCGAGTCCGACCGCCACGCGGTGCGCGCGATCGTCACGACGCTGACCGAGGGCATGGAATTCGATTTGCGCACGTTCCCCGATGAACGCTCCGGCCAGATCGCGGCGTTGCGCGAATACGATGAACTCGACCGCTATACCTATCTGGTCGCGGGCTGCGTCGGCGAGTTCTGGACCACGATGACTTACGCGCACATGCCGGGCACGCTGAAAGAGCAACCCGACACGATGACGCAACGTGGCGTGCGTTTCGGCAAGGCATTGCAGATGACCAACGTGCTGCGCGATTGCGGAAAGGACTTGCGCATCGGCCGCTGTTATCTGCCGCAGAGCATGCTCGAACGCCACGGCCTGAGCGCGCGCGATCTGCTGCAACCGGCCAATTCGATGCGCGCGCGGCCGCTGCTCGTCGAGCTTCTGCGCAAGGCGCTCGACCATTTCCGCGCGGCGCTCGACTATACGCTCGCGATTCCGGCGAGCGCGGTGCGCTTGCGGCTCGCCTGCCTGTGGCCGATCCTGATCGGTCTCGACACCTTGCTGCTGCTCGCGGCTAACGATGCCTGGCTCGATCCGGCGAAAGTGTCGAAGGTGACGCGCCGTGATGTGTATCGGATCATCGCGTCGTCGCTGCTGCTGGTGCCGTCGAATGCGCTGGTGCGCAATGCGATCGACCGGCGCATCGCGCGGATCGAAGCGCGCCTGTAGGCGTAAACGCCTACGCTTGCGCGCACGATCACGCATATCGAACAAAACTGAATTGCTTCAATGCACTACGAAGCGCAAACGGTACTCGGCGTTTATTCTGGATCATTGAATAGACAAAAATCGGGAAAGCCCCAGGCCACTGCATTCGCGCTTCGCGTTAGTCTCTTCGAAAAGGAGGCGACCCATGCGACAGGCGTTCAATATTGCGTTGGTGCTTTTGCTTGGCTATCTGATGGCGGATCGGGCGTTGATGCGTGCGCAGGCGGGCGAGGTCGGCACGATTACGTGTCACCAGGGCGCGGCGCTCGTCAAATCGGATGCGTTGAAAAAGGGCTTTGGTGACGCTGGCGCGAGCGCGCAGAGCGAGAGCTTCCTGTCGAGTTGCCTCGTGACCGGGCGCGGCCAGGTCGGCGATCAGATCGCGCGCGACTGAACGCCGGCAGCGTTGAGGAATTCGTCGCGGCGCACGCAGAGCGCCGCGAAAAAGCGCCCGGACCGCGAAGGCCCGGGCGAAGTCATCGGGAGTCCGATGACGGAGGTAACCACATATGAACTGGCCCGCGCTCGGGATACCCGAGTCGCGGGCCAGTTCATTTGAATCAGGGCGCGCGTCGCTCGGACGCGCTATGACTGCTTACTGACCGAAGTAGATCGACTTCGCGCCAGTCGTCGGAGCCGCATGGCTCGTTTGCGACGTACCGCTCACCACACCACCGAAGCCGGTAGCGGCTTGAGCCGTGCCGTTCTGCGCGTCGACGCGAGCTTGCGCAGCCTGGATGTCAGCCGGGTAGTGCGGGTCGGCGTGACCGGGTTGATAACCGGCCTTTTCCAGTTGGACCAGCTCGGCGCGCACTTGAGCGCGGGTCACGGGCTGGTTGGCTTGCGCGAACGCGGCAACGGGAGCGGCGATAGCGGCGGCGATGACAACGGCTTGAATCAGCGATTTCATGATACTTACCTCCAGTTCAGGGTTTTATCTTGCTGCGAACCTGCTGGTTCGTAGTCAGTGATTGCATTGTATGTTGGTGAACTGGAGAGAGTAACTCGCTATTTCGGTATTGTTTGTTGCGAGATTTGATACAAACGCGCAGAACCTTCAGGGTTAACGCCCAAGCATTTTTGCGTGCCGCCGCTGCGCGGCGTCATTCCGGCGAGACCGGAATGACGGGCGAGGCCGTCGCCTTTGCATCGTTTCGCGCGGTGCCTGGCGCGGCGCCGCGGACCGACTGCTGCAGGCGCGTGAATGCCTGGCTCGTGCGCGCATCGCGCTGGTCGCGTGCGTCGTAGAAGTCCTTGCTGAGCCACTGGCCGAAACTCATCATCAGCGAGCCCAACGCGCTCTTGAAGCGCACCCACGCATTGCCGGTGCGCGCCAGGTGCGCGGCCGCCTCGACTGCCTCCGCGGCGAGCCGGTCCAGTTCCGCATGCAGATAGTCGGCGAAATGGTGCAGACCATGCTGATTGCCATTCGACGCTTTGCGCTCCAGCTCGACATGCTCGGCAATCAGCATCTGATTGGGCACGCGAATGAACGCCGGCGTATCGGTTCGCGCGCTGCCGCCACGGCGAATCGCCACACCGAGGTTGACGGATGCCTCGGTGCGCCTGCCGAGCGCTTGCATTTGCCACTTGTCGCACAGGTACTTCAGCAGGCTGCAATGATCGAATCGTTCGTTGCACACGTCGGCTTTGCACCACGGCGACACCAGGATCGCGGGCACGCGTACGCCGAGTCGTTTGAAATCGAAGCTCGCGGTGTGGTCGTCGGGCGCGAGCGCGTCGGCAGGCGGCGCAACGTGGTCGTAGAAGCCGCCATGCTCGTCATAGAGGATCACTAATAATGTGCGTTCCCACAGCGCCTGATTCGAGCGCAGCGCGTTGTAGGTATCCGCGATCAGCTTTTCGGCCTTCATGATGTTGTGCGGCGGGTGATCGTCGTTCTGCGCTTCGCCGAAGTACTTCGGCTCGATCAGCACGAATTGCGGAAATTGCTCGACGGGACCGGCTGCGTCAGCGAAGAACCTGTCGAAAGAGCGGTAGTTCGCGAGGTTTTCCGCGCGTCGCTGGTTCTTCAGCAGCAGCGACGCGGGGAAGTCGTAGAAATAGACGCTCCATGTTTTCCGCGCGGCATTCAGGCGATCGAAAATCGTGTCCTGGTCCTGCTCGGTGTACCAGTGCGGATTGAGCGCATCGAGTCCCGAAGGCATTCCGATCTCGCCTTTGGAGGTGCCCGTCAGCGCGAAAAAACGGTTGGGCCACGTCGGCCCCGGCAACGACGAAAACCACCGGTCGCACACGGTGAATTGCGAGCCCAGCGTATGCAGCGCGGGCAGAAAGCCTAGCGGGTAGTAGCCCATCACGTCCTGCCGCGCGGCAAGGCTGCTCTTTGGATAGTCGTTCACGAAGGAACGCACGAAGCCGCTATTGTCTGCAGCGATCTGCTCCATCACGGCCTTGTGCTCGTGATTTGGATCGTTTTTCATTTGCCGCTCGCGCGTTTCACGCGGATAGAACGTGTTTCCCTTGCCGTCGGTGTTCGATTTGCCGGCCGCGTTGCGCACGCCGTCCAGTTTGTCGTGCACGGCGTCGAGACAACCAAGCATCTGGTCGAACGAGTGATTCTCCATCAGCAGCAGCACGACGTGTTCGATCGGATCGTTCTGCGCGTTCTGCTCGATGTCACTCATCTCTATCGCTCCACTCTGGACGGGATGGACTTTGCGGGCATGCCGCCGTACGGGGTGATTGATGCGCTACGGCGTTGCCAACTTAGCGCAAAACGCGTGCTCGTGAAAGAGCCTCGCTTTGAAACGGACACGCACGCGACGATTAGCGTTTCTCGTCGCGTGCATGTTGGGCTCGACGAAGCATCCGCTCAACTGCCACCGGAGAAGATCGGACCTTGCGCGCCCGGCGCGAACGGCTGGAACGCGTCGCCCGTCGGTGCGGCCGCTGCCGGTGCGTGCGATCCCGACTGCGATGCAGGTTCGCGCAACGTCAGCGCACTATCCGGCGTGATCGGCACGCTTGGCTTCGCGAGCAGCTCGGTCTTGCGCATCGAGCCGACCGACGTGCCGAAGTAATAACCGATGATGCTGATCCACGCGGTCCCCAACGCGCCGACGATCACGTTGACGAGATCCTTGTTGGTGCCCGGCAGAGGCTGGAACGCCATCAGCAGCAGAATGCCGAAGAAGCCGGTGGTGACCGCCATCGCGAGCACCTTCGGAACCCAGTCGCGATTCGCGACGCCCATGGCACGTGCATTCGCGATATCGCTCGCGGCGATACGGGCCATGTCGGTTTCGTGCGCGAGGTTCGACTGCGCGGCCGCCACCATCAACTGCTGCAATTGCAGCGAGTTCGCGCTTTCGGCCTGGCGAATCTTTTCCAGCGCGCCCTGCTCGTTCAATGCGGGTTCCACGTAGGCCGGATCGCTCGGCGTGCCGAGCGCGTGCGAGATGATCGCGGCGGCGGCCGTCACACCGAGGCCGACCGGACCACCCACGAGCCCGGCGAGAAGCGGGGCGGTGGTGTTGATGTTCGTCGCTACTTTAGTCCAGTCCATCATGCTGCTCCCAGGAGAAGATTGGCTGCCATGCGTTCAGTCCAGCCGCGGCTGAAATGCGCCCACGAATGCAGGTTCCTCAGATACCGCAGACGATACGCGGCGAAGCGCATCACGAACTTCATCGGGTCGACGCTCTTGACCGCTTCGAGTGTGTCGGAGCCGAATTTGCCGTCTTCCTTCGCGCCGGACGCTTTTTGCATCCACAGCACGACGAGGCCGCCGTTGTAGTTCGCGTCGAAAATCTGGAAGGCCACGCGTGCGTCGAGCTCGTCGAGATGCAACGGATCCCAGTACCGGCGTTTGGCGATCTGGTGGGCGGTATCGAGCGGCAGGTCTTTCATCGCGCCGGTATAACCTTCGCTGCGCGCGACACGCGCCGTCACGCCCCACATCGTTTCGCCACCAGGGTCGGCCGGATTGAAGCTGTAACCGCCTTCATTTCCGATCAAGGCTTTGAATGCGTCTTCGAAACTGTCCATCGATCTGTCTCCTGTTCGGCTGTGTTGACCACTTAAATAGCGAATGCGCCCGGCTCAGGCCGCTTGCATCGCATGTCCTCCGGTATCGCGTTCCGTATCGAGCGATGCCCGAAGCGGATACAGCACCATTGGATTCGAAACGGGCTTGACGTGAGGGTCAGGCCTCGATGTGAGTGCGTCGTCGTCGTCCGGCGATGCGTTCGCCGAGTGCGCGAGATCGATTTCGCGCGGCGACAGCGTGCTGGGGTCGAGCTGCAATGCGTGTGCGTATTTGCGCGCGGCATCGCGCGGATCGCCTTTATGTTCAAGCGCGTGTCCCCATTGCACATAGGACGGCGCGAGGTCGGGACGCAACGCGACGGCGCGCGAGAGCTTGTCGATCGCTGCGTCGTCGTGGCCGGTTTCGACAAGCGCTTCGCCCCAGTCGTGCAGCGTGTTGAGGGTATTGGGCTTCATGTCGTCGGCTTTCTTGAACGCGTCGAGTGCTTCGCGATCGCGCTTCGCATGCAACAACACATCGCCGAGCAAGCGCAGGTTTTCGGCCGTGTGCGACTTTTCGTCCGCGCCGGTCCTCAGTTCCTTCAGCGCGTCGTCGATGCGATCCTGCTGCTCGAGCGCGATGCCGAGACTCGCATGCAGCACCGCCGAATGCTGGTGTTGGGTGAGGGCTTCGCGGGTCTGCTGCTCGGCTTCTTTCGAGTGCCGCTGACTGACGAGCAACCATGCCTTGCCCGCGAGCGCCCATTCGGCTTGCTCTGATGCGGGTAACGCAAGGACTTCGTCATAGATTCCGACGATCTCGCGATAGTCGCATTGGGCGTACTCGCATTTGCTCGTTTGCACCTGCGTGAACAGATGACTGGCAAGCATGTTCGGTTCGGCGAGGCGCATCGCCATGACCGCGATGTCGCGCACGAAGCGCTCGATGTCGCGCCCTTCGAACGGCACGGTGCCTTCGCGGGCGTTGAACGGCCCCCACTCTATTTGCACGTGCGCGATGTATGAGTCCGCGCTGTTATTCGTCTTCGTGATGCCGACGTGCACGGCGACGTCGTTGCGATGGAGGACACCTTTGATGAAGCGCACCGTCGTCGAGTACGATATCTCCGGCCCCGGAATCTGGATGTCCGGCTGCGCATCATTCTCGGTCATCGCGCTGTGTGGAATCGATTCGGCATCCTGTCCAATATCCTTCATCGCCGACATGATCCGCTCGGCGAGAAAATTCGACGTATAGCCACGCTCGGTCAGCGCTTGCGGTGTCTCGACCGGCGGCACCAGCAATTGAGGCGTGAGCACGCCGCGCACGACGAGGCAGATGAAGCCGATCGCCACGATGACGAACAGCCAGGGCAAGACGTACGGCCACAGCTGTTTCGGTCCACGGCCGATCACACCCGCGGTGTGCCACCCGAACGGCGCGAATCCGCTCGCCTGACGACGGTGACGGCGATTGGCGCCGTCGCCGCGCGCGAACGGGCCGCTGTATCCATTCGTTGACCGACGTTGACTCTGTGCACTCGACATCTCTCACCTCGCTTCGATGTGCGATCGGTGTTGGCGATCGCGTGACTTGCGCGGTGGGTATGCATCGAGTGTGCCATCAGGGCTGGGAGCGGCTAACAGCCAGCTGTTGGCCTCTGGTGGGCGGATTGAAAGAAAGAAGTGTTGCGCGGCGGCCAACGTATTGGCAGAAACAGTTTGCCGGCGGGAGACAGGACGCGCGTTAGCAAATAAAAATGCCGCTCAGTCCGGAAGACTGAGCGGCATTCGTGAAGCGGACTTCTCGTGGGCGATGCGCTGCCGTGGCTTAAACCGAACTCGGCCGCCACTTCAACAAACGATTCTCGACCGCGGTCAACAGGTAGTCGGCGGCAAGCGCCACCACCGCCAGCACGATCATCGCCGCGAACACGCCGGCTGCGTTGAACGCGCCCTGCGCGGTCGAGATCAGCAAACCGATGCCCTGCTTCGAGCCGAGAAACTCGCCGACCACAGCGCCGACCAGCGCGAAGCCGAAGCTCACGTGCAGGCTCGCGAGAATCCAGCTCAGCGCCGACGGAATCACGACCGAGGTCGTCACCTGGCGGCGCGACGCACCGAGAATCTGTGCATTCGCGATCATGTAGCGGTCCGCTTCGCGCACGCCCTGGAACGCGTTGGCGAACACGACGAAGAACACCATCACGACCGCGAGCGCGACTTTCGATGACATGCCGAGACCGAGCGCGATCACGAACACCGAGCCGAGCACGACGCGCGGAATCGAATTGGCGATCTTGATGTAGAGGCTGAACACGTCGGAGAGCAGCTTGTTGCGGCCGAGCACGATGCCGCAGAAGATACCCGCGACCGAACCGATGATGAAGCCGAGGCCCGTCTCTTCGAGCGTGACCCACACCTGCGTGAGCAGCGGGCCTTGCGACGTGCCGTTGACGAACCAGTCGACGATCTGTTCGAAAATCGCGCTCGGCATCGAGAAGAAGAACGGGTCGATCCACTTCAGCCGCGCCGACAGTTCCCAGCCGCCGAGCACGACCACGAGCACGAGAATGCGCAGCGAAACCACGAGGAGCTGGCGCTGGCGGATTTTCTTCTGCGCGATCCGCTCGACGTGAGCGAGCGACGCGGCATCGATGCCCGCAGGCATCATCTGTTGCGAGGGTGTAGACATGTTTGCCGTTCCTTGATTAACCGATCTGCACTTCTTCGCGCAGGTCATGCCAGATGTCGCGCGAAATTTCGATGAAACGCGGGTCGTAGCGGATCTCCGAGGTAACGCGCGGTCGCGGCAGATCGATTTCGTAGACTTTCTTCAGCGTGGCGGGGCGCGCGGTCAACACGAACACGCGGTCCGCTAGCGCGATCGCTTCTTCGAGGTCGTGCGTGACGAACACGACCGAGCCGACGCCGCCCCACAATTGCAGCAGTTCGTCCTGCATCAGCGTACGCGTCTGCATGTCGAGCGCCGAGAACGGCTCGTCCATCAGCAGGATTTCCGGCTTGTTGATGAAGGTCTGCGCAAGCGCGACGCGCTTGCGCATGCCGCCGGACAGTTGATGCGGGTAGTGCTTGCCGAACTTGTCGAGGCCCACGCGGCGCAGCCATTCGTTCGCTTCGTCGTAGGCCGCCGATTTCGAGCGGCCGCGATAGAGCGGACCGGCCGCGACGTTGTCTAGCACCGAGCGCCACGGAAACACCGCGTCGGCCTGGAACACGAAGCCGATGCGCGGATCGATGCCGTCCACCGGCGCGCCCATCACACGCACTTCGCCGGTGGTCGGCTTCAGCAGGCCGGTGATCATGCTGAGCGTGGTGGACTTGCCGCAGCCGGTCGGGCCGACCACCGCGACGAATTCGCCGCGTGCCACCGACATGCTGAAGTCGCGCAGCGCAACCGTGGCCTTGCCGTCCGGGGAAATGAAACGGCACGACACGTTGCGCATCTCGATCGCTGGCGTCTCGCGTGACATAGGTTGATTCATCGGCGGGTGCCTCGCAGTTCTGTGAATATAAAAAGGCGTTACTTCGACGCGGTCTTGATCGGCGCCGACACGTACTCGTTGGTGTAGGTCTTGGCGAGATCGATGTGCTTGCCCTTCACCGACGGATTGAACGCGGAGAGCACCTTCAGCACCGTATCGGGGCCGTCGGCGGGCATCTTGCCGTCCTTCGTGAACATCGGCAGCGATGCCTTCAGCGCGCTCACGTACAGGTCCTTGTTGTTGCCGTAGTAATCCTTCGGCATCTGCGCGGCGATGTCCTCGGCGCTATGCGTCGCGATGAAATTCAGCGTCTTCGCGAAGGCGTGCGAGAGCTTCGCGGCCTCGTCCTTGTGCGCTTCGGCCCACGCGCGCTGCACGTAGAAGCTCGAAGCCGGGTAGGTGCCGCCGAGCGCGGCACGCGTGCCTTCCACGTTGCGCATGTCGACCAGCACCTTCGCGTCGCCGGTCTTCAGCAGTTGCGAGACGGTCGGCTCCGTAGTCATGCCGGCGTCGATGCGGCTTTGTTTGATCGCGGCGATAAAGCTGTTGTCCGCGCCGACGGGCAACATCGTGTATTGCGTCGACGGCACGCCCGCGCGCTGCGCGAGGTACTGCGTGAGGAAGCTCGTCGACGAACCGAGGCCGGTCACGCCGAGCGTCTTGCCTTTGACGTCGGCCATGCTCTTCAGCGAATCGGCCGCCTTGGTCGAGACCATTTCGACTTCGCCCGGTACCTGGCCGAATACGACGAGCGCCTGCACTTCCTTGCCCTTGCTCTGCAGATCGATCGTGTGATCGTAGAAGCCGACGACGCCTTGCACCGCGCCCGCGAGCAGTTCGTTCTCCGCATCGACACCGGCCGGCTGCGACAGGATCTCGACGTCGAGGCCTTCGTCCTTGAAGTAGCCGAGCTGTTCGGTGAGCCTGGCCGGCAGATAGATGATCTTGGTGGCGCCGCCGACCATGATCGTGATCTTCTCGGCGTGCGCGGCGGCCGAAGCGGCGGCAAGGGTGAACGCAATACCTGATACAGCGGCAATCTGGCGCAAGGTACGCATGAGGCAGTCTCCTTAAGTGTGATCGCCGCGGCCGTGGCATGGCGGCGCTTTTCTGGGTGGATGGCGGCGATTATAGAAACGCGAAACCTTCTGGGAGCTTTCGAGGTTTGGCACAAAGCATGGGTGTTAACCCGAGAAACGGCCAAAAGCGCCGGGGAGTCGCCGCGTTGCTCACGATAGGTGCCGGACGTATGCGGCAAACCACACAGCACGCGCGCAGACCCTTTGTTTTAAGGCACAATCGACGGCCTGACTTTTGCCGTTGCCGCCATGAAGCTGCTGCTGATCGAAGACAACCCCACGCTTGCGCACTGGCTCGCGAAGATGCTGGAGCAGGAAGCCTTCGCGCTCGACGCCGTGCAGGACGGCGACGAAGCCGACCGCCTGCTGCGCACCAATCACTACGACGTGATCCTGCTCGACCTGAATCTGCCGAAGCTCTCGGGCAAGAACGTGCTGCGCCGGCTGCGTCAGCGCGGCGACGCGACTCCGGTGCTGATCCTTACCGCGAGCGGCTCGATCGACGAGAAGGTCGAACTGCTCGGCGCCGGCGCCGATGACTATCTGGTGAAGCCGTTCGAAGTGCGCGAGTTGATTGCGCGGATCAAGGTGGCGATTCGCCGGCAGTCGCCGTCGAAGGCGAGCGAAGTGGTGTGCGGCGATCTGTCGTTCGACATCGATACGCGCCAGTTCACGCTGAAGGGCGCGCCGCTGAACGTGACGCCGCGCGAGCGCTCGGTGCTCGAAGCGTTGATCCTGCGCCTGGGCAAGACGGTGACGAAGCCCGCGCTCGTCGATGCGATCTTCACGCTCGCCGATGAGCCGAGCGAAGACGCCGTCGAGATCTACATCTCGCGTCTGCGCAAGAAGCTCGACGGCAGCTCGGCCGCGATCGTCACGCTGCGCGGTCTCGGCTATCTGCTGCGCAAGCGCGAAGACGACCAGTAACGATGGCCAATAGCTTGCGCATACGCCTGCTGTGGTGGCTGCTCGTGCCGCTCGCGCTCTATGTGTTCGTGACCGGCAAGACCGAGTACGACAACGCGCGGCGCACCGCGAATCTCGTGCAGGACAATCAGCTGGTCGCATCGGCGCGGATGATCGCGGGCGAGGTCGAATGGAGGGACGGCTTTCTGCGTGTCGATGTGCCGCCCGCCGCGCTCGAGATCTTCGCGTCGCCGTATCGCGATCAGGTGTTCTACAGCGTGCGTGCCGACGATGGGCGGCTGCTCGCGGGTACGCCTGATTTTCCGGCACGCCCGGTGCTGGCGCCCGACGTGCCGGATTCGTACTACACGGAGTTGCACGGCCAGCAGGTGCGCGCGGTCGACATCGTGCGGCTCATGTACGACAACGGCGCGACGCGTCCGGTGCGCGTGACGGTCGGCAAGACCGTGCGCTCGCGCGATGCGATGACCGAGCAGCTATGGCGGCCGCAACTCGTGCGCCAGCTCGAAATGATCGCGCTGGCGGTCGCACTCGTTTGCATCGGCCTCACGTTCGAATTGCGGCCCTTGATGAAGGTGAAAGACGAGGTGGCCGACCGCGATCCGATGCAGCTCGAACCGATTCGCGTCGAGCGTCTGCATTCGGAATTGCGCCCCATCGTCGATGCGATCAATCAGTGCATCGCGCGGCTTGGCGTGCAGGTGGCCGCGCAGCGACGCTTCATCGCGGATGCCGCGCATCAATTGCGCACGCCGCTCACCTTGCTCGGCACGCAACTGCAATTCGCGCGACAGCAGGAAGGACTCAATCCCGCACTCGACGAAGCGCTCGCCGCGATGCATCGAAGCAATCGCTCGATGGTCGGCCTCACCAACAAGCTGCTGTTGCTCGCCCAGGCCGAGGCCGCCGACAACTCGCAGCTTGCGATGGAAAGCGTCGATCTGGTGCCGCTCGCGATGGAGGTCGTCGAAGATCTCGCGCTGCTCGCGCAGGCGCGTGAAATCGATCTCGGCGCGGAATTGCGTGGTGCCGCGCCGGTGCTGGGACACCGCGGCCTGCTGCAGGCGCTGATCGCGAATCTCGCCGAGAACGCGATTCGCTATACCGGGGGTGGTGGTCATGTGACGGTCGCCGTGAGTGCGGATGTCGCTGCCGATACGGTTACGGTCAGTGTGACCGACAATGGGCCCGGCATTCCGGCCGAGTCACGCAGCCGCGTGTTCGAGCCGTTCTTTCGCGCGTCGACGGATACCGAGGGCACGGGCCTCGGTCTTGCCATCGTGCGCGAAATCGCTGACGCGCATCACGGCGACATCGCGCTGAAGGCGGGCGAGGGCGGCAAGGGCGTGCATATCGCCGTGACGTTTCCGCGCGCGAGGACCTTGACGTGATCGGGACAAACCCGAGGTTCGCGCCACATGCCCATCCGTGAAAGCATCGAGAAGGGTTCGCCCCCTCAGAATCACGGGCAGGCGACCCGCGCGGCGCCTGGACGCAAGATAACGGAGACACCCGCAATGAAGCTTTCCCTGACGCGTTTCTCGCGCGCGGCCTATGTGGCCGTCGCGGCGTCGCTCGCGTTTTGCGCGATCGCAAGACTCGCGACGCCCGCGCAAGCCGCCGCGCCGGAGAAACTCGCGATCATGGTGGGCGGTATCAACAAGCTCATTTATCTGCCGGCGCGTCTTGCCGAACAGCTCGGCTATTTCAAGGCGGAAGGGCTCGACGTCGAACTGCTGTCACAGCCGACCGGCATCGATGGCGAAAACGAAATGCTCGCGGGCGCGGTGCAAGGCGTGGTCGGCTTCTACGATCACACGATCGATCTGCAGACGCGCGGCAAGGAAGTGAAGACGATCGTCGTGTTCAGCCAGGTGCCCGGTGAAGTGCAACTGGTCGCGGCGAAATCGGCCGACTCGATCCGGAGCATGGCCGACGTGCGCGGCAAAACGCTCGGTGTGACCGGGCTCGGCTCGTCGACGAGCTTTCTCACGCAATATCTGGCGCAGCGCGCGGGCGTTCCGTCCACGCAATACACGCTGCTGCCGGTCGGCGCGGACAGCAGTTTCATCGCGGCAATGCGACAGGGACGCATTCACGCGGGCATGACCACCGAGCCGACCGTCACTCAACTCTTGAAAGCCGGCGACGCCAAAGTACTGGTCGACATGCGCAATGTCGATGGCACGCGCGCCGCGCTCGGCGGCACGTATCCGGCGTCGAGCCTCTATGTGCAAAGCACGTGGCTCGATGCGCATCCCGACGAAGCCGCGAAACTCGCGCGCGCATTCGTGAGGACGCTGCGCTACATGCATACCCACAGCGCGGAACAGATCTCCGCGCAGATGCCGAAAGAAGACATAGGCGACGACAGGGCGCTGTATATCAGCGCATTGCAAGCCTCGTTACCGATGTACACCGTTGACGGCAAGATGCCCGCAGACGGTCCGCAGACGGTGCTCAACGTACTGTCGAGTTTCAATCCGGCGGTGAAGGGGCGGCATATCGACCTGTCGCGCACGTTCACCAATCAGTTCGTCAATGACGTGAAGCCTTGAAAGCGGGTTGACCGCGCGGGTCGCTTCGAGCACAGAAGGATCGACACATCGTGTTTTCAGGCAGTTTGCGCGGACGCTTGTTGTGGTGGCTGCTGTTGCCGCTGGCCGCATTCGTATCCACCTCCGTCGTCATTTCCTATCGTTTCGCGCAGACCACGGCGGATCTGGTTCAGGACAATGCACTGCTTTCGTCGATGCGGATCATTGGCGAGGATATCGACTGGGACAACGGTTCGGTGTCGATCCAGATTCCGCCGGCCGCGCTCGAGCTGTTCGAATCGCCGGAA
>DATAQT010000210.1:0-9751 GCA_036264535.1 Paraburkholderia sp. | reverse complement strand
GTGGCGTGGACGCCGCCGTACTCGGTGGTGTGGTCGTTGACCGCACCGGACATGCAGATGGTCGTGGTGCCCGCGATCAGTACCAATGCGACCACCCCGATTGCAAAGGTCAGTTTCACGGTACTCCCCTTGGGAAGATGGTGGGCTGATACAGGCTATCGGAACGACTGTCAGGCGTCGGTAAGGCTTACGTTAAATTAGGGTTAACGTGGCATTTCCGCTCCATGACTGGAGAATAGGCCAGTTGCGGGCCGCACTCAATCTCTATCTGATTGCGCCACGCTAATGGTTGTTACGCCGCGTTTCGCCTGCACGCTGGTGGTGCGAAAAAACCCTCCGGGCCGCTTGAAACGGTTTTTTCAGGCCCCATCTGGGGTCGGGACTGGCGGGTCGGCGGAAAGACGCGTGTCGCGATTTTGCAACGCACGAATCGCCGCGCGTCGGAACGGCTTTTCACCGCCTTTGGCATTTACTTTTTTACGACTTTCAGCGACATGGAAAACACGCAAGAGAACCCGACGAGCCAGAATCCCACGCCCGCCGACGAAGCCGCGCGCCAGGCCGCCGAGGCCGCCGAGGCCGCTGCTCAACAGCAGGACACCGGCGCCACCACTGAACCGGCCCAAGGTGCCAGCGAGCAGGCGCTCGCCGACGCTCAGGTGAAGATCACCGAGTTGCAGGAAAGCTTCCTGCGCGCGAAGGCCGAAACCGAAAACGTGCGCCGTCGCGCTCAGGAAGACGTCGCCAAGGCGCACAAGTTTGCGATCGAGAACTTCGCCGAGCATCTGCTGCCGGTGGTCGACAGTCTCGAAGCGGCTGTCGCGCATTCCTCCGACGACCTGCAGAAGGTCCGCGAAGGCGTCGAGCTCACGCTGCGTCAGTTGAGCGGCGCGCTCGAGAAGGGCCGCGTCGTGGCCATCAATCCGGTCGGCGAAAAGTTCGACCCGCATCGCCATCAGGCCATTTCGATGGTGCCGGCCGACCAGGAGCCGAACACCGTCGTCGCGGTGCTGCAAAAGGGCTTCGTGATCGCGGATCGCGTGCTGCGTCCCGCCCTCGTGACCGTCGCGGCACCGAAGTAAGCACGTCGGGTGTTTGCGCCCGTCGCGCCAGCGGCGTCGCTTCGCGTCGCAAAAGATTCAGTCGATTCAGGCACTTCCGGCGAACAACGCCGGCGGCGTCGTGCAGACTGACGGAGCGGGCTACCAGCAAAGATTCGGGAGCCTGCCCCCGTGATTGAAAAAAATTAAAGACCGCATCGCAAAAGAGGTCTTGAAAACGATGTGGCCGCACTTATTTTCAGTGCAGGTATGAATTGAGAGCGGATCGTCCCGCCGCCAGATGGGTCAACCGGGCGCTTTCCGCAGCGATCAAAGTCAGGAGATTTGTAAAAATGGGCAAAATCATCGGTATCGACCTCGGCACGACCAACTCGTGCGTGGCGATCATGGAAGGCAATTCGGTCAAGGTGATCGAGAACTCGGAAGGCGCGCGCACCACGCCGTCGATCATCGCGTACATGGATGACAGCGAGATCCTGGTTGGCGCACCGGCCAAGCGTCAGTCGGTCACGAACCCGAAGAACACGCTGTACGCGGTCAAGCGCCTGATCGGCCGCCGCTTCGAAGAAAAAGAAGTGCAGAAGGACATCGGCCTGATGCCGTACAAGATCATGAAGGCCGACAACGGTGACGCCTGGGTCGAAGTGCGCGATCAGAAGCTCGCGCCGCCGCAAATCTCCGCGGAAGTGCTGCGCAAGATGAAGAAGACTGCTGAGGACTATCTCGGCGAGACCGTCACCGAAGCCGTGATCACGGTGCCGGCGTACTTCAACGACAGCCAGCGTCAGGCGACCAAGGACGCCGGGCGCATCGCCGGTCTGGAAGTCAAGCGGATCATCAACGAACCGACCGCCGCGGCTCTCGCGTTTGGTCTGGACAAGGCTGAAAAGGGCGACCGCAAGATCGCGGTGTACGACCTGGGCGGCGGTACGTTCGACGTGTCGATCATCGAAATCGCGGACGTCGACGGTGAAATGCAGTTCGAAGTGCTGTCCACGAACGGCGATACGTTCCTCGGCGGCGAAGACTTCGACCAGCGCATCATCGACTACATCATCGGCGAGTTCAAGAAGGAGCAGGGCGTCGATCTGTCGAAAGACGTGCTCGCGCTGCAGCGCCTGAAGGAATCGGCTGAAAAGGCGAAGATCGAGCTGTCGTCGAGCCAACAGACCGAAATCAACCTGCCGTACATCACGGCGGACGCATCGGGTCCGAAGCACCTGAACCTGAAAATTACGCGTGCGAAGCTGGAAGCGCTGGTTGAAGAACTGATCGAACGCACCATCGAGCCTTGCCGCATCGCGATCAAGGACGCAGGCGTGAAGGTCGGCGAAATCGACGACGTGATTCTGGTCGGCGGTATGACCCGCATGCCGAAGGTGCAGGACAAGGTCAAGGAATTCTTCGGCAAGGATCCGCGCCGTGACGTGAACCCGGACGAAGCCGTGGCCGTTGGCGCCGCGATCCAGGGCCAGGTCTTGTCGGGCGACCGCAAGGACGTGCTGCTGCTCGACGTGACCCCGCTGTCGCTCGGCATCGAAACGCTCGGCGGCGTGATGACGAAGATGATCAACAAGAACACCACGATCCCGACCAAGCACGCCCATGTCTATTCGACGGCTGACGACAATCAAGGCGCCGTGACGATCAAGGTGTTCCAGGGCGAACGCGAAATGGCAGCGGGCAACAAGCTGCTCGGCGAGTTCAACCTCGAAGGCATTCCGCCGGCACCGCGCGGCGTGCCGCAGATCGAAGTGAGCTTCGACATCGACGCGAACGGCATTCTGCACGTCGGCGCGAAGGACAAGGCGACTGGCAAGGAAAACCGCATCACGATCAAGGCGAACTCGGGTCTGTCCGAAGCCGAAATCGAGAAGATGGTGAAGGACGCCGAAGCGAACGCGGAAGAAGACCACAAGCTGCGTGAGCTGGCCGACGCCCGCAACCAGGGTGACGCGCTCGTCCACAGCACGAAGAAGGCGCTGACCGAGTACGGCGACAAGCTCGAAGCTGGCGAGAAGGACAAGATCGAAGCCGCGTTGAAGGACCTCGAAGAAACGCTGAAGAGCAATTCGAGCGACAAGGCCGCGATCGAAGCGAAGATCGAAGTGGTGGCCACGGCCTCGCAGAAGATGGGCGAGAAGATGTACGCCGACATGCAGGCTGCGCAAGGTGCCGAAGCGGCAGCGGGCGCGGCGGGCGGCGCTGGTGCATCGGCGGGCGCGAGCCAGCAGGCCGACGACGTGGTCGACGCTGACTTCAAGGAAGTGAAGAAGGACTAAAGCCAGGTCGGCATCCGACCGTAAGGCCGTGCACAGCAATGTGCGCGGCCCGGCGGCACGAAAACGGCGCCTTCAGGGCGCCGGAAGTGCAAGAGCGGTTTTCGCGCCTGGCGAGCCTTTTGGGCTCTCCGGGCATATTCGTTTTATGGAGGGCGTTGTGTTGAACCGTGATCAAGCGCGGCGCAGACAGCGGCCGGACGAGTCGTGAGACTCCACAGCATTCACAAGGAGCTGCCGCGTCGCTTTGCGCGGCGGCGTTGAACCGATATGGCGAAACGGGATTACTACGAGGTTCTGGGCGTCGCAAAGAACGCGAGCGACGACGAAATCAAGAAGGCTTATCGCAAGCTCGCGATGAAGCATCACCCCGACCGCAATCCGGGCAACAAGGATGCGGAAGAGCATTTCAAGGAGGTGAAGGAAGCCTATGAAATGCTGTCGGATTCGCAAAAGCGCGCCGCGTACGATCAGTACGGTCACGCGGGCGTCGATCCGAACATGGGTGCGGCCGGCGCGCAGGGTTTCGGCGGTTTTGCCGATGCATTCGGCGACATCTTCGGCGACATCTTCGGCCAGGCAGCCGGCGGTGGTGGACGCGCAGGCGGCCGCGCGGGCCCGCAGGTGTATCGCGGCGCCGATCTGCGCTACAGCATGGAAATCACGCTCGAGCAGGCCGCGCATGGCTACGACACGCAGATTCGCGTGCCCAGCTGGGTTTCGTGCGAAGTCTGTCACGGCTCGGGCGCGAAGCCGGGCACCAAGCCGGACACCTGCCCGACCTGTAGCGGCTCGGGTTCGGTGCGCATGTCACAAGGCTTCTTCAGCATCCAGCAGACTTGCCCGAAGTGCCACGGCACCGGCACCTACATCCCCGACCCGTGCAATCACTGCCACGGCGCGGGCAAGGTGAAGGAAACCAAGACGCTCGAAGTGAAGATTCCGGCCGGCATCGACGACGGCATGCGCATCCGCTCGGCCGGCAACGGCGAGCCGGGCATCAACGGCGGTCCGTCGGGCGATCTGTACGTCGAGATTCATATCAAGCAGCACTCGGTGTTCGAGCGCGACGGCGACGATCTGCATTGCCAGATGCCGATCCCGTTCACCACCGCGGCGCTCGGCGGTGATATCGAGGTGCCGACGCTCGCCGGCCGCGCGAGCTTCACGGTGCCGGAAGGCACGCAGTCGGGCAAGACGTTCCGGTTGCGCGGCAAGGGCATCAAGGGGCTGCGTTCGAGCATCGCCGGCGATCTGTACGTGCACGTGCAGGTCGAAACGCCGGTCAAGCTGACCGATGCGCAGCGCGATCTGCTCAAGCAGTTCGAAAAGGCGCTCGTGGAAGGCGGTTCGCGGCATAGTCCGCAAAGCAAGAGCTGGTTCGATCGCGTGAAGAGCTTTTTCGATTGATCTGATTTGGCGGTCAGTATGACGGTGGACAGTCGCGGCGCGGTGTTCGCGCTGCTCGACGATTGCGGCGCAACGGCGGCGCGTCCGTCGAGCCGCTTGTACACGGGTTTCGTGCGCGAGCGGGTCTGCACGGAGGCGGCGCAGCTCGATGCCGTGTGCGACAGCGTCGCGGCGGATACCCGCAGCGGTCTGCACGCCGTCGTGCTGGCCGACTATGAATTTGGCCGTGCGCTCGTCGGTATCGATAAGCTTCGGTCCACTGAAACGCAGCGTGGCAACGCCACGCTGCGTTTTTTATTGTTCGAACGCTGCGCGAAGCTGTCGCGCGACGAGGTCGACGCGTGGTTGATGACGCGCGATAACGGCGCGCTGGAGCCGTCGGTCGCGGGCACGGCGAACGTGCGCGAGAGCGTCGATCGCGCGCAGTTCGATGCGGCGATCGACGCGATTCACGCCGCGCTGCGCGCGGGCGATTCCTATCAGGTCAACTACACGTACCGGCTCGGCTTCGACGTGTTCGGCTCGCCGCTCGCGTTCTATCGGCGTTTGCGCGCGCGCCAGCCGGTGCCGTTCGGCGCGCTGATCGCGTTGCCGGACGACCCGTGGGTGCTGTCGTGTTCACCCGAACTGTTCGTCGAAAAGCACGGCTCGACGTTGCGCGCCCGGCCGATGAAGGGCACGGCGCCGCGCTCGCAAGATCCCGTCACCGACCGCGGCAACGCCGAATTCCTCGCCAACGATCCGAAGAACCGCGCCGAGAACGTGATGATCGTCGATCTGTTGCGCAACGATCTGTCGCGGGTCGCGCGAATCGGGTCGGTCAACGTGCCCGCGCTGTTTTCGGTCGAGCCGTATGCGTCGGTGTGGCAGATGACCTCGACGGTAGAGGCGACGTTGCTCGGCGGCACCTCGTTCGCGACGATTCTGCGCGCGCTCTTTCCCTGCGGCTCGATCACCGGTGCGCCGAAGCATCGCACGATGCAGTTGATCGACGAACTGGAAAGCACGCCGCGCGGGCTTTATACCGGTGCAATCGGCTGGCTCGATGCGCAGGGCGATGATCACGATTGCGGCGACTTCTGCCTGTCGGTCGCGATCCGCACGCTGACGCTGAGTGCGTCGGCGCAAGCCGGCGGCACGGATTCTCTGCGCGGCAGCATGGGCATCGGCGCCGGCATCGTGCTCGACAGCGTGGCCGCCGACGAGCACGAGGAGTGTCGATTGAAAGGACGTTTTCTGACCGGCGCCGAGCCGGGCTTCGACCTGTTCGAAACGATGTACGCGACGCGGGAAGATGGTGTGCGGCATCTCGCGCGGCATCTGCGGCGCTTGTCGTCGAGCGCAGCGACGCTCGGTTTCGGGTTCGACGAAGCGCGCATTCGTGAAGAGATCGCCGCGCAGTGCGCAGGGCTGGCGGCGCGCACGCCGCATCGCATGCGGCTCGCGTTGAGCAAGAGCGGCGCGACGCAGATCACGGCGGCAGTACTCCCGCCCCTGGCGGATGCGACCGTTGGTGTTCTGCTCGGCTCCGAAGCGCAGTTCGCCCCGACGTGCGCCACCGATCCGCTGCTGCGCCACAAGACCACGCGCCGCGCCGACTACGATCGCGGCTGGCGCGAAGCCGAAGCGAAGGGCGCCTTCGATACGCTGTTCTTCAACGAACGGGGCGAACTGACCGAAGGCGGCCGCTCGAATGTGTTCGTGAAGCTCGCGGGACAGTGGTGGACGCCGCCGCTCGCCTCTGGCGTGCTGCCAGGCGTGATGCGAAGCGTGCTGCTCGACGAGGCGTCGGGCCTGCAGGCCGCTGAAAGAGTGCTGACGCAGGCGGATGTGCTGAACGCCGAAGCGCTGCTCGTGTGCAACGCATTGCGCGGGGCGGTACCTGCGCGGGTCGTTCTCTAAAGGGCTATAGCGCTAACGTGCCGACCCCGGAATGCCGCGCGCTCGCGCGGCAAAAGAAGCATCAGAACTTGTGCTCAGCGCCAGGAAACGTGCCTTCCTTCACCGCCCGCACATACGCCTCGACGGCTGCCTGAATGTTCGGCTGTCCCTGCATGAAATCTTTCACGAAGCGCGGCCGCTTGCCAGGAAAAATCCCGAGCATGTCGTGCAGCACGAGCACCTGACCCGAGCAGTCGAGGCCCGCGCCGATGCCGATCGTCGGAATGCGCGACTGCTTCGTGACTTCGCCCGCGAGTTGCGACGGGATCGCTTCCATCACGATCAGTTGCGCGCCGGCTTCCTGCACCGCGAGCGAATCGCGCAGCAGCTGGCTCGCGCCTGCTTCGGTCTTGCCCTGCACCTTGAAGCCGCCAAACGCATGCACCGACTGCGGCGTGAGACCGACGTGCGCGCACACGGGAATCGAGCGCTCGACCAGGAACCGCACCGTATCCGCGAGCCATTCGCCGCCTTCGAGCTTGACCATCTGCGCGCCCGCGCGCATCAGTTCGACCGAGCTCCTGAATGCGTCTTCGGGCGTGCCGTAGGTGCCGAACGGCAGGTCCGCGACGATCAGCGCCGACGGCCGCGCCCGCGCGACGCTCGCCGTGTGATACGCGATGTCGGCGAGCGACACCGGCAGCGTGGTCGCCTGACCTTGCAGCACGTTGCCGAGCGAGTCGCCGATCAGGAGCACGTCGACGCCCGCGCGATCAAGCAGCGCGGCGAAGCTCGCGTCGTAACAGGTGAGCATCGCGATCTTTTCGCCGGCGTCGCGCATTGCCTGCAGTTTCGGCACGGTGATCGCGCTCCGGCTCGCTTCCTGCAAATAAGTCATGGTCAATCCAGTGAGAAATAAGAATGGCCGCGCCGCTTACAGCGACGTGCCTTTGACAAAGAATTCCTTGCGGCCGCGCATCGTCCCGATGCGTTCGGCGAGTAGCGCAAGGTCCGCGTCGGAGTCGAGCGGATTCAGATGTTCGGCGTTGACCGTCAGCACGGGCGTGAGGTCGTAGTGATAGAAGAATTCGTTGTACGCGTCGCACAGCGCGCGCAGATACGCATCGGAAATCTGCAGCTCCATCGGCACCGCGCGCTTCTGGATGCGCGCGAACAGCACCTCCGGGCTCGCCTGCAGATAGACGACGAAGTCCGGCGCCGGCGCGCTGACCTCGAGCCGGGCGGCAAGCGCGCGATACAGCTGCCACTCGTCTTCCTGCAAGGTGAGACGCGCGAAGATGTCGTTTCGCTGCGTGATGAAGTCGGCGATCAGCGGCGTGCCGCTCGCCTGCGCGGCGCTCACTTCCTGCGCCTGCTGCGCGCGTTGCAGCGCGAAGTGCAGCTGCACCGGCAGCGCATAGCGCGCGGTGTCGCGATAGAAGCGCTCGAGAAACGGATTGTCCTGCGAATGCTCGAACAGTTCGTGCATCGACCAGCGTTGCGCGAGGCGCCGCGCGAGCGATGTCTTGCCGACGCCGATCGGCCCTTCGATCGCGATATAGCCGAACGGCGGGTGCAACTGCGGCGCGGTGACAGTGAGCGGCGGCGAACTCATTCGCAGCGGCCTTTTTCGGTGGAATCGCCGGTGAGCGCATTGAGCATCGGACACTGGCAGGTCGACTTGACCTTCTCGATGCGCTGATCGCTGACCCTGTCGAGCAGCGCGGCGGCCTGGCCATGTCGTGGAATGACGATCGCCGCGTCGATCTCGACGAGCGGCACCAGCACAAACGCTCGCTCGACGAGGCGTGGGTGCGGCACGATCAGATCGGCTTCGTCGATCGACTGATCGCCGTACAGCAGGATGTCGAGATCGAGCGTGCGCGGCGCATTGCGGAACGGCCGCTCACGGCCGAACTGATGCTCGATCTTGTGGCACAGCGCGAGCAGATGCCGCACGGGGAGCGTCGTTTCCAGCTTCACGACGCAGTTGAAATAGTCGTCGCCGCCCGCGTCGATCGGGGCAGTACGATACAGGCTCGATTTGGCGAGCACGGCGATGGTGCGCTGTTGGGCGAGGCACACCACCGCGTCTTTCAGGGTCTGGCGCGCGTCCCCGAGGTTCGCGCCGAGGCCAAGATAAGCAACCGTCATGGCATAACTTCCTGCAACTATCGTTTGACGGCTTTATTCCGCGAACGCCGGGTCAGTCTTCGTGCGGGCCTTCGTGGCCCGCGTCGTTGTCCGTGCGTTCGGCAGACGAGCCGCCCTCCACTCCGTCACCTGATTTGCGGTTTCTGGCGCCACCGCGCCGCCGTCGTTTTCTAGGGCTCCGGTCCTTCCCGCCTTGCGTGAGCAATGCCTCGCGCGCGGCGATGTCTCCTTCGATGAACTCCGTCCACCACGCACCGACCGACTCGTCGAGTTCGCCCGATGCGCAGCGCAACAGGAGGAAATCATACCCCGCTCTAAATCTTTGGTGTTCCAGCAGCTTCAGCGCGCTTCTTCCCGAGCGTTTTTCGAGACGCAACTGCAAGCCCCAGATTTCGCGCATATCCGACGAGAAGCGCTTGTGGATCGCGAGTTTCTCGGTTTGCATGTCGAGGACATCGTCCATCGCGCGATGCAGGGCGGGCACCGGATATTCGCCGTCCGCTTCAAATTTCTGCCAGCGCTGCTGCACGTCGTGCCACAGCAGCGTGGCGAACAGGAAGCCCGGCGACACCGGTTTGCCGGCGAGCACGCGCGCATCCGTGTTGGTCAGCGCCAGCGTGATGAATTTTTCGCCGATCGGCTGCTCCAGCACCACGTCGAGCAGCGGCAGCAGGCCATGATGCAGACCTTCCTGGCGCAAGCGCTTCAGGCAGGCGAGCGCGTGACCCGACAGCATCAGCTTGAGCATCTCGTCGAACAGACGCGCGGCAGGCACGTTGTTGATCAGATCGGCCATCTCGGCGATCGGCGCGCGCGTGCTGTCTTCGATTTCGAACTGGAGCTTCGCGGCGAACCGCACCACGCGCAGCATGCGCACCGGGTCTTCGCGGTAACGCGTGGCCGGATCGCCGATCATGCGCAGCAGACGCGCGCGCATATCGGCCATGCCGTTGTGGTAATCCAGCA
>DATAQT010000129.1:0-1890 GCA_036264535.1 Paraburkholderia sp. | reverse complement strand
GTATAGCCCGTGAGCACGGAAACGCCGTGGCAGCCCATGCTGGCAAGTGTCATCAGGTCCGCCTGCAGGCCGGAGCCGCCGGTGGGATCGGAGAGGCCGAAGGTGAGGACGATGGGAGGCGTGTCGCTGGGCATGAAAATGAATTGGGAAAGCGGGATTTCGGCGCAAATTGCGCAATTGGCTCAATTATGCGGCCTAAACCGTGGCGAGGGCGTTTTTTCGCGCGTCCGGTCCCACTCGCGGCCGCCTCACGGCCTGCTGGCAGGTGGGCCGGCGCGGGATTGCTGTGAGCGTGCCGTGCTACCGCCACGAGCTTGCCCGAGGGTGCCCTCTACCGTGCAGCCGTTTTCCCGCTACCGCCGCGCGGCATGACGCGGCAAGCGGCGTCCGCACGGCGTGAGGTCGCCCCGCCGAAGGCCGGTGCACGCTACGATTGCGCGTTTTCGATTGCTAGGCATGGGGGCGGCAACACGGTACCATCATGGCTCCCGCTTCCACGGACTCAACGACGCGACACAAGAATGGAATATCAAAGCTGGATGTGCCTGATTTGCGGCTGGATTTACGACGAAGAGGCCGGCTTGCCGGACGAGGGCATTGCGCCGGGCACGCGTTGGGAAGACGTTCCCATCAACTGGACGTGTCCGGAGTGCGGAGCGCGCAAGGAAGACTTCGAAATGGTCCAGATCTGAAGCCCGGCAAGCCGCCGGCCTCGACCCCAAAACCGGGTCCCGAACTCCGACCTTGAACTTCGATCCCGAAAGTCTGCGGCGTCATCTGCCGCGCAACTGCTGCAATCGCTTGATGCGTCCGGCGCGCCCGGCGCCTGTCTGAGCGCGCCGGCACGGAATATCGCCGGGCGCGTCGTGTCGCAACGGTAATCTGTCATTGTCCTGTCGCCGGTTCGCGCGTTGGCCGATCACTCAGCACGCGGCGCGAAGCGACGGCCCCGTCAGCTTCGTGTCGCCTGCCCATGACTCTTCGATCCGCTGCACCCGTTTCCATCGATGCACTGCCGAACCCGCGCGGCGGCGCCGTCCGCCCTGCGGAACTGGCGCTCGCCGAGGCATCGCTCGCGTTCGAGCAGCGCAACGAGAGCGGCGCGGCGCTGTTGCGTGCGTCGCACGCGCTGCGGACGGCGGGCTGGCTCAGCGCGCAACGTTTCGCCGACGCGCTCGTGCGGCTCTCGCCGCTCGCGTGCGGCGAGCCAGCCGAAGCGGAAAGCGCGCGGGCGGTGTTCGGGGCGGCGCTGCGCGATTTTCGCGCGGCGCTCGAACGTCACAATCTGCGCGAGCTCAGCTGCTCGCCGGCGCTGTTCAACCACTACCGCGAGCTGTGCGCGCAACTCGTCGAACCCACGCCGGGCTCCGCCGTCGCGTTCGAAGACCTCGCGCTGTGCGCGCGGCCGGTGCCGCCGGCGTCGCTGCACGCACAATCGGCCGATCGGCTCGCGCATCTACGAGCGCGCTACGAGCGCGCATTGCTGCCGGTGCTGCGCTCGCAGGCCGAGACCGGCAGTGCGGTGGCGCTCGCGGTCACGAATGCCGCGCTCGACGAACTCGATGCCGTGTTCGCCGAACTCGCCGGCCCCGATCCCTACGATTTCTGGCGGCTAGCGCGCGCCTGCGCGAAGGCGCTGCGCGCCCGCGGGCATGCGATTCGCGATATCGACGCGCGGCGTTTCTACGCGCGCTGCAACCTGGCGCTCGCCGACCATGCGCACGGCATCGAGCGCGCGCCGCGTTCGCAGGTGCGCGCGACGCTCGCGCTGCTGTGGCGCGACTACGCGCTGTTCGGCGCGGCCGCGCAAGACATCGACCAGGTCGAAGTGCTGCACGATTACGGCTTGACCGTCGATTGGCACGTCGCGGGCACGCAGTTGTCGGAAGC
>DATAQT010000127.1:0-9535 GCA_036264535.1 Paraburkholderia sp. | reverse complement strand
GCCGCGTCGATCTGGCCTTGATGGCCGCGCAGTTCGTGGATGCGCGCATCGAACGGCTTGACCGAACCCATCGCCGCGTCGACCGACAGCGCGCCGGCGACGAGCGCCGTGCGGAACAGGTCTTCGATCGCGAACATGTTGTAGAGCGCGAGTGCGGTCGATGCCTGGGTGCCGTTCAGCAGCGCCAGGCCTTCCTTCGCCTGCAGCGTGAGCGGCTTCAGACCGACGAGCGCGAGGCCTTCGGTAGCCGGCATGCGCTCGCCCTTCGCGAACACTTCACCGACCCCGAGCAGGGTCGCCGACATATGCGCGAGCGGCGCCAGGTCGCCCGATGCGCCGACCGAGCCCTTGACCGGGATCACCGGCAGCACGTCGGCGTTGAACAGCGCGATCAGCGCTTCCATCACTTCGCGGCGGATGCCCGAGTAACCGCGGCCGAGGCTCGACAGCTTCAGTGCGATCAGCAGACGCACGACCGGGCGCGACATCGGCTCGCCGACGCCGACCGCGTGCGACAGCACCAGATTGCGCTGCAGCAGTTCGAGCTGGTCGCGCGGGATGTGCGTGCTGGCGAGGCGACCGAAACCGGTATTGATGCCGTAGGCCGGCTCGCCCTTGGCGGTGATGTCGGCGACGGCCTGCGCGCACGCGTCGATGGCGGCGTGGCTGGCGGGATCGAGTTGAAGGGTGACCTGCTCACGCGCGATCTGGCGCAGTTGCGGGAGGGTCAGGTAGCCGGGCTTCAGAATCATGGTTGTCGTCCTGTCTATACAAGTTCAAATAAGTCTAGCGGGCGAGTCTTGTATATACAACTTATTTTTCTCGGTTTCGTGCCTGGGGATTTCCATTATTTGCCGTATCGTTCCGGCGGGAGATCGGGAGGCTTGCTCGCGGGTCGGGTGCGGGGGGCGGGACCGTCTGGTCGACGTGGCCGCCGTGGTTGACCCCGTACTTGTATATACACCTTCGCGCGCCGATGGCGGGGAGGCGGACCCGCCGGCCCGGCCGATCACTTAGTTATAGGAGACCAGGCTTGCGGCGCGCCCTACAGCCTGACCCGCGCTGCGATGAAATCCAGAAAGCACTGCACGCGCCCCGCGAGCGACGCGCTCTGGTAGTACACCGCATGCACCGGCTGCCGTTCATCGACGAGCAGGTTGCCGAGAATCGGCACGAGGCGCTGTTCGCGCACATCGGCGGCGGTCATGAAGTCGGCGAGACAGGCGATGCCCCAGCCGGACAGCGCCAGTTGCCGCAGCGTTTCGCCGCTCGACGCGGTGATCGCCGGTTCGATCTTCAGCAGCGCCGCTTCGTCGTCATGCGCCCGGCCCGTGCGCCGCCTGTTGCCCCCTGAGCGCAGCGGCCAGCGATTCAGATGCTCCGGCGCCGTAAAACCGATCAGCCGATGCGCGCGCAACGCGTCGAGCGTGGTCGGCTCGCCGTGTTCGGCCAGATACGCCGGGCTCGCGAGCACGCGCAGCCGGCTCTGGCCGAGCGCGCGCGCATGCAGCGTCGAATCCTGCAGCGCGCCGATCCGGATCGCGATGTCGACCTTCTGCTCGAGCAGATCGACGATCCGCTCGTTGCTGGTCAGTTCGAGCCGGATCTCCGGATACAGCGCCGAAAACGCGGTCATATGGGGCGCCACGCAATGCAGCATGAACGGCGACGCCGCATCAACGCGCAAGCGCCCCGACGGCCGTTCGCGACCGCGCGCGACCGACTCCTCGGCCTCTTCGAGCGCGTCGAGAATCGCGCGGGCGCGCCGCAGGAACGCATCGCCCTCCTCGGTCAGATGCAGACGCCGCGTGGTGCGCCGCACGAGCGCGGTATCGAGCTTCCGCTCGAGGCGGGTGAGCGCGCGGCTCACGCCGGAGACGGTCTGCCCCAGCTTTTCGGCCGCCGCCGTAATCGAACCGCTGTCGATCACGGTGACGAACACGAGCAATTCGTCGGTGGACGTCTTCATTGTTGATTTCGAATCAAGATTGATTTGAGACTAACACGCTTTTTGCGAGAATCCGCGCGGGCGATACTGCGGTCCTGTCCTCGTTTTTTCATCAGGAGTACGTCTTGAAGATTTTCGTTACTGGCGCAAGCGGTTTTATCGGCGGCTCGATCGCGGCGCATCTGGCGCGCGCGGGCCATCAGGTACGCGGGCTGATCCGCCAGCCCGAACACAGCGCCGAGTTGCGTCGGCTCGGCATCGAACCGGTGACCGGCACGCTCGACGACCGCTCCTTGCTGAGCGCCGAAGCCCAAGCGGCCGATGCCGTCGTCAACGCCGCGAGCAGCGATCACGAAGGCGCGGTGCGCGCGCTGATCGACGCACTCGCGGGTTCGGGCAAGGTGTTGCTGCACACGAGCGGCTCGAGCATCGTCGGCGATGCGTCGGGCGGCGAAGCGGGTGAAGCACGCATCTATCACGAAGACGCGCTGCCCACCCCGAGCGCCGATAAGGCCGCGCGCGTAGCGATCGATCAACTGGTGCTCGACGCCGCGCAACGCAACGTGCGCTCGGCCGTGTTGTGCAACACGCTGATCTACGGTCACGGCGCGGTGGCCGGCAGCGCCAGCGTGCAGTTGCCGCGGCTCGTGCGCCAGGCGCAGAAGAGCGGCGTCGTGCGTCATGTGGGCAGCGGCGGCAACATCTGGTCGAACGTCCATATCGACGACGTCGCCGAGCTGTATCGCCTCGCGCTCGATAAAACCCCTGCCGGGACGTTCTATTTCGTCGAAAGCGGCGAAACGTCGTTCCGCGACATGAGCGCCGCGATCGCGCGCGCGATGAAGCTCGGCGCGCCGCAGGACTGGCCGCTCGAAGACGCGAAACAGGAATGGGGCTACGAAATGGCCTCGTACGGTCTCGGCTCGAACAGCCGCGTGCGCGGCGAGCGCGCGCGCAAGCTGCTCGACTGGCAGCCCCGGCGCACGTCGGTGATCGAATGGATCGAGCGCGACATGATGGTGCCGCAAAGCGCCGTGTGACGAGGCTGTGCGCGCCAGGCAGCGCACCGCCGACCGTAAGCTGTGTAAGCGCAGCCGTTGCAAATCCGTAAGCTCATGTCGATAAAATCGCGTGCACCTGACGGCGCGATTCGCACCGTCGCACCTGAGCCCGGATTCGACCGATGATCCTCGCGCTGAACTTCTACTGGCTGACGAACCTGCTGGCGATTCTATTCATCGTCGCGTGTCTGTACGACACGCGCTACGACGAATACGGCGTACTAACGCTCTCCGTCGCGGCGATGAGCCTCATCGTGATGGCGATCGAGATGTTTCTCAAACCCGCCTTCGAGATCGCGCTGTAGCGCGTTCACGCAGCGCGAAGGCGGCGCGCCCGCTAGCGCGGCGCGCGCGCCTCACCCCTTCACACCGTGTACGATCCGCTCGCCGCGCAGGCCCCGCGCGCCTCGTCGCCATAGCGGTCGTGATGCCTGACCCAGTCGGTCAGATTGCTGTTCTCGTCGCGGCCTTTCGGCGTGATGTCCAGATGCGCGTACGTGTTCAGGAAGCGCTCGTCGCCGCGTCCGTAGCATGAGTACGTGTGGTACACGTCGCCGCTTTCGTCCTTGTAGAACACACTGTGGCCGTGCTGTTCGTCGATGCCGACGTCCTGCTCGACGAAGTTGTAGAACGCCTTTTTACTCGCCAGCTGCTCCGGCGTGAACGACACGTGGTAGTCGAAATTGAAATCGCTGCCGCTCGACGACACCCACGGAAACGTCCAACCCATGCGGCGTTTGAAAGCGTCGATCTTGTCGAGCGGCGCGTGCGATACCGTCACATAGCTGACGTCGTGATGTTGGAGATGCGTGAGCATGCCGCTCATATGGTCCGACAGGAACGAGCAGCCGACGCAGCCTTCCTGCCAGTCCGGGCCCAGCATGAAGTGATAAACGATCAGCTGGCTGCGGCCATCGAACAGCTCCGCGAGCGTCTTGCGGCCCTGCGGGGTATCGAAGGTATAAAGCTTGTCGACCTTGACCCATGGCAATTCGCGACGCTTGCGCGCGAGTTCGTCGCCGGCGCGCATATGGGCTTTTTCGTCGGCGAGCAGCGCGCGGCTCGCGGCGAGCCACTCTTCCCGGCTGCCGATGCGGTGTTGCGGTTCCATCTGCGTCTCCTTTCCTGCTCAATGCAGGGCTTGGCCATAAGGTTATGGTTTAGAAGCGCCGACGCGAAAGTCAAGGACAGGTGGGCGCTTTCGCGAAGCGCGCCCATCGCTGTAAAGGGCGGGAGCAAAAAAAGATACGCGGCAGGTCACGGATCAAACCGCAACGCGCCGCGTCAAGGTGGAGAACAACCGACTACCTGCTACGAAAGCGACGAAATTCAGATCGCCCAGCCGCCGACATAAAAACCGACCAGCACCGCCGCGATCGCCACGGTGCCCACATTGAGCTTGCGATGCTCGCCGCTGACGATGCGTCCGATCACGAGCGTCGCAAAGCCAAGCATGATGCCGGTCACGATGTTCGCGGTCAGCACGATGAACACGGCACAGACGAGCCCCGACATCGCGTCGACCATGTCGTCCATATGCAGCTTGCTCACGTTCGACAGCATCAGCAGCCCCACGTACATCAGCGCGGGCGCGGTCGCATACGAAGGCACCAGCGCGGCGAGCGGCGAGAAGAACATCACGACGAGAAACAGCAGACCGACGACTGCCGCCGCCATCCCCGTCTTGGCGCCCGCCGCGACACCGACCGTCGACTCGATATATGCGGCCGCCGGCGCGCCGCCGAGCAGGCCCGAGAAGATCGAGCTCAGCGAATCGGCGGTCAGCGCGCGGCCGCCGTTGATGATGCGGCCGTTTTCGTCGAGTTGCCCCGCCTGGCCCGCGACCGCGCGGATCGTGCCGGTCGCGTCGAACACGGCCGTCATCACGAGCGCGAGCACGCTCGGCAGCACCGCCATCGACAGCGCACCCTTCACGTCCATCGCGCCGATCAGCGACGCATGACCCGGCGCGCTCAACGACGGCACCGCGAACACGCCGTGAAACGCCACGGCCGGATCGATCGCCAGCCCGATCGCCGAGATCGCGACGATCACGATCAGGATCGACCCCGGCACGCGCCGCCGCACGAGCCCGACGATCGCGGCGAGTCCAGCGACCGACATCAGCGCCGGCAGCGCCGTGATATTGCCGAGCGACACCGGCAGCCCGGCGCCCGGATTCTTGACGACGAGGCCGACGTCGTTGGCGGCGATCAATAGCAGGAACAGGCCGATGCCGATCCCGGTGCCATGGGCGATGCCGGTCGGCAGATTGCGCAGGATCCACGAGCGCACGCCGGTCACGGAAATCGTAGTGAAGACGACGCCCATCAGGAACACCGCGCCGAGCGCGACGCTCGGATGCAGGCCCTTGCCGAGCACGAGGCCGAACGCCGTGAACGCGGTCAGCGAGATCGCGCAGCCGATCGCAATCGGCAGACGCGCCCACACGCCCATCAGCAGCGAGCCGAACGCCGTGGTCAAACACACGGCGACGAACACCGCGCTGGTATCGAAGCCCGCCTTGCCGAACATGCCCGGCACGACGAACACGGAATAGACCATCGCGAGGAAGGTCGTGATGCCCGCGACGATCTCCTGGCGCTGCGTGCTGCCGCGCGCGGAGATGTCGAAGTAGCGGTCGAGAAAGCCCTTCGAATCGAAGGATTCGCTCGCGAGTTCGGGATTCGCGAGGGCCTGGGGTTCCATCATGATGAGTGCCTCCTTTATCAGCGCGCTGAAACGGCCGCTACAGCGGCCGTCATCAGGGTTCGTCTCGTGGATTTGTTGTTGCGGGTAACGCTTTTCTGAGTCGAAATGTAGGTGAAGAGAACTATGTGTCCAATCGCATGGATGGCATGCCGGACATGTCGCGCGACTTATATCTTTTGCGCGACGGTCGCTCGCGCCAACGCGCCGCGCGTTTACACCTACGGCATTCGGCCATCCGCGACGTGCGACGAACCCAGATCGGCGACAACGTTCCGGGCACGCGGTGTGCAGCGCAATGCCGCCAGACGATCCGCAAAGCAGCGCGAGAAAGCCGGTCCGCGTGGCAGCGCGGGTTAAACTCTGGGCCGTACCCCATCCAACCGCGGCGGCTCATCGCGCCCGTCCGCACCAGCCCGTGGAGTTTTTCCTGATGACTGGCGGTTTTCCGCGCCCCGCCCGGCGCCTGCCGATTGTCCCGTTTGGCCCGCTCGATTCGCCCGATTCGCTCGATCTGTTTCGTCTGTTCCGCTTGCTGTGCACCGTGGCCGCGCTGTTCGCGCTCGCCGCGCTGTCCGGCTGCAGCAGCCTGCTGTGGGGTACGCAGCAGGCGCCGATCGTCGATGCGACCGTGATGCCCGTCGAGCCGGCGAGCGCGCCGGTCGCGGCTTCCGCGCCGGAGCCGGTCGAGGCCGAGGCCAACGAGGGAACCGGGGAGCCGAAGAAACCGAAGAAGCCGATCGTGAAGCCGCACAAGGTCGAGCCGCCGCCGCCCGTCGTCGCGCCGGCTCCGCCGCCGCCCCCGCCGCCCCCCCCGCTGATCGTGTTGCGCACGATCGAGCGCAGCGACGCGCGCACGCTGCTCGACAGCGAGGTGCAGAAGCCCGACGGCAAGGTGGTCGGCCGCGCGGTCGACCTGATCGCCGACGCGGCCGGCAAGCCGCGCGAGATGGTCGTCAATCTGCAGGGCTTCCTCGGCGTCGGCGACCGCAAGGTGAACTTCCCGTGGGGCGCGTTCCACTTCACGCCGGCCGCCAAGGGTGCGCCGATCACGCTGAACGCGACGGCCGTGCCGAGCGGCCCGAACAAGACGAACGTGCTGGAGCTGCCGCTGCTCGATTCGACCGTCGAGCGCGCGAACGGCGCCAAGGTGGGTCGCGTGGTCGACGTGCTGATCGACGGCAATGCGCAGCCGCAAGCGATCGTGCTCGACGTGAGCGGTATGGTCAGCACCGACCGGCGCACGATCGCCGCGAACTGGTCGGCGCTGCGTATCGTCACGCGCGACAAGGAGTTGCATCCGCAGATCGATCTGAGCGACGCGCAGATCAGTGCGACGCCGCCCTACGCGAGCGACAAACCGATCCGCGCGGTGTCGCCGGCGCCGCCCCCCGCACCCGCGGCGAGCGCCGCGGCGGCGGCCTCGGCGCCGCCGGGCGCGTCGACGGCCGTCGCGGTTTCCAACGCACGGGCGGTCCGATGACGGTCCGTACTCTCGTCACGGCGCGAAGTCTGCGCGCGCTCGATTGGCTCAACTTCTTCGTCGCCAACGTGCAGACGGGCTTCGGGCCGTTCATCGCGTCCTACCTCGCGTCGCACAAGTGGACTCAGGGCGAGATCGGCATGGTGCTGTCGGTCGGCACCATCAGCGCGATGGTGAGCCAGGTGCCCGGCGGCGCCGCGGTCGACGCGTTGCGCAACAAGAAGGGCGCGGCCGCGTGGGCGATCGGCGCGATCATCCTGAGCGCGATGCTGCTCGCGGTCAGCCCGACCGTGCTGCCGGTGATCGCCGCCGAGGTGTTCCACGGCTTTGCGAGCTGCATGCTGACGCCGGCGCTCGCCGCGATCTCGTTCGCGCTGGTGGGTCGCGCGAATCTCGGCGACCGGCTCGGGCGCAACGCGCGCTGGGCATCGATCGGCAGCGCGGTCGCGGCTGGTCTGATGGGTCTGTTCGGCGAGTACTACTCGCCGCGCGCGGTGTTCTTTCTGACCGCGGGGCTCGCGGTTCCCGCGCTGGTCGCGCTCGCGATGATCCAGCGCACCGACACGATCGAGCTGCCGCAAGCGGCGCCCACTCCCGAGCAGCTCGAACGGCGCGAGAGCCTGCGCGAGTTGCTGCGCGACCGGCGCATGCTGCTGTTCGCTGCGTGCATCGTGCTGTTCCATCTGTCGAACGCGGCGATGCTGAACCTGGCCGCCGGCGAAGTGACGGCCGGCATGGGCGACAACGTGCAGCTCGTGATCGCGGCGTGCATCATCGTGCCGCAGGCGATCGTCGCGATGATGTCGCCGTGGGTGGGGCGCTCGGCCGAACGCTGGGGGCGCCGGCCGATCCTGCTGCTCGGCTTCTCGGCCCTGCCGATCCGCGCGCTGCTGTTCGCGGGCATCAGCAGTCCTTATCTGCTCGTGCCGGTGCAGATGCTCGACGGGTTAAGCGCCGCGGTGTTCGGTGTGATGCTGCCGCTGATCGCCGCCGACGTCGCCGGCGACAAGGGCCGTTACAACTTGTGTATCGGGCTGTTCGGGCTCGCGGCTGGGATCGGCGCGACGCTGAGCACGACGGCGGCGGGGTTCGTCGCCGATCATTTCGGCAATACGGTGAGCTTCTTCGGTCTCGCGGCGGCCGGTGCGCTCGCGGTGCTGCTGGTGTGGGCGGCGATGCCAGAGACACGTGATGCGGTGACGGTTAGCAACGGGAATGGGGATGGGGCGGCTGTGGCTGGTCGGGGGAAGTCGGCGGCCAGGTGAGTTTCAAGCAAGAGTGACGCGCGGCGTTTGTTTTGACGCTGCTGTGCAAATGGGAATGGAGGCGCGATCGAAATAATCGCGCCTCTTTTTTTTTGGCGTATCTGCATTTCGCGGTTCATTCTGACGAATTTTGCCGCGGCTCGGAAATTGGATGCGCTGACCCTGCGTTGCTCGAGGGGACGCTTGTCGACCGTTCCAGCCCTTTGATCTTATCCGCCCCGCGTCGCAAACTCGGCACGAGCTGCCGTTGGGTACTCACACAGCCTGCGCAATTGCTAACACGGGTTCGGGACTGGCGTCGCCAAAAGGCTTCAACCGCTTCAGTTCCACGATTGCTCCAGGTGCTTCCGGCCAGAGCGGTTGCGGGGGGTGCGGGTTGTTCCGAAAGCGCCATCCTCCCACCGCGCACAATCAGACGACCCTCAGCCTTTGCCGTCGCGAACGCATTGCGAGCGCCGCCTTCGGTTTCCTGGACGACTTTCGCGGTCAACAAAAGGCTACGTTCGAGATCTTCACTGAACCGTAAGGGTATATTTAAAAGGTCGCGTAAAGCAGAGCGGGGCCGAGCCGGCTTTAGACACCTGTGACGCCGCTATGCGACCAAAGTCCAATTGTTTTGCCGGCAAGCAGGCACCACTATTGATATGACCCGGGAAGATCCCGAGGGGGAGTCCGTTTCATACCGCGAGGTCGCTTTCAGAACGGAGCACGTGTCATGAACAAGCATCTGCGGCTTTTTCTCGCTGTCCCGCTTCTGTTGTTCGCAATGGCCTGTTCGACTTCTCAGAATTCTCCCTCAGGAACGGGTGATCCGGAACTGGAGGCACAAGCGCGCGCGGCGCTCCAGCAACTGTATGACACGGCTCCCAGGGCCAGAGATCTTCATGACCGGGCGAAGGCAGTTCTTGTGTTCCCGAACATCCTCCGGGCGGGCCTGGGCGTCGGCGCGCAAGGCGGAAGAGGCGTGTTGTTCGGTGCCGACGGGAAGGTCCTCGGCTACTTCAGGGCCACAGGTGTTTCGTGGGGCCTGCAGGCCGGTGCGCAGTCGCTCTCGGAGGCGTTGTTCCTC
>DATAQT010000117.1:0-12825 GCA_036264535.1 Paraburkholderia sp. | reverse complement strand
CTACGACAACGTCGAGCGCGCCGAGAAAGTGCGCGTGCGCGCGCTGAACGCGAAGGGTGAAACGTTCGAGCTCGATTGCGAGGGGCTCCTCGCCGTGTGCATCCAGCACGAGATGGATCACCTGATGGGCCGCGTGTTCGTCGAATATCTGTCGCCGCTGAAGCAAACGCGCATCAAGAGCAAGATGAAGAAGCTCGCCCACGCGATGTAACGCGCCTTCAACTTGCCTGCTGCCCATTCATGAGTCATTCATTGCGCGTCATCTTTGCCGGTACGCCGGAATTCGCGGCGGCCGCACTGGCCGCGATTCATCGCGCCGGGTTTCCGGTGCCGCTCGTCCTGACGCAGCCGGACCGGCCGGCGGGACGCGGCATGAAGCTGCAGGCGAGCCCGGTCAAGCGTTACGCGCAGGAGCATGGGCTCGCGGTTGCGCAGCCCACGTCGCTGCGGCGCGCCGGCAAATATCCGCAGGAAGCCGCCGCCGGGATCGAGCAACTGCGCGCGACACCGCACGACGTGATGGTGGTCGCCGCCTACGGGCTGATCTTGCCGCAGGAAGTGCTCGACATTCCGCGCTTCGGCTGCATCAACATTCATGCGTCGTTGCTGCCGCGCTGGCGTGGCGCGGCGCCGATTCATCGCGCGATCGAGGCGGGCGACGCGCAAACCGGCATCACGCTGATGCAGATGGACGCCGGCCTCGACACGGGCGCGATGATCTCCGAAGTGCGCACCCCCATTTCCGCGGACGACACCACCGCCACGCTGCACGACCGCCTCGCCGAGGACGGCGCGCAACTGATCGTCGACGCGCTGATCGCGCTCGAGCGCACCGGCAAGCTGGCGTCGACCCCGCAGCCGGCCGACGGCGTGACCTACGCCGAAAAAATCGCCAAGCACGAAGCGGCGCTCGACTGGCGTCGTCCGGCCGAGGCGCTGGCGCGTCAGGTGCGCGCGTTCGATCCTTTTCCCGGTGGTGCGGGCACGCTCGAAGACGGCGGCATCGTCAAGATCTGGGCCGCCACCCCCGTGGCCGCACCGGCCTCGGGCAGCAACAAGGCGCCAGGCACCATCACCGAGGTTTCTCCTGATGGTGTGCTGGTCGCTTGCGGCGAAGGCGCGCTGCGTCTGACACAATTGCAGAAACCCGGCGGCAAACGACTGCCGGTGCGCGAATTCCTCGCCGGCTCGGCGCTGGCCGCGGGGCAGCGCTTCCAGCTTCCCGAGGCACAATAGGCGTATCGCCCACGCCTGAACATCGTCCATTCGGCCGATGTTCTCTGCCCCCGCCGCACGCGCGCCGCGCGTTAGAATCCTCCATGCAACGCACAAGGTTTCGAGGGTTCATCACATGTTCGGCATCGTCCATTTCGAGTTTTTCATCGTCGCGGTTTTTCTCCTGAACATCACGCCAGGGCCGGATACCGCTTATATCGTCGGGCGCAGCGTCGCCCAGGGCCGCGGTGCGGGGCTGATGTCGGCGCTCGGTATTTCGGCGGGCTGCTGCATTCACTCGCTTGCCTGCGCGTTCGGCCTGACCGCGCTGCTGGCCGCGTCGGCGACGGCGTTCACCGTCGTTAAATTCGCCGGTGCAATTTATCTGATCTATCTTGGCGTGCGCCTTATCCTGGCGAAGCCGTCCCCGGATGCACCGGCCGGTGACGCGCGCACGCCGTCCGCGCCGAAGTCGCTGCGGCAGCTTTTCCTGCAAGGCTTCTGGACCAACGTGCTAAATCCGAAGGTCGTACTGTTCTTCGTGTCGTTCTTTCCGCAATTCGTCACGACGGGCAGCGAACACAAGACCTTCGCCTTTCTCACGCTCGGCGCGGTCTTCGTGCTGATGAGCATGGTCTGGAACAGCTTCGTCGCGTGGATCGCGGGCAGCGTCACGCAGCGTTTCTCGGGCAAACCCGCGGTCAAGCGCTGGCTCGATCGCGGCGTCGGCAGCGCGTTCGTCGGCCTCGGCATCAAACTCGCGACCGCCTCGCGATGATTGAATTTTCCCGCATCGCCCATATCTAACAGTTCGCTTACAATCTGGCGCCGCAATCGCTCGGCGCGGAGATGAAGGCCACGCTCGGGGCAAGGAGTAGCAGACATGTTTAACTGGGTTAAAACCGCGATGTTGATGGCCGCGATTACGGCCCTTTTCATCGTGATCGGCGGGATGATCGGCGGGTCGCGCGGCATGATGATCGCGCTCGTGATCGCCCTTGGGATGAATTTCTTCTCGTACTGGTTCTCCGACAAGATGATCCTGCGCATGTACAACGCGCAGGAAGTCGACGAAAACAGTGCGCCACAGTTCTATCGGATGGTGCGCGAGCTCTCCACGCGCGCAAATCTGCCGATGCCGCGCGTCTACCTGATCAACGAAGACGCGCCGAACGCGTTCGCCACTGGCCGCAATCCGGAAAACGCGGCGGTCGCGGCGACCACCGGCATTCTGCGCGTGCTGTCCGAGCGCGAAATGCGCGGCGTGATGGCGCACGAACTCGCGCACGTCAAGCATCGCGACATTCTGATCTCGACGATTTCAGCGACGATGGCCGGCGCGATTTCCGCGCTGGCAAACTTCGCGATGTTCTTCGGCGGCCGCGACGAAAGCGGCCGTCGCGCGAACCCGATCGCGAGCATCGCGGTTGCGCTGCTCGCGCCGATTGCCGGCGCGATGATCCAGATGGCGATTTCGCGTGCACGCGAATTCGAAGCGGACCGTGGCGGCGCGCAGATTTCGGGCGACCCGCAGGCGCTTGCGTCGGCGCTCGACAAGATTCATCGCTATGCGAGCGGGATTCCGTTCCCGACTGCAGAGGCGCATCCGGCCACCGCGCAGATGATGATCATGAATCCGCTGTCGGGCGGCGGCATCGCGAGTCTGTTCTCCACGCACCCGGCGACCGAGGAACGCATCGCGCGTCTGACGGAAATGGCGCGTACCGGGCGCTTCGACTGAGGCGCCGCGTCGTCCGGCGCGGCAAGCCGGAAATACTGGAAAGCGGGCCCGCGAGGCCCGCTTTTTTTCGCACCTTTCGTCGCCACTGCGCGACAGCGTCCGTTGCCGCCGCTCACGCACGGCGGCGCCCCACCAGCACCACGCTACAATGTGCGCTGATTGCGCCGCGCGCACCGTGCGGCTTGCCCTTGCTCCTTCATGACTTCAAAGCCTTCTTCGCGTTCTGCTTCTTCGTCGGCGCGTTCGCGCGAATCCCGTTTGTCGGTGCTGCATCTGTCGCCCGAATCGCTCGGGTTCGCGCTCGACTGCGCCGCCCAGGCCGTCGGCGCCGTGCGTCTCGGCGCGGCGTTGCCCGCGGCGCTGCAAAGCGTCTTCGTGGCGATGCCCGAGGGTAACGCCGCGGCGGCGCGCGGCGCGGTGCAGGACATCGCCTATCGCACGATGCGGCGTCTCGCGACCGCTGAGTGGCTGATCGCAAAGCTCGTGAAGAAAGCGCCTGCGCCGCACGTCGCGCATGTGCTCGCATGCGCGCTCGCGCTGCTCGTCGACGACGAAGCGAGCGCCGCTTATACGCCGTTCACGATCGTCGACCAGGCGGTCATGGCGATCGGCGCGCGTCGCGAGTTCGGATTCGCGAAGGGGCTCGTCAATGCGGTGCTGCGTAACTTCCTGCGCGAGCGCGACACGCTGCTTGCCGCCGTGCAAGCCGACGAAGTGGCGCGGTGGAACTATCCGGCCTGGTGGATCGATGCGGTCAAGCGCGCGTGGCCCGAGGCATGGCAATCGCTGCTGGCCGCCGGCAACACGCAAGGCCCGTTGACGTTGCGCGTGAACGTGCGCCATTCGACGGTCGACGCCTACCTGCAAGTGCTGCAAAGCCAGCAGATCATCGCAGGCAAAGCTGGCGAGCACGCGGTCACGCTCGCTACGCCAATGCCGGTCGAGCGTATTCCGGGCTTCAGCGAAGGCATCGTGTCTGTGCAGGACGCCGGCGCGCAACTTGCCGCGCAACTGCTCGGCGTGCGCGACGGCATGCGCGTGCTCGACGCGTGCGCGGCCCCCGGTGGCAAGACCGGCCATCTGCTCGAACTGGCCGACATCCAACTCGTCGCGCTCGAAAGCGATGCATCGCGCGCACGCCGCATCGGCGAAAACCTTCGGCGTCTGAAACTCGAGGGGGAAGTGCGCATCGGCGACGCGGGCAATCCCGCGCAATGGCACGACGACCTCGACCAGCCATTCGACCGCATCCTTGCCGATGTGCCGTGCTCGGCGTCGGGCATCGTGCGGCGTCATCCGGATATCCGCTGGCTGCGTCGCCAGTCCGATATCAGCGCACTCGTCGCCGAACAGCGCCGTATTCTCGACGCGCTGTGGCCGCTCGTAAAACCAGGTGGCGAATTGCTTTACGTTACGTGTTCGATCTTCCCCGAAGAGGGCGAGTTGCAGGCACAGTGGTTTGGAAACCAGCATCAGGATGCGGTACGATTGGACGCGCCGGGGCAGCTTCTACCCTCAGTTGTCCGCGCGCCCGCCGACCCATCGGCCGGTTCTCATGCCGGACAGCCTGCTGAATTCAGCGCCGGCACGAACTCAGACCACGACGGATTTTTCTACGCGCGCTTTCAGAAACGGTGACCATCAAACGCTTCTTCCCGCTTCGGCTCGCTGCCGTGTTCTGGATCGCGCTGGCCGTCTGGCTTGCAGCGCCGGGCGCGGCACACGCCGACTCGATCGCGGTGCAGCGGGCGTCGCTGCAGGCCGATAACGGCGGCTGGAGTCTTGACGCACATTTCGACTTCGAGCTGAACAGCAATCTCGAAGACGCGGTCAACAAAGGCATTCCGCTTTATTTCACGACGGATTTCGAACTGAGCCGGCCGCGCTGGTACTGGTTCGACGAGCAGCCGGTCAGCGTGTCGCAAAGTTTGCGGCTGTCGTTCCAGCCGCTCACGCGCGAATACCGCGTGTCGAGCGTACAGTCGGGCGGCTTGCAGCTCGGCTTTTCCACGCTCAAGGATGCACTTGCGGTCATCAAGCACGTGACGTCGTGGCACGTGATCGACCGCAGTCAGGTGCGCGTCGGCGAAACCTATAACGCGTCGGTGCGCATGCAGCTAGATATCGGGCTGATGCCCAAGCCGTTCCAGATCGATGCGGTGAACAACCGCGACTGGAACCTCGCCTCCGATTGGAAGCGCTTCACTTTCACGGCGGCCGATCGTGCTAAATAGAGTGCGCTCATCTCCCACCAGTGTCAGCAGCATCGTCGTGCGCGTGCTGGTGTCGACGGTCGCGGTGACGGCCGTGCTGCTGCTCGTGCTGCTGGCGGCCGCGAGCGCGAACACCGAATTCTTCGACCGCTATTACCAGTGGCTGTACGCGGCCAACGTCGCGGTCGCGTTGATCTTTCTGCTGGTGGTGGCGACGCTCGTCGTCATCATCATCGTGCGATTACGCAAGGGCAAATTCGGCACACGGCTGCTCGCGAAGCTCGCGTTCTTCATGGCGCTGGTCGGCGTGGTGCCGGGCGGCATCATCTACATCGTGTCGTATCAGTTCGTGTCGCGCAGCATCGAATCGTGGTTCGACGTGAACGTCGAAACCGCGCTTGCGTCCGGCCTCAATCTCGGGCGCGGCATGCTCGATGCGTCGCTGTCCGACCTGCAGACGAAGGCGCGTTTGATGTCCGAGCAACTCGCCAGCGCGGATGCCGCCGGCATCACGCTGACGCTGCTGCGTCTGCGTGACCAGTTCGGTGTGCAGGAAGCGACGATCGTCGAGCCGACCCGCAGCATGTCGGGCGCGACGCCGGACATGCACGTGGTCGCGCAGGCGTCCGGCAACTACGCGATGCTCCTGCCGAACGATCTGCCGACCCCGCTGATGATCGAGCAGGCACGCGGCCACGGCTATGCGGCGATCGAAGGAGAAGTGGACGGCGACCCGCATGCGCAAGGCAGCAAGGGCGCGCTGCGTCTGCGCGTCGTGCAGAGGATTCCCGATTCGAACGCGTCGTTGTTGCAGCCGGCCGAGCGCTTCCTGCAACTGACGCAGCCGGTGTCGACAACACTGGCGCGCAATGCCGATGCGGTGCAGCGCGCGTATCGCGAGTATCAGGAGAAAGCGCTCGGGCGCACCGGTCTGCGCAAGATGTACATCGGCACGCTGACGTTGTCGCTGTTTCTCGCGACCTTCATCGCGATGATGCTTGCGCTCGCGCTCGGCAATCAGCTCGCGCGACCGCTGTTCCTGCTCGCACAGGGCACGAAGGAAATTACCGAGGGCGACTACACGCCGAAGCGCGAGATCAAGTCGCGCGACGAGCTCGGCTTCCTCACGCAGTCGTTCAACGCGATGACGCGGCAGCTCTCGGAAGCGCGCGGGGCGGTCGAGAAAAATCGTATCGCGCTCGAGCATTCCAAGGCGTATCTCGAGAGCATCCTCGCGAACCTGACCGCGGGCGTGTTCGTGTTCGACCGGCAGTTCCGGCTGACCACCGCGAATCGCGGCGCCGAGCGGATTTTCCGTCAGCCGTTCCAGACGGTGCTCGGTTCGTCGCTCGATCAGATCGGCGTGGTCGGCGAATTCGGCGCGATGGTGCGCAAGGCGTTTGCCGACCGGGAAGCTGCGAGCGAAGACGGCCATGACGACAACGGCCACTGGCAGCAGCAGTTCTCGGTGCCGATGCCCGGCGAAACCGAGCCGCTCACGTTGCTCGTGCGCGGCGCGCGCCTCGTCGCGGCGAACGAGCGCAATGCCGAAGACGTGCAGACCTCGGGCTATGTGATCGTGTTCGACGACATCTCCGACGTGATCTCGGCGCAGCGTTCGATCGCCTGGGGCGAAGTCGCGCGGCGTCTCGCGCACGAGATCAAGAATCCGCTCACGCCGATTCAACTCTCGGCCGAGCGTTTGCAGATGAAACTCGCCGACAAGCTTGCGCCGTCGGATGCCGACGTATTGAAGCGCGGCGCGACGACGATCGTCAATCAGGTCGCCGCCATGAAGCAGATGGTCGACAATTTCCGCGACTACGCGCGCACGCCGCCCGCGGTGCTCGCGCATCTTCAGTTGAACGATCTGGTCAGCGAAGTGCTCACGCTGTACGGTATCGAGGAAGGCAAGGGCGCGATCCAGGTCGAGCTCGCGTCCTTGCCCGCGATACGCGGCGATGCCACGCAGTTGCGTCAGGTGATCCACAACCTGCTGCAGAACGCGCAGGACGCGGTTGCCGAAGTCGCGCATCCGCGTGTTTTGCTCGAGACGAGGACAGTAGAATACGGAGACCCGGACGCGCAAGGCAAGGCACGCGTCGCGGTACGTCTGACCGTGTCGGATAATGGACCGGGCTTCCCCGCGCGTATTCTCACGCGTGCGTTCGAGCCGTACGTGACGACCAAGGCCAAAGGTACGGGTCTGGGACTTGCGATGGTCAAGAAGATCGTCGACGAACATGGCGCGCGCATCGACATTCGCAATCGCATGAAGGCTGGCGACGTGATCGAAGGCGCGCAGATTTCGATCCTCTTCCTTCAACTGGCGGACGACCCCGCGCAGCCGGGTGCACCTGGTTCGGGTGCGCATCCGGCGCACGGCGGTGCGTCGCAGGGAACGACAAAAGCAACAGTGCAGACAAGGGCAGCGTAAATGGCAACCATCCTGGTGGTAGATGATGAAATGGGTATCCGGGAATTGCTCTCGGAGATCCTGAGCGACGAGGGACACGTCGTGGAGGCCGCTGAGAATGCGCAGGAGGCGCGCGAGTTCCGTCTGCGTCAGGCACCGGACCTGGTGCTGCTCGACATCTGGATGCCCGACACCGACGGCGTGACGTTGCTCAAGGAATGGGCCGCGCAGGGTCAATTGACGATGCCCGTCATCATGATGTCCGGCCACGCGACGATCGACACCGCGGTCGAAGCCACCAAGATCGGCGCGCTCAACTTCCTCGAAAAGCCGATCGCGTTGCAGAAGCTGCTGAAGGCGGTCGAGCAGGGACTCGCGCGAGGTAACGCGGCGGCCGTGCCTGGCGGGGTGGCCGCTAAGCCGGCGTTGCCGGTGAGCGCATCGTCAGTCGCGTCAGCGGCCGCGTTGCCGATGCTGTCGGCCGATGGCGTCAGCGGCGGCGCGCTCGCCGCGCAAACCGCATCGATCTCGTTCGACATCCCGCTGCGCGATGCGCGCGATGCGTTCGAACGCGCGTACTTCGAGTATCACCTCGCGCGCGAGAACGGCAGCATGACGCGCGTCGCGGAGAAAACTGGTCTCGAGCGCACGCATCTTTATCGCAAGCTGAAGCAACTAGGCGTCGATCTCGGCAAGAACAAGGGGGAGTGAGCACCACCTCTTGCAAGCAAACGCGGCCCGACAAAATTTTTTATGAAAGGGCTTGCTGAACGGAAGATCGCTTGATATAGTTTCGCTCTTCGTTGGCCCGGTAGCTCAGTTGGTAGAGCAGCGGATTGAAAATCCGCGTGTCGGTGGTTCGATTCCGCCCCAGGCCACCAGGATTTAGCCCCAGGAAATCGCAAGATTCCTGGGGCTTTTCCGTTTGGCGGACAAGTCGTTGTTTCGGCCTGCCATGCAGTTCGAGCCGCGCGTGTGGGACCGCTTGCCCCGGTGACATTCGGTGTCGCGTGATAAAATCGCGCCAGTTCAAGAACTTGCATGCAGGCGTCGCTCGCGGTCGTGCAACGCGCGAATGCGGTGCCAGGCGCATCGCAACACCGAAGCACCCAATCCTTCGCCCGACGATCGGCGGTATAAGCGCCCAGCAACGTTCACGTGCGGCGCGCGACCTATACTGCTTTGGGCCGGCACAGTGCCGGCACACGTCGCGCCGCGCCGCGTTGCTTGCATGGCGCACCTCGCGCAGCGCGACGTGGCACTCTCATTCACGGAGTATCACGGTGATCCGCAAAGACGCTAAGCGTAGCGCGCTCGTGCTGTTTTCCGGCGGCCAGGATTCCGCCACGTGTCTCGCGTGGGCGCTCGATCGTTACGATACGGTCGAGACGCTCGGCTTCGATTATGGTCAGCGGCACCGCGTCGAGCTCGAATGCCGCGAGGGTTTCCGGCAGGCCATCGTGCGCGGGTTTCCCGCGTGGGCCGATCGTCTCGGCGACGATCACATGATCGACCTGTCACTGCTCGGCGCGATCAGCGACACCGCGATGACGCGTGAGATCGAGATTCAAGCCACGGCCAATGGATTGCCGAACACCTTCGTGCCAGGCCGCAATCTGATGTTCATGACGATCGCCGCGACGATCGCGTATCGGCGTGGTTTGCAGGTGCTGGTCGGGGGGATGTGCGAGACGGACTTCTCGGGTTACCCCGATTGCCGCGACGACACGATGAAAGCGCTACAGGTCGCGCTGAATCTCGGCATGGACACGCGCTTCGCGCTGGAGACGCCGCTGATGTGGCTCGACAAGGCCGACACCTGGCGTCTCGCACACAAGCTCGGCGGCGACGAGCTGGTGGAACTGGTGCGCGTCGAGACGCATACCTGCTACGTCGGCGAACGTGCCGAGTTGCACTCGTGGGGCTTCGGCTGCGGCGAATGCCCGGCATGCCGGTTGCGCAAACGTGGCTATGAGGCGTACCTCGCCGGCGAAAAAGTTACCGAGCCGGTCTGACGGTTCGCGCGAGAGCGCCCATCATTGATTCAGGAACACAGGACAGAAAGCAGCATGACGTACGCGGTCAAGGAAATCTTCTACACGTTGCAGGGCGAGGGCGCGAATGCCGGGCGTCCGGCCGTGTTTTGCCGCTTCGCGGGCTGCAATCTGTGGTCGGGCCGCGAAGAGGATCGCGCGGAAGCCGTCTGCCGTTTCTGCGATACCGATTTCGTCGGCACCGACGGCGAGAACGGCGGCAAGTACCGCACCCCTGACGAGCTGGTCGCGATGATCGCGTCGCAATGGCCGCAAGGCGAGGGCGAGCGTTTCGTCGTGTGCACCGGCGGCGAGCCGATGCTGCAAATCGATCAGCCCCTCGTCGACGCACTGCACGCGGCCGGCTTCGAGATCGCAATCGAGACCAACGGCTCGTTGCCGGTGCTCGACACGATCGACTGGATCTGCGTGAGCCCGAAGGCCGACGCGCCGCTCGTCGTGACCAAGGGCAACGAACTGAAGGTCGTGATTCCGCAAGACAACCAGCGTCTCGCCGACTACGCGAAGCTCGACTTCGAATATTTCCTCGTCCAGCCAATGGACGGTCCGTCGCGCGACATCAACACGAAGCTCGCGATCGATTGGTGCAAACGTCATCCGCAGTGGCGCCTGTCGATGCAGACTCACAAGTATCTGAACATTCCCTGATTTGCCGTGCTGACGATTACCCGAAAACTCGAATTCGACGCGGGCCACCGCATTCCCGATCACCGCAGCCAGTGCCGTAATCTGCACGGCCATCGCTATGTGCTCGAAATCACGCTGCAAGGCGATCTCGTCGACACCGAAGGCGCGCCCGATCGCGGCATGGTGATGGACTTCGCCGACGTGAAGTCGCTCGCCAACGAACATCTGGTCGATCAGTGGGACCACGCGTTTCTGGTCTACGAAGGCGACACGCAGGTGCGTAGCTTCCTCGACAGCATGGCGGGTCACAAGACGGTCGTGATCGATCGGATTCCCACGGTCGAAAACCTCGCCGCGATTGCGTTCGACATCCTCGCGAACGTGTACGACGCGCACTATGGCGTGAACCTGCGCCTGCATAAAGTGCGTTTGTATGAGACGCCGAACTGCTGGGCCGACGTGGTCCGCGACTAGCCTGCCGCCTGAGTCCACGCCCCGCCGCGCGAGCGAGCCCTTGCGTTATTGTCACGGTATGATCGTTCCGACAACCACACGGAGCGAGACATGCCGGTCACCGCATTGCGTCGCAGCAGGCATCGAGGCCCTCAGCGCCCCACCGCCTGCCTGATTTGCTATCTGGCCCCGGTTCGCGTTACAAACCTGCGCGAGGCCGGCCGATGAGCACCTTCACCAACTCCCTCAAACAACGTCTGAAGGACAACGCGCCGCTGTTCGGGCTGTGGCTGTCGCTCGGCAGCGAGGCCGCGGCCGAAGCGCTCGCGCATGCCGGCTTCGACTGGCTGCTGATCGACATGGAGCACGCACCCAACGATAGCGGCGGCGTCGAGTCGCAATTGCGCGCGATCGCGGCCGCCCATCTGCCGAGCGAGCCGGTGGTGCGTGTACCCGCGAGCGAGCCGTGGCTCGTCAAGCGCGTGCTCGACGCCGGCGCGCGCACGCTGATGTTCCCGAACATCGAATCCGCCGACGACGCGGCACGCGCCGTGCGACTCACCCAATATCCGACCGCCGAGGCCCTCGACGGCCTGCGCGGCGTCGCGGGCGTCGTGCGAGCGGCCGGTTATGGCATGCGGCGCGATTACGTGCAGACTGCCAACGCGCAGATCGCGACGATCGTGCAGATCGAATCGGCGCGCGGCTTGCAGGAGGTCGAGCAAATCGCGGCGACGCCGGGCGTCGACTGCCTGTTTGTCGGGCCCGCGGATCTGGCGGCGAGCCTCGGTCATCTCGGCGACGCGAAGCACGCGGACGTGCAGGCGGCGATGGGGCGCATCGTCAGCGCGGCGGACAAGGCGGGCATTGCCGCCGGCATTTTCGCGATGGATGCGGCGAGCGCGCGGCAGCATCGCGACGCCGGTTTTCGCTTCGTCGCGCTGGCCGCCGACGTGATCTGGATGTTGCGCGCGACGCGTCAGGCATTGCAGGAGGTGCGGTCATGAACGGCAGAGTGCAGGGTGTTGCCGCGCGGATGATCGTGCGAATGACCGCGCCCGTGACCGTCGCGGCGGTGCTGCTCGCGAGTGGCGTCTGGGACGCCGCGTACGCGCAGGACCGCGTCGCGAAGTCGAACGATCCGCAGACGCAAACCGCGGTGGCCGACTACAACGCCGGCAACCTCGGCGCGGCGCTGACCGAATTCCGCGAGGCCGCCGAGCGCGGCAGCCGGCTCGCCCAATTCAACTACGCGATGATGCTGCTCAACGGCGAGGGCACGCCGGTCAATGTCGACGAAGGCAAGAAGTGGCTGCGCAAGGCCGCCGACGCGAACATGTCGCACGCGCAATATGTGTACGGCAAGATGTACGACGATGGCGAGTTCGTCGAGCGCGATCCGGTGGAGGCGCATCGCTGGTTCATGAAGGCGGCCGCGCAGGGGCACGTGCAAGCCGAGCTTGCGCTCGCGAATCAGTTTCTCGACGGACGCGGCACCGAGCGCGACAACAAACAGGCGTTCGTCTGGTACAAGAAAGCGGCGCAAGGTGGCGACATGACCGCGCAGTACGTGACGGGCTCGTTTTACGAGCGTGGCGGCGATGGCGTTGACCGGAATCTGAATGTGGCGCGCGCGTATTACGCGGCCGCGGCGGCGCAGGGCGATCCGGCGGCGCGCCTGAAGTACCAGCAATTGAGCGCGCAGTTGCGCGACCAGAAGGAAGTGAAACCACAGTAACGAAAAAGGGCGCTCGCAAGGAGCGCCCTTTCCGCATTTTCGATTGCTGCTTGTTGCCAGCTACGGTTAGCTCTGCATCAGCCGCTTCTGTCGCCCGACGCTCATGATCAGCCCGATCGCGACGCCCAATGTAGTCAGCGCAGTGCCGCCGTAACTCATGAACGGCAATGGCACGCCGACCACCGGCAGAATCCCGCTCACCATGCCGATATTGACGAACGCGTAGGTGAAGAACGCCATCGTCAAGGAGCCGGCCAATAATCGCCCGAACAAGGTCGCGCCATTGGCCGCGATGAAAAGCCCGCGCGCGATCAATAGCATGTAGAGCGTAAGCAGCACGATCCCGCCCGCCAAACCGAACTCTTCCG
>DATAQT010000066.1:0-35632 GCA_036264535.1 Paraburkholderia sp. | reverse complement strand
CGTAAGCGCCGCGCAAGCCTTCTCCAGATGCCTCTGCCGATGCCCGAGAGCCACGCCAGAGGCCCATTTCGCCATGCTAGAATGCGCCGTCACTGCCGCTCGAAACCACAATGAAAAAGGGAAGCAAGGCCGCCGAGCCTGATACCAACGGCATCGTGTCCACCGCACCGCACGCCGGCGCGCGACGTACCGCCGCCCGGCGTGCCGACACCCCGCGTACGGACGCCCCGCGCAAGTACGATCCCGAGCAGACGAAGCGCAACATCCTCGACGTCGCGACCCAGGAGTTCTCCGCGATGGGGCTGACGGGCGCACGCGTCGACGCGATCGCGGAACGCACGAACACCACCAAGCGCATGCTGTACTACTACTTCGGCAGCAAGGAAGGGTTGTACCAGGCGGTGCTGGAAAAGGTGTATGGAGACATTCGTGCGCTCGAACAGGATCTGCACATCAGCGAACTCGATCCGATCGAGGGCATGCGTGCACTGGTCGAATTCACATTCGACTACCACGACCGCCAGCGCGACTTCGTGCGCCTCGTGACGATCGAGAACATTCACGGCGCGAAGTATGTCGAGCAGGTCAAGACGTTCAAAGGCCGCAACGTCACCGTGATTCACACGATCGAGGATCTGCTCGCGCGCGGCATCGCGGCCGGCCAGTTCCGCAGCGACATCGATCCGATCGATCTGCATCTGATGATCAGTTCGCTTTGCTTTCATCGCGTGGGCAACCGGCATACGTTCGGCACCGCGTTTGGGCGCGATCCGTCGCATCCGCGGTTGCGGGCGCGGCATCGGGCGATGATCGTCGATGCGATCCTGCGTTTCGTGAAGAAGGACGATTGAGGCCGGTTGCGTAGCGGCCCGCTGAAATGAAAACGGGATGTGGTGAAAGCCACATCCCGTTTTTTATCGCTTCGAAAAACGAAACGCGTTCAGCGACTTACTGCCCCGGCAAACCGGTCACGGCAGTCGCCGTAGCCGCCAGGGTCGGCACGAGGTTCGCTCCCGCGGCGTTCTTGATCGTGCTGTTGGTAAAGGTCCAGTTGCCCGCGTTGGCGATCGAGCCGGCGCCCACCGAAGTGCCCGACGATTTGACCGCCGTGATGTTCACGTTGTTGAACGTGAAATTGGTAAACCGGCCCTTCTCCGCTTCACCCGCGATCGTATAGCCCGCCACGCCGAACACCGCGCTCTCGACGTGCTTCATCGTGATGTTCTCGAACTTGAAGTTGCGGAAGATCGGATAGCCGTCCGACGCGTTGGCGGGCATCACGAGAATCGATGGCCAGTACGGCGGTTCCACATACGTCGTGCCGAACGTGGCCGGCACCGTGCCGCCGGCCGGCCAGTTTTCGTTGCCTTGCATGAAGTAGTACGCGTCGTCGACGTTGATGTCGTGGATATAGACGTTTTCCATCGTGCCGCCGCGCGTGGGCGCGGATTTGAACACGAACACGCTGTACACAGCCGGGCCGCCGGTCTTGTAGCCGACGTTGCTGTTGATCTGCCCGGTCAGCGGCGAGACCTGGATGTTCGACACTTCGATGTTGTTCGCGCCGCCCGACGTTTCGCTGCCGATCGTAAACGCGGTCGCGCCGGCCCGCACCGTGGAGTTGCGGATCACGACGTTCGCGGTCGGCTTGTTCACGCGCAACCCGTCGCCGTCACGGCCCGACTTGATGACGAAGCCATCGTCGTTCGCGACGATATCCGCGTTCTCGACCAGGATGTTCGTCGACGAGTCCATATCGATGCCGTCGGTACTCGGCATGATGCCGGTCGCGGCGGTCGGGAAGTTGTAGACCTTGACGCCGTCGAGATGCAACTGGTCCGAATAGCACAGGTGGATGGTCCAGAACGGCGAGTTCTGCACCGTCACGTCCTTGATCGTGACGTTCGTCGACTCGTACGTTTCGATCCCGCGCGGGCGCTGCTCGTCCCAGTTGAGCGCCCACGTGACACCCAGTGTTGAATGGAACGACGTGCCGTCGGCGTAATAGTGCGACCACCATGATTGCCCGTTGCCGTCGATCACGCCCTTGCCAGTGATCGTCACGTTGGCGGCGTTGCGCACGTTGATGATCGCGGACGCCCAGTTCATCTCGATGCCCTGCACGCGGGTCGGCACCTGCGGGTACAGCGAAAGGCCATCAGGATAGAAACCGTTCGTCGCGCCGGACGCGATGGTGGTTTCGATATTCCACCATGTCTGCGCCTGAATGGCCTTCAGCGTCACGCCTTCATCGATCTGCAAGGTCGTATCCGAACCGACGAACAGTGCGCCCGTCATGAACGTGCCCTGCGGGAACACGACCGTCCCCTTCGCGGCAGTCGCGGCGTTCAGTGCTTTCTGGATCGCGGCGGTGTCGTCCGTCGAACCGTCGCCTTTGGCGCCGAAGTCCGCGACGTTGAACGTCGTGCTGACGCTCGGTGAAGAGGCCGGCGTCGCAGGTGTGGCCGACGCGGGCGTCGCCGCTGCGTCGGAATTACCGTTCGACATCCCACCCCCACCACAGCCGGCCAATGTCATGCATGCCAGTGCAATCGCCAACAATCCCGTCCTCATGTCCCCTCCAGTGGTTTCAAGTTACGCCCCGAAATCTATGTTGTAGGCATTCTCTTCATTGGTGGGATGTCATACAAGATGGTTTACCCTTGTCTGACAGAGTAGTAACGTGAAATTACTGTTTCGATGTTTATTGCTCAAATTACGTCTCAAATATTGAATAATTCTGTGAATTTCCGTGAACCACGCAATGTAATTTCTACAGGCCACTTTGTAATACTTACTGAATCCTCGCGATGTAATAAGACATCGTATAACTATCGTCATAACTATTTGTCCGCCGAACGCAAAAAATCCCCGGTTGCCGCCGCACTGCGACGACAACTGGGGATTCGAAGGTAACAGCGACCCTCACATGAAACGACGGCTCAGCGGCAAGACTTAATCCACCAGCACGATCCGCTTGATATCGCCGACGATGAAGATATACGACAGAGCACCGATCAACGCGATCACACCGATAAACACCAGCGCGCCGACGAACGAACCGGTCGCCGCGACGATCAGGCCCACCACGAGCGGCGTCACGATACCGGCCAGATTCGCGGCGAAGTTGAAGATGCCGCCGGTCACACCGAGCAGGCCTTCAGGCGCGATATCCGATACTAGCGTCCAGCCGAGCGCGGCCATCCCCTGCGCGAAGAACGCCACCGACAGAATCGCAATCACCACCACGTTGCTCTCGACATAGTTGGCGAGAATGATCGTCGACGCGAGCAGCAGACCGGCGATGATCGGCAGCTTGCGCGCGACGTTCGGCGACTTGCCACGGCGCAGCAGCCAGTCGGAGAACAGGCCGCCGAACATCACGCCGATCGACGCCGCGATGAACGGCATGATCGCGAAGAAGCCAATCTTCAGCCATGCCATATGACGCTCGGTGGCGAGATAGGTCGGGAACCACGTGAGGAAAAACACCAGCGTCGAATTGCCCGCGAATTGGCCGAGGCAAATGCCGGTCAGCTGACGATGCTTGAGAAGCCGGCCAATCGTGCGCCATTCGAAGCCGCTCTTCTTCGTCGTCGCGGCATCGGCCGCATTCGCCGCATCCTTGTTGCGTTGCGTAAGACCGCCGCCCGCCTCGATATAGTCGAGCTCTTCCTGATTCGCCGACGGATGATCGCGCGGTTCGCGATACAGCAGCCACCACACCACGCCAAACGCGAGACCAACGCCGCCGACCACGAGGAACAGCGAGCGCCAGCCGAACGCGCCCATCAGCATGAACAGGAACGGGCTGAAAAACGCGAGGCCGATATATTCGCCGACCGTGTAGGTACCGGTCGCCATCGCGCGTTCGCTTTGCGGGAACCACGTGGCGACGACACGGCTATTGGTCGGGAAGCATGGCGCTTCCGAAACGCCCAGGCCGAGACGGAACGCGAACAGCCCGCCGATGCCATGCACGAGCCCTTGCGCGAGCGTGCACAGCGACCAGAACGTCATCGACAGGAAGTACGTGAGCTTGCTGCCGAAGCGGTCGAGAAACAGGCCGCCCGGAATCTGCGCGGCCACGTAGCTCCACGAGAACACGGAAAACAGCAGGCCCATCAGCGCGGCGTTGATGCCGAGCTCCTTCGTCAACTGCGGCGCCGCGATGCCGAGCACGGTGCGATCGAGATAGTTGATCATCGTGCCGACTGCGAGCAGCGCGAGGATCTGATAACGGGCTTTCGAACGGCGCGCGGTGCTCGCCGTCTTGTTCTGCGCGGGCGAGCCCGCGGAACTGGATTGGAACGATTGCGGCATGTTGTGCTTGTCTCCTCGATCAGCTTGTGTGCCGGTCTTTACGCGGCCGGTTAGCGTTGCAACAGCGATTGAAAGTGGGTGTAGACGCGTTCGGCATCCGGCTCGAGGCCCGTGAAAATGCGCATCGCATCGACCGCCTGGTAGACCGCCATGCCGCCGCCGCTCAGCGTGCGGCAGCCGAGCGCCTCGGCCGCCTGCAACAGCGCGGTGCGGATCGGGAAATAGACGATGTCGGCGACCCATAGGTCGCGGTGCAGCAATTCGGCCGGCAGCGGCAAGCCCGGCAGTTTCGCCATGCCGGTCGGCGTCGCGTGAATCAGCCCTTGCGCGGCCGCCAGCGATTCCCCGAGCGACGTGCCCGCGTTGACTCTCGCTTTTGGGAAGCGCTTCTGCAATTCGTCGGCGAGCGACTGCGCGCGTACCGCGTCGACGTCGAACAGCGTCAACGACCTCGCGCCCATGTTCAGCGCCGCGTGCGCGACCGCCGCGCCCGCGCCGCCGGCGCCGAGTTGCACGACGCGCTCGAGCGACACGTCCGGCAGGCCGCGCTGGAATGCGCGCGCGAAGCCGGACCAGTCGGTGTTGTGACCGATGCGCTTGCCGTCCTTGAACAGCACGGTGTTGACCGCGCCGAGCGCGCGAGCGTCGTCGGACAGTTCATCGAGCAGCGGAATCACCGCCTGCTTGCACGGATACGTGATGTTCAGGCCGTTGTAGCCCATCCGTTCGGCGGCGGTCAGCAGTTCCGGCAGCGCGGCGGTGTCGAGCTTCTGCGCATCGAGATCGATACGACGATAGACATAGTGCAGACCGAGCTTGCTGCCCTCTTCCTCGTGCATCGCCGGCGTGAGCGAGCCGCCGATACCCGAGCCGATCAGGCCGACCAGAAAGGAATGGGGAGTGGCCCGCAAGTTCGCCTGCGCATTCGCCAACGCGGCGATCTGCGCGTCGGTCCGGGTTTTTTCTTGAGTGTTCGATTGAGTGTTCGATTGTGTGTTCATTTAGCCGCCCTATTCTTAAGAATCGTCGCCATCCGTTCCAGCGCGAGCACGTAACCCTGCGTGCCGCAGCCGACGATGATCGCGTCCGCCACCGCCGACACGTACGAGTGATGCCGGAACGCTTCGCGCCGATGCACGTTCGAGATATGCACCTCGATGACGGGCTTCTCGATCGCGCTCAGCGCATCGGCGATCGCCACCGACGTGTGCGTGTAGGCGGCCGGATTGATCACGATGCCGTCGACCTTGGTGCGTGCCGCGTGCAGCCAGTCGATTAGCTGATGCTCGGCGTTCGACTGGCAGAAGTCGATCGCGAGGCCGAGGCGCTCGCCCGCGTCGCGGCACAGCTTCGCGACGTCGTCGAGCGTCTGCGAGCCATAGACGGCCGGCTCGCGCGTGCCGAGCAGATTGAGGTTCGGTCCGTTCAGGACCAGTACGGAGGCAAAGCTCATGACAACGACTCCCACAAAATAAGGCGCGACTCGAACCGCGGCATCCGCGGCGGTTCTTCGACGCGGAGCGAAGTGTGCGCGCATCGGCCCTCGCCGTCATTCGGGGTTTCTACGAATTTGTACCATCTAGTTAGTTTGTATAGACTGTCGAAACTCCCGCTAGTGTGGGGTATTCTGGTCTGAGTCTTCCTGCAGTGCGTAACGAGCCAGCTCATTTTGCGCATTGCAGCAAGCCCGGCAGGCCGCGCCCACAGGCGCGCCGCGGCGGTTTGCCTCGTCATTTCCCCATCGTCTGTCCGTTTTTGCAGGAGTCGTTCATGCAACGTTCGATTGCCACCGTGTCGATTAGCGGCACCCTCGTCGAGAAGCTGAGCGCGATCCGCGCGGCGGGCTTCGAAGGTGTCGAAATCTTCGAGAACGACCTGCTGTATTTCGACGGCTCGCCCGCCGACGTGCGCCGCATCGCCGCCGACCTCGGCCTGAAGATCATGCTGTTCCAGCCGTTTCGCGATTTCGACGGCGTCAGTCCCGAGCGGCTCGAGCGCAATCTCGACCGTGCGAAGCGCAAGTTCGACGTGATGCACGAACTCGGCACGGACCGCATCCTCGTGTGCAGCAACGTGTCGCCGGACACGATCTGCGACGACGCGCTGATGATCGACCAGCTCGGCGCGCTGGCGCGCGCCACCGAGGCGGCCGGCGTGATCGCCGGTTACGAGGCGCTCGCGTGGGGCAAGCACGTGAAAACCTACCGCCACGCCTGGAAGCTCGTCGACGCGGTGAACCATCCGAGCCTCGGGCTCGTGCTCGACAGCTTCCATACGCTGTCGCTGGACGACACGCCCGATGCGATCGCCGACATTCCGGGCGAGCGCATCGCGTTCGTGCAGATCGCGGACGCGCCGAAGCTCGCGATGGACGTGCTCGAGTGGAGCCGCCACTACCGCTGCTTCCCCGGCCAGGGCGACTTCGATCTCGCCAACTTCACGGCGCAGGTCGTGAAGGCTGGCTACAAGGGTCCGCTTTCGCTGGAAATCTTCAACGACGGCTTTCGCGCCGCCCCCACCACGATCACGGCCGCCGACGGCCATCGCTCGCTGCTGTTCCTCGAAGAGCAAACCCGCGCGCTGCTCGAAGCGCAACAGCAGCCGCAGAAAACGACGAGCGACCTGTACCGCTCACCCGCGGCGCCCGCGCACGTCGGCTATCAGTTTCTCGAGTTCGCGGTCGATCACACTACACGCACGCAACTCGTCGACTGGCTCGGCAAGCTGCGCTTCCGTCAGGCCGGCCAGCATCGCTCGAAGGACGTGTCGCTGTATCAGCACGGCGCGGCATCGATCGTGCTGAATGCCGAGCCCGATTCGTTCGCGAACGCGTTTTTCCAGCAGCATGGTTTGTCGCTGTGCGCGTCGGCGTTTCGCGTCGACGACGCACACCAGGCGTTCGAGCGCGCGGCGGGCTTCGGCTACGCGCCGTTCTCCGGTCAGATCGGGCCCAACGAGCGCGTGCTGCCCGCCGTGCAGGCGCCCGACAGCAGCCTCAACTATTTCGTCGACGAAACGCCGGACCAGCCCACGCTATTCGAAGCCGATTTCGTGCTCACCGATGTCAATGGGCCGACCGAGGTGGGACCGCTCGAGCGCATCGATCACGTGTGCCTGTCGGTGCCAGCGAACGCGCTCGATACGTGGGTGCTGTTCCTGCGCACGGCGCTCGGCTTCCAGGCCGAGCCGGGGGTGCTCGTGCCCGATCCGTACGGCCTCGTGCGCAGCCGCGCGCTGCGCAGCACCGACGGCTCGGTGCGGATCGCGCTGAACGCATCGGTGGATCGCCACACGGCCGTCGCCGAGGCGCTGCACACGTATCACGGCTCCGGCCTCAACCACGTCGCGTTCAGCACCGGCGACATCTTCAGCGCGATCCCCGGGTTCGTCGCCGACGGCGTGCCGATCCTGCGCATTCCGCGCAATTACTACGACGACCTCGCGGCCCGCTACGCACTGTCCGACACGCTGCTCGAAGCGATGCGCGCGAACAATATCCTGTACGACCGCGACGAACGCGGCGGCGAGTTTTTCCACGCCTACACCGAGCAACTGGACCAGCGCTTCTTCCTCGAGATCGTCGAGCGGCGCGGCGGTTATGACGGCTATGGCGCGGCCAATGCCGCGGTACGGCTCGCGGCGCAGGCGCAGCGGCGCAAGTAAGTAAGGCGCAGGCTCGGAGGTACGGCGGCGGCGGCTTCCTGCGAAGTCGCCGCGTCGATACGGATTCGGTCTTTTCAGGCACGCGATCTGCGTCCCGAGCGGGGCAGGCTCGCCGTCTCGATATAATGGCGCCTGTTTTTGCGGTCCACCTCACGATGTATGGACCCTCAGCCGAATCGCCGAATCGCCGAATCAACGCCAGGAGAGATATGAAGAAGTTCGCTGCAGTCCTGTCCCTTTCGCTACTGCTCAGCGCTTGCGCGTATTTCCAGAAAGACCCGGATGCCGGCGAGCCCGTCACGGACACGACGACCCAGCGCTCCGTCGACGACGTGGTCGCCTGTCTGACGCAGATCGCCAATCATCACAACGCCTCATTCAAGTCGACCGCGATCCCGCAAGGTCAGATGCTCGACTTCGGCGACTCGAACATCGTCAAGGTACGCAGCGACAACGGCGCGACAACTTACCGTTTCTATGCGGGCAAGCGTCATGTAAGCAACCTGTGGATCGAATCGGCAGGCAAAACCTGCGCACCATAAGGCTTTGTGGCGCACAAAGGCGAAGTTGCGGGCGCCGGAATCTGATCCATTGCAACGTTCATGTCACGGTGTTGCAGGACAATGGAGTCTTAAGAATCGTTTAAGACTTCGTCCGCATGATCCCCCGGACATGACCACGCGCGAGGTGCGCCCCATGAACCAGCCCGAACCGAACACGAACGAAACCCCCGCCAGACGGCCCACTATCCTGCGCCGTCTGCTGAGCCATCACGAACTCGCGACGCTGCTGCTGTTGCTGCACGCCCCGATCGATGCATCCGCGAAACCCGAAATTCCGCAGCTTTACGAAGCGGGTCTGGTCGAGACCGTTTCGAACGATGCGGGCACGCCGCATATCCGTTTGACCTCCGAGGGTAATGCGGTGTTGCGCGGGCTTGGGGTCAAATAGCCCACGACTGTAGTACCTGTTGGAGGCCGCCGTTGACGCGGCCTTTTTCATTCCGGCCTCTCACGCCTGCCATACCCCATACCCCGCCTCGCGCAACCCGATCGCCAGTTCCACTTCCATATCCTGCGCGCCGCGGTAAGGCATCGGGTTGAACACTTCGTACAGTTCGGGCATCAGACGCAAGCCGTAGTCGCGCACATAGCGATTGGCCTGAATGCCCGCCTTGTGCCGATCGAAGCGCAAGTCCGGGTCGAGCCCCGTCATGCCCACGTACACGCAAGGCTTGTCGAAACGGTAATCGGGATTCGCGCGACGAAAGCGCGCCTCGTTCCACACCTTGTCGTCGAGCGCGACGACGTACACGTAGTAGCGATGCGCACGACCGGCCATGACACGTGCGACGCCGCTCAGTTGCGCAGCGTACCGTGCAGCAGCATCCGGTATTCGGTCGGCGTGACGCCGACGGTCGCCTTGAATTGCCGCGTGAACGCACTGTGATCGGTGTAGCCGCAACGCGCGGCGACGTCGGTGACCTTGTCGTGCGATACCAGCAGCGCGGTCGCCGCATCGAGTCGCGTCTTCAGCAGCACCTGGCGCGGCGTCAGATGAAACACCTTGTGAAAATAGCGCTCCAGCTGCGCGACCGACATGTCCGCCATCGCCGCAAGCTGCTTCAGATTCAGCGGCTGCACGTAGTTTTCCTGGATCGACTGCACGACGGCGGCGAGCCGGCTGTAGGCCGGATGGCTGCTTTCATCGGCTTTCAGATCGCGGGAGATGCCGGCGAGGCCGACCACCTTGCCGGTCGCATCGCGCAACGGCTGTTTGCAGGTCAGGCACCAGCCCGGCTGACGACCCGGATACAGATGCAATTCGAGCTGATCGAGCATCTGATTGCCGACGCGGATGATCGCCTTGTCCTGCGCGGTGTAGATGCGCCCAAAGCGGCGTGGAAACACGTCTTCGGCGGTCCTGCCGAGCAGCGCCGCTTTTTCCTTGAAGCCGCAACGCGAAGCGAGCGTGCGATTGACGAGCGCGTAACGCGCGTCGGCGTCCTTCACGAAGAACACGACGTCCGGCATCGCGTCGAACACCGGCTCGAGCAACCTGAAATGCGACAACATGGCGGACAGCGTCGTATCGTCCAGTTCAAGCGGATGAGCCAGCGTGTTCATCGTGCGGGTTCCGTGGGTGCGTGCCTGGTTGAATGCGTTGGATTGCGTTCGCGGATCGCTGCGCGGGTGCGGCCGGAAAGCCTGCAGGTGCGGTCGATTGCGATCGATTATAGAGCCGCGCGGCGCCCGCCAATATCTATCGCGGGCCGGCGCGAAGCCGTCATGGTGCCGCCGCCGAAGGTTCGGCCGCGGTCATCAGCGTGCCGATTTGCGCCGGGCTGAACGGCGGACGCGGCGTGGCAGCCGGCCAGCCGAAATACACGCTCGCCGCCGCGCCGCAGATGCGTCCCTGACAGGCACCCATGCCGCAGCGCGTCTGCAGCTTCGCGTCGCGCCAGTCGGCGCAGCGGCGCACCTCGCCGACGCTCACGTCCTCGCAACGGCACAGCAGCGTCGCGTCGGCGGGCGGCGTGCGCGCGGCCTCGCCCAACGCGAACGACGTCACCACGCGCGCGCCGAAGCGTCGCCAGCGTGCACGTTGCGCGATGAGCGCAGCCAACGCGGTGCGTTGCGTCGTGGCTGCGCCGCTCGCCACGAGACCGGCGATCTCGCCCTCCGTGCAAGCGAGCTCCGCGCCGCCGACGCCCGTACACTCTCCCGCCGCGTAGACGCGCTCGAGCGAGGTGCGCTGCTGATCGTCGACGACGATCTCGCCCACGTCGTTGACCGCGCAGCCTAGCGCCTGTGCAAGCGTGACATTCGGCAATAGTCCGTAGCCACACGCGACGCGGTCGCAATCAAGCGTCACGTCGCGCTCGCCCCGCCGGATCGTCACCTGCCGCACGCGCTCCGCGCCGCGCGCTTCGTGCACGATGCTGCCGGTCCAGTAGCGCAGTCCCGCAAAACCGCGCGTGAGGCTGATCGCCTGACGCAGCTTCGCGGGCTCGCGCAGCAAGGACCCGCCGAAACGCGCGACGTCGGCCGCCGACGCCTGCTCGACCACCGCGATCACGCGCGCGCCGGCCTCTCGCGCGGTGGCGAGCGCGGCCATCAACAGCGGGCCGCTGCCGGCGATCACGATCCGTTCGTCGCGCACCGGCATGCCGCCTTTGATCAGCGCCTGCAACGCGCCCGCACCGGTCACGCCAGGCAAGGTCCAGCCGCGGAACGGCAACAGACGCTCGCGTGCGCCGGTCGCGAGGATCAGCCTGTCGTACGTGATCGACACGCCGCCGCGCTCGGCGGATTCAAGCAGCAAGCCTTGCGCGCCGAGCGGCGCGATCACGCGGGTCGATGGCCAGTAAGTGAAGTTTTGCTGCGATTGCAGCGCGGCGAGCAACGCATGCAATGGTGCCCGCGGCGCATAAGCGGGTCCTTGCCGCCAGATCTGCCCGCCGGCGCGCGGATTGTCGTCGATCTGCGCGACCGTCGCGCCCGCCTGCGCCGCCGCCCGCGCGGCATTGAGTCCGGCCGGACCACCGCCGATGACCACGATGTCGAAGTGCTGCGTCATGCGTGTACTGACCCGCTTCGGGTCTGCACGCGCTGGCCGTCACGGCACAGCGTCTGGCACGCGAGCGCGTGCGCGCGGCCGTCGATCGTGACGCGGCACTCCTGGCACACGCCCATCCCGCACAATGCCTCGCGCGGCTCGCCTGTGACCGACAGCCGCGAGCCGCTGACGCCCGCGATCGCCAGCGCCGCGGCCACGGTCGTGCCGGATTCGACTTCGATACCGCGGCCGTCGACCGTCAAACGGATGCGGGTCGCGTCAATGTTAGTCATGGGCCACCTGTGCAGCAAAACGGACCGGCAGATAAGGTTCGGATGGAATCGGTGCGGCATGGCCCGCGATCTGCGCCGCGAGCAGTTTCGCGGTCGCGAGCGAAGTCGTCACGCCCAGCCCTTCGTGACCGACCGCGAGCCACACGCGGGATGTGAAACCGGGCACAACCTCGGCCGCGAACTCGCCAGCCGGTCCGATCAGCGGCAGGCCGTCCGGCGATGCCGCGCGAAAGCCCGTCCATGCGCGGATACCGCTGAGCGTCGGCAACGCCGGCAAATACTGCGCGGCGCGTTGCAGCATCTGCGCGAGCACCGGCATCTCGACGGCGGGATCGGTTGTTTCGAACTGGCGCGACGAGCCGATCAGCAGTTGCCCGGTCGGACGCGGCTGCGCATTGAACGCCACCGACGTGCCGGTCGCGTGATGCGCGCTCTTGATATAGCCAAGTTCGAGCAGTTGATGATGAATCAATCCGGGGTAGCGGTCGGTGATCAGCAGGTGCCCTTTCTTCGGCTGCAACGGCAGCGACGGCAGCAATTGCGCCGCGCCGAGGCCATTCGCGACGACCACGTGCGCCGCGCTGATGCGCTCGCCATTCGTCTGCGCGACGCCACCCGCACCGACAGATGCAACTGACGCACCAAGCCGCACGCGGATATTCGCCGAGTGCGGCGACTGCGTCAGCAACCATTCGGCGGCGGTCGGCGCATACACGATGCTGTCGTGCCCGATCCGCAAGCCGCCCGCCATCGATTGCGCAAGCGCCGGTTCGCAGGCGCGCAGCTCGGCCGCGTCGAGCAATTGCGCGGCGACGCCTTGCGCCTCAAACGCCGCATGCATCGCGCGCGCGGCTTGCCATTCTTCGTCGTCGGCGGCGACCCACAGCGTGCCGCAGCGCGCGAACGCATCGCGCGCGCGCAGTTGGGGCGCGAGTTCCAGCCATAGCTCGCGGGAATAGCGGCTCAGCGCGAAGTCGGCCGGCGAGTCGTTCATCACGACGATATGGCCCATGCCGGCCGCCGTCGCGCCGCCGCCGACGCGCTGCGCGTCGAGCACGTCGACACGCATGCCGAGCGCGGCCAGCTCTGCCGCGCACGCGGCACCGACGATGCCCGCCCCGATGACCAGCGCGTCCGGGCTCATGCGGTCCGAATACCCCACGCGAACGGATCGTGCTCGTCGAAACACAGACGCCCTTCGGCCATGATGTGCGCATGACCGGTAATGGTCGGGATCACGTGGACGCCGTCGCCCGCGGCGCGATAGCTCGCCTCGAACACGCTGCCGATGATGCTCTCCTGGCGCCACACCGCGCCCTCCGCGAGCTTGCCGTCGGCCGCGAGACACGCGACTTTCGCGCTCGTGCCAGTGCCACACGGCGAGCGGTCGTACGCATTGCCGGGGCACAGCACGAAGCTGCGACTGTCGAGACCCTCGCGCGAGCCCGCTCCGAACAGCTCGATATGGTCGATCAGCGCGCCGTTCGCGCCGGTGATGTTCCGTGCGATCAGCGCGTCGCGAATCGCCGAGCTGAACGTGGTCAGGCTCGCGATGTTTGCGGCTTCGAGCTCATGCCCATGCTCGGCGACGAGGAAAAACCAGTTGCCACCCCAGCCGATGTCGCCGGTCAACACGCCATAGCCTGGCACGTCGACCTGCACTGCTTTGCGGTAACGATAGGCCAGTACGTTGCGCACGGCGACGCTGCCGTCTTCATTCAGCGTCGCCTCGACCTCGCCGACCGGTGTTTCAATGCGGTGACGCCCCGGCCCGATCCGCCCCATGTGCGCGAGCGACACGACCAGTCCGATCGTGCCGTGCCCGCACATGCCGAGATAGCCGACGTTATTGAAAAAAATCACGCCGGCCGCGCAGGTCGGATCGTCGGGCTCGCAAAGCAGCGCGCCGACCACCACGTCCGAGCCGCGTGGTTCGGTGACGATGCCCGCGCGCCAGTCGTCGAACCGCGTGCGGAAAACGTCGAGCCGTTGCGCGAGCGTGCCGCCGCCCAGCTCCGGGCCACCCGACACCACGAGGCGGGTGGGTTCACCGCCTGTGTGCGAGTCGATAATGTCGAGGGTTTTCATGTCGCCCATGGTAGAAACCGCAAGCTGACGGGTCTTGGTGCGCGTGCGCGCGGATTGTGACGATTTCGGCATACGAGCGCGGCGCGTCACCGGCGATCACGACGGGCTGCAACGCGGATTTCAGCACATACCCAGCCGCCGCGGACTCATGCCGTCTGCGCCGACTGCGATTCTTGCCGCCCGGCCACCTGTTCGCCGAGCCGCAGCAACCGGTAGCCGCTCCTGTACACCGGTTGCAACCGGAAACCATTATGCTGCTCGATCTCGAGTAGCAGACGCAGCCGCGATACGTGACTGTCGATCGTCCGCGTAAATTCGCGCAGTTCGCGGCCCCACACCGTCGCGAAGATATGGTCGCGCGACATCACGCGATCGATGTTGGAGAAGAACAGCGCGGCCATGCGGTACTGCGTGGGCGACAAGGGCACCGGCGCTCCGTGCAGCGCAACCGCCTGGCGAACCGTGTCGAAATGGTAGGGGCCGACCTCGAAGCAGGTCGCGGCGCTGAAGCGCTCTGGATACGCGCGCCGCAGCAACGCTCCGACTCGCGCGCAAAACTCGGCGGACCGCAGCGGCAACGCAAGGTAATCGTCAGCGCCGCCGACGAGCGCGCGCACCATGCTTTCCTCCGAGGCGTCATTCGACAACAACATGATCGGCACGCGCTCGCCGGCTACCCGGCGCACCGAGCACAACAGGTCCGCGCCGGCCGGCCGCGTATCCTGCCAGTCGAGCACCAGCAGATCCATCGTGGAGCGCCCGAGCGACCGTGACATCGCGAGGCCGTCCTCATAGGCCGCGCAGAAATGGCCGGCTCTCACCAGAACGTTTTCAATCGACTGACGCATGACCGGGTCACGCTGAAGGACAGCAACGCGCATGGGATGAACTCTCGACAAAGACACGCAGTGATTCTCGGAGGCGCACCCCTGTCCCGCCCATCGGAGCACTCCTAATTTCCGCGGCTTTCCTCGATCCCACTGAGCGTCCCGGCAGGGCTCGGTCTTTCATCCTGTAAAATCCGCGCCGGCCTCTGTCGTCAGCGCGGCCGCCCTATCCGGACGGCGCGCCGGTGTCCCGTGCTCTACCCAGCGCCTGCCACACTTCTCGCCCGACGACCGCCGCATGTCCACGCGTCACCCGCGTGGCTCCCAATTCATCAAAACGACATGGCAATGCAAGCGACAAATCTGGGTGGAGCGCAGGCTGTCACCCCCCGCCCGCTTGGGCACAGCGATTACAAAACGCTCGGTCTCGCCGCCCTCGGCGGAGCGCTCGAGTTCTACGACTTCATCATCTTCGTATTCTTCGCCCCGGCGATCGGCCAACTGTTCTTCCCGGCCGCGATGCCGGACTGGCTGCGTCAGGTGCAGACCTTTGGCATTTTTGCGGCCGGTTATCTGGCGCGACCGCTCGGCGGCATCATCATGGCGCACTTCGGCGACCTGTTCGGCCGCAAGCGCATGTTCACGCTGAGCGTGCTGCTGATGTCGGTGCCGACGCTGCTGATGGGCCTGATGCCCACCTATGCGAGCATCGGCGTGCTCGCGCCGGTGCTGCTGCTTCTGTTCCGCGTGATGCAGGGCGCGGCGGTCGGCGGCGAAGTGCCGGGCGCATGGGTGTTCGTGTCCGAGCATGTGCCCTCGCGGCACGTCGGGTATGCGTGCGGCACGCTGACGGCCGGCCTCACGGCGGGCATTCTGCTCGGCTCGCTGATCGCGTCGGCGGTCAACCGCCATTTCACGCCGGCCGATATTTCCGCGTACGCGTGGCGCATTCCGTTCCTCGTCGGCGGCGTGTTCGGCATGTTCTCGGTTTATCTGCGCCGCTGGCTGCACGAGACGCCGGTGTTCGCCGAGCTCAAGCAGCGCAAGGCGATCGCGGCGGAAGTGCCGCTGAAGGCGGTGCTGCGCGATCACGGCCGCGCGGTGATCGTGTCGATGCTGCTCACGTGGATGCTGTCGGCGGCGATCGTCGTCGTGATCCTGATGACGCCGACGCTGCTGCAAAAGCAATTCCATCTCGAGCCGGCCACCGCGCTGCTGGCGAACTGCGTCGCGACGCTGTGCCTGACGATCGGCTGTGTGATGGCCGGTTCGATCGCCGGACGCATTGGCGCGGGTCGCACGATCTTCGTCGGCGGCCTTGCGCTTGCGCTCACCTACTACGTGATGTTCCGCCAGTTGGCCGTCGATACGTCGTTGCTCGTGCCACTGTATGCGCTGGCCGGTCTTTTCGTCGGCGTAATCGGCGCGATTCCACTGGTGATGGTCCGCGGGTTCCCACCGGTGGTGCGTTTCTCGGGCATCTCGTTCTCATACAACGTCGCGTATGCGGTGTTCGGCGGTCTGACGCCGATCGCCGTGTCGCTGATGATGAAGTCGAACCCGCTCGCCGCGCCGCTCTATGTCGCGGCGATCTGCGTGCTCGGCGCGTTGACCGCGCTGTTCATCAAGGACGCGTCGCGGGCGAGTTGATCCGCGGATTGGCGGCGGCGCGACCACTCCGGCAATGGGGGCGCCGCCGCCCGTGGTAGCCTGGGCTCGTTCAGGCACCGAAATTGCGGACCAGCGAAATGCTCGCTGCTTTCCGCGCTAGCCGCGTCTCGCGCGCGCCGGCATCCATACTTCACCCCGCGCCGAAACATCGCGCGCCGCAGTGGGTTCACGATGTAGCCATGAACTCATCCACACCCTCCTTCTCGCCCGCACTCGGCCGTGTTCTCGCGACCGTCAGCGTCGGCTTCGTGGTCACGCAACTCGATGTGACCATCGTCAACATTGCGCTGCCACGCATCGGCGCGGACCTGCACGCGAACGTCGCGGGCCTGCAATGGGTCGTCGATGCGTACACGCTCGCGTTCGCGGTACTGATGCTGTCCGCCGGCGCGCTCGGCGACCGCTTCGGCGCGCGGCGCCTGTACGCATGCGGGATCGTGCTGTTCGCGCTCGCGTCGCTGGCCTGCGGGCTCGCGCTCGACGCCCCGATGCTGATCGCCGCGCGCGCGGTGCAAGGCATCGGCGCAGCCGCGATGCTGCCGAACTCGCTCGCGCTGCTCAATCAGTCGTTCGGCCACGAGCCGAAGCTGCGGGCACGCGCGGTCGGCCTGTGGACCGCGTCCGGCGCGATTTCGATCGCGGCCGGCCCGGTGGCCGGCGGTCTGCTGATCGCCGCTTTCGGCTGGCGCAGCATTTTTCTCGTCAATCTGCCGATCTGCGCGGCCGGCCTGCTCGCGACGCTACTGTGGATCCCGCGTCCGCAATCCGCGCAGCGCGGCGCGCCGGCCGCCGCCCGCGGCAACACTGATGCGCAACCGCGCGGCATCGATCTCGGCGGCCAGTGTCTCGCGATCGTCGCGCTGACCGCGTTAGTCGCCGCCGTGATCGAATGGCGGCCGCTCGGGCTCGCGCATCCGCTCGTCGCCGGCGGCTTCGTGCTGGCGCTGCTGGCGGCGGGAGCGTTCGTGTTCATCGAAGCGCGCGTCGCGCACCCGATGCTGCCGCTGTCGCTGTTCGGCACGCGCACGTTCAGCGCAGCGGTGCTGTTCGGCATCTGCGTGAACCTGACGTACTACGGCATGGTGTTCGTGCTGAGCCTCTACCTGCAGCGCGTGCGCGGCTACACGCCGTTGCAGGCGGGCCTCGCGTTCCTGCCGCTGACCGGCGGCTTCCTGATCTCGAACGTCGCGAGCGGCTGGGTGATCGGCCGCTTCGGGGTGCGCGTGCCGATGATCCTCGGCGCGATCACCGCGGGCCTCGGCTACGGACTGCTGCATTTCGTCGACGCCGACACGCCGCTCATTGGCTTGCTGCTGCCGTTTCTGCTGATTCCGTCGGGTATGGGACTCGCGGTGCCGGCGATGACGACGGCGGTGCTCGCATCGACCGAAGCGCGGCGGGCGGGCACGGCGTCGGCGGTATTGAACACGGCGCGCCAGGCGGGCGGCGCGGTGGGCGTCGCGGCCTTCGGCGCGCTTGCGGGCGGCGCGGCCGCGACGCAGATCGTGCCGGGGATGCAGGCGGCAACGGCTATTTCGGTGGGACTGCTGGTGCTGGGCCTCGTGCTCGCGTGTTGCGTGCATCCGGAGCCGCACGCGGCGGCATCGGCCGGACGCCGGGCAAACGCCGCGAGCAAGTGAGCGGAGTGGGTGACGCAGATGCTTACAACGCCCCCTCCTGAATCGCGCCGGTATCGATTGCGCGCTCGATCAGGCCTTCGTTGCGCGCCTTGGCGATCGCATCGGCGATCAATTTCTCCGGATCCTCGATCTCGGCCTTCAGCGTGCCGATGAATCCGGACGCATCCAGAACCACCAGCGTTTTCGCCGAATCGGCGAGGCTGATGATCACGCGATGCGGCGTCGGCCCTTCGCCGAGACTCGCGCACAATTGCGTGACCTGGCCGCCGATGATCTGCTCGAAATTCTGAATCATGATCTGCTCCCTTGATTGCCGCGGATGGGTACCGTGCTCAGTAGCAGGATGCGGGCCGCGTGGACTGAGCGCACGCGCGCCTTACAGCCCGCCGAGACCGCCGCGCGGCGCGCGCGCGTTGTCGATGCTCAGACGCCCCGCGCCGGTGACGAACAGCAGCAGGAAACCGCCGGCGATGCCGATGTTCTTCCAGAAATGGATCACCATGTCGTGTTGCAGGGCCGGGTCGGTGATATTCCAGAAGTCGTGGCCGAGCACCGCCGTCGCGACTGTATACACCGCCATGATCAGCGCGAGCGGACGCACCTTGAAGCCGACCACGAGCAGCAGGCCGCCGAGCACCTCGACCGCGGTCGCGATCGGCGCGGCAATCTGCACGAACGGTACGCCCTTCGAATGCAGATAGCCGACGAAGCCCGCATAGCCCAGCAGTTTCATCACCCCGCTCCACAGGAACAACACGGAAAGCGCAAGACGGGCGATGAAAATAATGCCGTAATCGACGGGACGCGACATGGGGGACTCCTGTAATTGAATAAGCAGCAGACCCGAATGGGCGGGCGCAGTTCCCGCCTCGCCCCTGAGCATATGTGCAATAGCGGCGATTTCCAAGCCCGCTCAGGCTGGCGGATACGTGGCGACCTCGATCAGGTTGCCGTCCGGATCGCGGCAATAGACCGACGTCATCTTGCCGCGCGCTCCGTCGCGCTCGACCGGCCCCGCCTCGATCGCGACGCCTTGCGCGAGCCAGTGCGCCTTGACGTCGTTCGGGCTCGCGGTGGTCACGAAGCACAGATCGGCGGTACCCGGCATCGCCTCGCGCGACGTGAACCATGCGACGGTATCGGCCGAGGCGGGACGCAGATTGATCTTCTGATTGCCGTAGGTCATCGCCACGCGCGTGCCGCTGCGTGACGCGAACTCGGTGCGTCGCATGCCGAGCATCCGCGCGTACCACGCCGCGCTCACTTCGACGTCGGAAACGTTCAGAACGAGATGATCGAGACTGTCTAGCTGGAAGCTCATGGTTTTGTCGTGATGAATTCGCGGTAGGGGAAAGCGACTATGCGCGTGGCGCGTCCGGCGCGAGCAGCACGCCCTTGGTGAACACGAAGCAACCGTAGCCGCGCTCCTCGCCGGTCGCGATCACGCAATAGGCGTGGCGCGCACGCTCGTAAAACGCGAATCGCTCGATCGACACGAACGGCACCTCGCGCCCCTCAGCCGCATTCAGCTCGGCTTGCGCCTCGCGCTGTACCGTAGGAATCGTGTGCGGCTCGCCGACCACTTCCATGCGCGACGCGGGATGCTCGATGAAGGTGTCGAGCGGCAGCACCGACAGCACCGCGCGAATCGCGCGCGGCGAGCCTACGCCATCGAGTCGCAGCGGCTTGCCGAGCACCGTGTCGCGCGCGACGGCGTCGGCCGGGAAGTTGGCGTCGCAGATCACCATCTCGTCGCCGTGGCCCATCGAGCGGAGCGCGTGCAGGATATCGGCGTTCAGTAGCGGGTCCAGATTTTTCAGCACGGGGTCTCCTGGTCGTTCGGTTGCGAACTTGCCGTGTGGGTGGGGCTGCGTGCTTTGCCCGAGATGATCGAGCGTCACGCGCGAGCCGTGCCTCAGCCGCACGACGATCGATTGTAGCAAGCGCGTCGCACGGCTTGCTGCGCCGTGCTCACGCCGCATTGCCAGCGCAGCCATCCAACCACCGCGAGCACCACGAGCCCCGCGCCACCGAGCACCGGCTCGCGCCAGCCGAGCAGTGCAATGAACATGAACGCCCGCGCGCCGGCGAGCAGCGCAAAACCGGCGATTGCGCTCGATAACGCGTCGGCGGCGGCAGCGACGCGCATGAACGCGCGATGGATTTGTGCAGGCGTGACAGCGGCGGGCTCTTGCATGATCGTCTCCGGGAAAAACGCGTCAGGCGGCGCCGGGGGCTTCGTCGAGGAAACCGGTGACCGCTTGCAGGCGCCCATGCGCGTCCACCACGCCGAAGTCCGAACCTTTGACGATCGACTCGCCCGCAGGGGTCGTCAGTGCCCACGAAAACCGCAGGCGATTCGCGAAGCCGTCGACGTCGGTCGTCCGGCGAAACGTGTGATGCGGAAACCGCTCATGCACCGCGCGGATCATCGCGTCGATGCCGTCGTGGCCGGTACCGGCCAGTAGCGGGTCGCGATAGTCGGCATCGGCGCTCCACGTCGCCGCGATCAACTCGCGACGGCGTGCGCCATCGGTCTCGTTCCAGGTATCGAAATAACGGTCGATCAAATCGGTATACGCATTCATCTCCAACTCCTTGAGTGGCAGGACTGAGCACTTCGCGCGGCATGCGCATCGCATGCGGCGGGCTCGGAATGAAGATTGACTGCTCGCGTGCATCGCGTCGATTACGCGAGAGGTAATCAAGCGGATGCAGCGTCGCTCTCACGCATCGCTTTTCACTGTTTTTCTCGCCCAATAGCCCATTTGGCCGAGTCGTCAACAAACCTTCGTACCGCTAACCTCGTGTGACCGCTCAAAGCCTCTCGACGACATCGCGAGGCAGACAACGCAACGAACAGGAGGCCGGCTTGGGCAGCTTTATCGAGACGATTTTCACGCTTGCACGACCGTATCCCAGGGGATACACTAGGCAGCAGATCGAAACACCACCCGTGTACACGATCAACTGCACCGAAGAATTCGAACGTTGGCTTCACGCGCTCACCGACCTCAAGGCGAAGGCGCGAATTCTCGTGCGAATCCGGCGCGCGGAACGCGGGCTTTTCGGCAACGTGAAGTTGCTGGAAAACGGGGTGTTCGAGATGCGCATCGATTGCGGCCCGGGTTACCGGGTCTACTACGCGCGCGAGGGACGCATGATGTATCTGCTGCTCTGCGGGGGCAACAAGTCCACGCAGCAGGCGGATATCAGGCATGCCGGAACAATGTGGACAACCATCAGGAAGGAACGGTCATGAGCAAGATAAAAACGGCACGCTTCGACGCATCGAAGTACCTCGACAACGATGAAATGGTTGCGGCCTATCTGAACGCCGCGCTCGACGAAGGCGACTCCGATCTGCTGCTCGCCGCCATCGCAGATATCGCCAAGGCACGCGGCATCACGAAGATCGCCACGGCAGCGGGCCTGGGCCGCGAAAGCCTCTACAAGACACTCGCGCCCGGCTCCAAACCACGCATGGACACCGTCCTCAAACTGGCAAGTGCGATCGGCGTCAAATTCACCGCCGTGCCGCTGCGTTTGGCCGCCGCATGAGCTGGGTGTGGGATTGGCCGTTGTGCTGCGTGCGCTCGCGCGTGGCGCACGGGGCCGGCCCCTGGTGTGAACCGTGGGTATCGGCCGCGAATCTCGTTGATTGAAATTGGCGGAGCATTACCTCTCAAGTAATCGGATTGCTTGCGCGCTTTGACTATGATCGGTGGCATGAACACACTCTCCATTGCACAAACGGCTCCGTCATCCTCGCCGACGGCCACTCGCACGATCGGCGATCTTCTGCGCGAATGGCGGCAGCGGCGGCGCATGAGCCAGTTGCTACTCGCCACGGAAGCCGATATTTCGACGCGCCATCTGAGCTTTGTCGAATCGGGTCGCGCACTGCCGAGCCGGGAGATGGTCATGCATCTGGCCGAGCGGCTCGAGGTGCCGTTGCGCGCACGCAATGCACTGCTCGTCGCGGCCGGGTACGCGCCGCTGTTTCGCGAACGCCCACTCTCCGACCCGCAGCTCGCCGCGGCGCGCGAAGCCGTCGAACTGGTGCTCAAGGGACACGAGCCCTACCCCGCTCTGGCAATCGACCGGCACTGGACCATCGTCGCGACCAACAATGCGATCGCGCCGCTGTTGAGCGGCGCGAGTCCCGAACTGCTGAAACCTCCGGTCAACGCGTTGCGCCTGAGTCTTCATCCGCAGGGCATTGCCGCGTCGATCGTGAACTGGCATGCGTGGCGCGAGCATGTACTGGCCCGGCTGCAACGGCAGATCGACGTCAGCGGCGACGACACGCTGAGCGCACTGCGCGACGAACTCGCCGCCTATCCCGCGCCGCCGGGTGTCGACGCTACCAACGCGGACGATGCAAGCGTCAACCAGATCGCCGTGCCCCTGAGGCTGCGCACACCGCTCGGGGTGCTGTCGTTTTTCAGCACCACCACGGTGTTCGGCACGCCAGTGGACATTACGCTGTCGGAACTCGCAATCGAGGCGTTCTTTCCGGCCGATCAAGAAACCGCAGCCGCGCTGCGCGAGTTTGCCGAACGTCAGCGCGGCTAGCCGCTCACGTTCCTCGTCCGCCCGACTCAGCTCGAATCAGCGATATGTCCGTCAACGCCGACACACTACTCATTCGCCAACTCGGTCCTGCCGACCGGGACGCCTATTACCAGCTTCGTCTGCGGGGGCTGAAAGCGCACCCGGCTTCGTTCGGGCAAAGTTACGACGAAGCGCTGGCGAAAGGCGCCGCGCAGCATGACGCGACGTTGCAGGGTTCGGAAGCGGAAGGCACGTTCCTGCTTGGCGCGTACTCGTCGGCGGATGCTCCGCTGATCGGCGTCCTAGGACTGTTGTGCAATAAAGCCGACAAGGAGCGGCACAAGGCGAACGTGGTCGGCATGTATGTGGCGCACGAGGCGGCGGGTCGTGGCATCGGACGTGCGCTACTCAGCGAGCTGTTGACGCGTGCGGCGCGCGTCGAAGGTCTGCTCCAGGTGCAGCTGACCGTGAGTAGCCGCAACGACGCGGCACGCAAGCTCTACGAATCGCTCGGCTTTCGCGAATACGGGCGCGAAGTCCGAGCGTTGAACGTCGACGGCGTGTTCCATGACGAGGATCTGATGGCGCGGTTCCTGTCTTAGCATTCCGGGTCCATTGGGAGGCGCCTGCGAACTCGCTGATTGCGGCGGTGGTCGCCGGGCCGCTGCCCGGCTACGGCGCGCGCCTCGCCTATGGATGTAATATCGGCGCCTATTTCAGCGGCACCGTGTCAGGCAGCTTGCACGGCTGGCTCCGACTCTGGCTCGTCGCGGCCTTCGCTGAAAACGTGATCAGTACGCGCTTGCGACCACTGTTCGGCCTCGAGGTCGAACGTAGCCGTCAGACCGGTTGCCAATCCTTACCTGACCGTTGCAAGTCCGACCCCAGTTACATAGTTTGTAACTGGGGTTACATCTCCCCGTTACACCTCCGCTCCGGCCCCCTCGCCTCCCAAAGCCGAGTATTTATTACCGTCTGTTTGCGCTTTCTATTCCCTTTCCAATTCAAAGCAAAGGTGCCGGTCGCCGATCGGCGTCAGGCAATCTGCTCGGACAATTTAGTGAAACGCCCGTGTCACAAGGGTTTTCATGGATTAGAACATAGTCTCGAAACGCTAAAAATCCACTTGGCATCATTCATTACACCAGCGTGAAAGACTTACCGAAAATTGATGTATCTTTTTGAGATATTTTTGCGACAAGGGATTGCTTTCTAATTTTTCCCTTCATACAATTCGTCCCAAGCTGTTACGAAATGTAACGTCTTGTATCAAATGTTGGCTGTCTGGAGCAGGTAGCAACATGTAGCCGGAGGTCTCGATTCCGGCGAGGCAGAAAAGACATAACGGCAAAAAGCCGACATAGTAATTCGGGGCTTCGGAAACAGAGAAAATGGACCGTAGCAGCGAGACGCTGGACTCAATCCGCGAAATCAACTTGTCTTACATCATGCTTGCGCAACGCATGTTGCGCGAGGACAAACCGGTCGGGATGTTCCGGCTGGGACTGTCGTCGGAACTGGCTGATTTGCTTGCCGGGCTGTCGCTCGCGCAGGTCGTCAAACTGGCCTCTTCCGACCAGCTTTTGTGCTTCTTCCGCTTCAACGACCACGCGATGCTGTCGGCGTTGACGCAAACGACGAAGCACGCCGCAGTTGCACCGACCCACACGGCGATCCTGCTTGCAGGCCAGCCCGCCGAGCAATTTGCCTGATCGAGGTGACTGCGATGCTCAAGCGAAGCCTGACCGAAGATGCACAGGACGTGTTCCGCGCGATCGCGCTGATCGAGCTCGGTGCCCGCATGCAGGTGCTCGAGAGCGAGCTGACGCTGTCGCGCGACCGCATGATCCGCCTGTATCGCGAGGTCAAGGGCGTATCGCCACCCAAGGGCATGCTGCCGTTCTCGGCCGACTGGTACATGACGTGGCTCGCGAACATTCACGCGTCGCTGTTCTACAACACGTATCTGTTCCTGAAGAACGAGGCGCGTTGCTCGCATCTGGATGCCCTGACCAAGGGATATCGGCTGTATCTCGAACATTGCCAGCACAGCGAAACCGAACCGGTCCTTGATCTGACGCGCGCATGGACGCTGGTGCGCTTCTTCGACGCCGACATCCTGCAGTTGACCAGGTGCTGCCGTTGTACCGGCAAGTTCGTCGCGCATAAGCACGACCTGCAGCACAACGTCGTGTGCGGCGCGTGCCAGCCGCCGTCGCGTGCCGGCAAGACGAAGAAGGCAGCGGCCGCTCGTCAGGAAGCGCTCAGTGCAGCGCAGGTTGCACAGGCCGCCTGATCGATCGATCCACTCGCCCGACGCGAGACGGCGCCAAACCGATTCAATCCGAAGCTCATATGAGTCCGCGCAGTGAACGAACTGCGCGGATTTTTTTTGCCTTCGCGTCGCGCAAGCGAACAAACCGGCGTGTCGAACGTCCGTCGTTCAGTTCAGCCCGCTAGACCCACCGTCTGCGCGACGAGCCACAGCTTCGCCACGCTGATCGCAACGAACAGCGCCCACGCGAGCAGCCATGTCCCGCTCAGCGCGTTGCGGCCGACGTGACGCCGGCCGCGCTTGTGCGCGGACCGCCGTGAGTGATGATGTCGATGAAGCACTTGCCGACGGGGTATCGGGATTCAGCGTTTCGCGACCTGTTGCTGCGCGGAAGCGGATGCGGCTCCAGCAGCACCATCCGGCACCGGCACCGCCCCCACCGCCGTACCTCCCGCCGCCACATCGCCCCAACCGCCACCGAGCGCGCGAATCAGATTCACAGTCGCGACCGCCTGCGTACCGGCCAGATGGCTCGCCTGCAATTGCGATTGCAACACCTGCCGTTCGGCATCGATCACGTCGAGATAGCTGACCGCGCCCTCCGTGTACTGCGTACTCGACAGATGCGCGGCGCGCTGCGAGGCGCCGACCGCGTCGTTCTGTTCGCGCATCTGATCGTCGAGCAAGCGCAGATCGGCAAGGTTGTCCTCGACTTCACGGAACGCCACGAGCACCTGCTGACGATACTGCGCGACGTCCTCGTCGTACTTCGAACGCGCCTGCGCGAGATTGGCCTTGAGACGCCCCCCCTCGAAGATCGGCACCGTCAGCGCAGTGCCCGCAAACGGACCGAGGATGAACGCGCGGCTCGACCACATGAACAGATCGCCGAGCGTCGCCGATTCAAAGCCGAACGCGCCCGTGATGTCGAGCTTCGGGAAGAACGCCGACTTGGCGAGCCCGACGCGCGCGTTCGCGGCCTGCATCGAGCGCTCGGCCGCGGCGATGTCCGGCCGGCGTTCGAGCAGCGCCGACGGCAAACCCGGCGGCACGCGCACCGTCACCAGCGCGAGCGGCGCTTCCGCGAACGAGAAATCCGCGGGCGGCTTGCCGAGCAGAATCGCGAGACTATGCTCGGAGGCCGCCCGTTGTCGCGCGACGCCGACCGCATCGGCACGCGCGCTCGCGAGCTCGTTACGCGAGCGCGACAGATCCAGCTCGCTGATATCGCCTTCCTTGAAGCGCCGCTCGACGAGCTTCAGCGTGTCCTCGCGCAACGCGACGGTGCGGCGATACAGATCCTGGTCCGTGTCGAGCTCGCGCAACTGGAAGTAGTTCTGCGCCACGTCGGCTTGCAACGACAACTGCACCGAGCGGAACAGCGCTTCGCTCTGCTGCTCGTCCGAGCGCGCCGCGTTCACGTTCGAGCTGACCCGCCCGAACAGATCCGCTTCATACGAGGCACCGACCTGCGCGCGCCAGATCGTGCCCGTCGTGCCACCCGCGCTGTCCGGCAGGAATTGCGACGCCGCCGAGGCGCGCTCGCGCGTCGGGCCGAAGCCCGCGTCGAGCTTCGGGAACCAGTCGGACTTCGCGGCCTGCGTGACCGCGCGTGCCTGCTGCACTCGCGCGGCCGCGGCCTTCAGGTCCTGATTCGCCGCGGCGGCCTGCTCTTCGAGCGCGTCAAGTTGCGGATCGCCGAACACCTTCCACCATTCGCCACGCAGGACATCGTCGGCCGGCTGGGCCGGTTTCCACGTGCCGTTGTTTTGTGCCGACGCGTCCGAGCCAGCCGCCACGCCCGACGCCGCTGAAGCCGAGGTCGCTACCGCCGGCGCTTCCTTGAACGCCGCCGGCGTGTCGACGTCGGGCCGCTTATAGGTCGGCTCAACCGAACAGGCGGCCAGCAGCGCGATGAGCAAGCCGCTCGCGGCCGCGCGGCCCCATCCCCGCAAAGAGTCAAAGCGAGATTCAAACCGTTTCATTGTTGTTTTCTCCTCAGGCGTCCGTAACGGCAGCGCCATAGCGCGGCGCATCCTTCTGAGCGACGTGGATCGTCCCACCCGCGAGCGAACGCAGCACCACATAGAACACCGGCGTCAGCATCAGGCCGAACAGCGTGACGCCGAGCATGCCGAAGAACACCGCGACGCCCATCGCGTGACGCATCTCCGAGCCCGCGCCGCTCGACAGCACCAGCGGCACGACCCCCATGATGAAGGCGATCGAGGTCATCAGAATCGGCCGCAGACGCATACGGCTCGCTTCGATCGCGGCCTGCAGCGGCGAGCGTCCATCGTGTTCGAGCTCGCGCGCAAACTCGACGATCAGAATCGCGTTCTTCGCCGACAATCCCACCAGCACCATCAAACCGATCTGCGTGAAGATGTTGTTGTCGCCGCCCGTGAGCCACACGCCGGTCAGCGCGGACAGCACGCTCATCGGCACGATCAGGATCACCGCGAGCGGCAGCGTCAGGCTTTCATACAACGCGGCGAGCACGAGGAACACCAGCAGCACGCTGATCGGGAACACCCACATGCCCGCATTGCCGGCGAGGATCTGCTGATACGTGAGGTCCGTCCATTCGAGCTTCACGCCACGCGGCAGCACCTCGGCAGCCACGCGTTCCGCCGCGGCCTGCGCCTGTCCCGACGAATAGCCGGGCGCCGGACCGCCGTTGATGTCGGCCGCCGTGTAGCCGTTGTAGCGCACCACCATCTCCGGTCCGTACGTCGGCGTCACCGTGACGAGCGACGACAACGGCACCATCTCGCCCGCCGCATTGCGCGTCTTCAGTTGCAGGATGTCGTCGGCGCGTTGACGGTACGGCGCATCCGCCTGCACGCGCACCTGATACACGCGTCCGAAGCGGTTGAAGTCGTTCACATACAGCGAGCCCAGATAGATCTGCATCGTGTCGAACACGTCGGTGACCGGCACCCCGAGCTGTTTCGCCTTCACGCGATCGAGATCGACGTTCAGTTGCGGCACGTTGATCTGATAGCTGGAGAAGGTCGGCCCAAGTTCAGGCGTTTGCGCCGCGCGCTTCACGAACGCTTCGGTAGCCTTGTTGAGTTCGGCGTAACCGAGCGCGCCATGATCTTCGAGCTGCATCTTGAAGCCACCGAGCGTGCCGAGCCCGAGCACCGGCGGCGGCGGGAACACCGCGACGAACGAGTCCTTGATCGCGCCGTACTGCTGATTCAACGCACCCGCGATCGCGCCTGCCGAGAGCTTCCTGTTGCCGCGCTCCTTGAACGGTTTCAGCGTGACGAACACGATGCCCGCGCTCGAACTATTCGTGAAGCCATTCACCGACAGACCAGGGAACGCCACCGCGCTTTCCACGCCCGGCTGCTTCAGGGCGATCGCGCTCATATCGCGGATCACCTTCTCCGTGCGATCGAGCGACGCACCGTTGGGCAACTGCGCGAACGCGATCAGATACTCCTTGTCCTGCGCGGGCACGAAGCCGCCCGGCACGACCCGCGCCACCAGCACCGTCGCGCCGACGAGGATCGCGTACACCGCGAGCATCGCGCCCTTGCGACGCAGCACGCCGGTCACGCCGCGGCCGTAGGCTTCCGAGCCGCGATGAAACAACTTGTTGAAACGCCTGAAAAAGCCGCCGAGCACAAGGTTCATCACGCGCGTGAGCCAGTCTTCCTTCTCGCCGTGGCTGCGCAGCAGCAGCGCGGACAACGCCGGCGACAAGGTCAGCGAATTGAACGCCGAAATTACCGTCGAGATCGCGATGGTCATCGCAAACTGCTTGTAGAACTGACCCGTGAGGCCGGTCATGAACGCGAGCGGTACGAACACGGCGACTAGCGTGAGCGCAATCGCGACGATCGGCCCGCTCACTTCGCGCATCGCCTTGTAGGTCGCATCGCGCGCACTGAGCCCGCTTTCGATGTTGCGCTCGACGTTCTCCACCACGACGATCGCATCGTCGACGACGATACCGATCGCGAGCACCATGCCGAACAGCGACAACGCGTTGATCGAAAAGCCAAACGCGAGCAGCAGCGAGAACGTGCCGACGATCGACACCGGCACCGCGATCAACGGAATGATCGATGCACGCCACGTCTGCAGGAACACGATCACGACGATCACGACGAGCGCGATCGCTTCGAGCAGCGTATGGATGACCGCCTCGATACTCGAACGCACGAACTGCGTCGGGTCGTAGACGATCCGGTATTCGACGCCAGCAGGCATGTCTACGGCGAGTTCCTTCATCGCCGCGCGCACCTGGTCGGAGATCGCGAGCGAGTTCGCACCGGGCGCCTGATTGATCGCGAGCGCAACCGCGGGCTTATTGTCGAGCAGCGAGCGCAGCCCATATTCCGACGCCGCGAGCTCGATACGCGCGATGTCGCGCAGATAGGTCACGCCGCCATCAGGCGCGGTCTTCACGATGATGTCGCCGAACTCGCTCTCGGTTCTCAAACGGCCGCGCGCATTCACCGACAACTGCAACTGCGTGCCCGGCACCGACGGCGATGCGCCGATCACACCGGCCGCGACCTGGATGTTCTGCTCGCGAATCGCGTTCACGACTTCAGTCGCGGTGAGCCCGCGTTGCGCGACTTTCTGCGGATCGAGCCAGATACGCATCGCGTAGTCGCCCGAGCCCCATAGCTGTACCTCGCCGACGCCCTGAATCCGCGCGAGCCGATCCTTCACGTTGAGCAGCGCGTAATTGCGCAGATAAGTCATGTCGTAGCGATCGTTCGGCGAGATCAGGTGCACGACCATCGTCAACGTCGGCGAACTCTTGATCGTCGTGATGCCGAGCCGCTGCACGTCTTCCGGCAGACGCGGCAGCGCCTGATTGACGCGGTTCTGCACGAGCTGCGTCGCGAGGTCGGGATTGGTGCCGAGCTTGAACGTGACGGTCAGCGTCAGATTGCCGTCGCTATTCGCCTGCGACTGCATGTACAACATGTTCTCGACACCGTTGATCTGTTCTTCGAGCGGCGCGGCGACCGCCTCGGCAATCACCTTCGGATTCGCGCCCGGATACTGCGCGTGCACCACCACCGAAGGCGGCACCACTTCCGGGTACTCGGAGATGGGCAGCTTGAACAGCGAGATGATGCCCCCGAGCAGGATCAATACCGATAGCACGCCTGCAAAGATCGGGCGATCGATGAAGAATTTGGATATGTTCATTGGAAGCTCTTAACGTTGGACCATGCGGCTCACGAATTGCCCTTCGCGCCGGCGTCCGCCTTGCCGCGGGATTGCGCGAGCGGTGCGCTGTTCGGATCGTCGTCGGTGGTCATCGGCACCATGTGCGCGCGCACCGAATCGCCGGGTCGCACGCGCTGGATGCCGTTGACGACGATGCGGTCGCCCGGCTTCAACCCGTCCTTGACGACACGCAGGTTGCCTTGCATCGCGCCCGTCGAGATCTCGCGATAGACGACGTGGTTGCCCTGGTCGACCACCAGCACGAACTTCTTGTCCTGGTCGGTGCCGACCGCGGCATCGTCGATCAACAGCGCCGGATGCGGGGCGCCGCCGCCCACCTTGACGCGCGCGTAGAGGCCCGGAATCAGTGCACCGTCCGCGTTGTCGAACTTCGCGCGCACACGGATGGTGCCCGACGAGGTATCGAGCCGGTTGTCGACCGACTCGATCGTGCCGCTGCGCGAGTAGCCCGTTTCATCGGCGAGACCCAGCTCCACCGGCACCTTGCCGCCGTCCTTCGCGCGACTCAGGTATTGCAGGTAGGTCTGCTCGTCCGCGTCGAACGACGCGTAGATCGGCGACACCGACACGAGCGTGGTCAGCGGCGCCGAGCTCGCGCCCGCCGACACGACGTTGCCGACCGTGATCTCCGCGCGCGACACCCGGCCCGATACCGGCGCGACGATCTTCGTGTAGCCGAGATTGATGCGCGCGGTTTCGAGCGCGGCTTGCGCGGCCTTCAGGTTCGCGCTCGCCTCGCGCGCGGCGTTCTGCTTCTCGTCGTAGTCGCGCTTGGCGATCGCGTTGTCGACGATCAACCGTTGCGCGCGTTCCCAGTCACTCTGCGTGTAACCGGTGCGCGCCTGCGCGGCCGCGAGTTGCGCTTCCGCGCGATCGACTTCGGCGGCGTACGGACGCGGATCGATCACGAACAGCGTGTCGCCCTGCTTCACGAGCGCGCCGTCCTTGAAGTTGACCGACACGATCGTGCCGGGCACCTGCGAACGCACGTCCACTTTCTGGACAGCTTCGAGACGGCCCGAATAGGACTGCCAGTCGGTGATCGTCTTCTGCACGACGGTCGCCACATCCACTTCAGGCACGATGGTCGGCGCGGCCGGCGAGCTCGCATCCACACGGATCGCGCCGAACGTGCCAAGCCCGGCAAGAACGACGACGACCACGGCGGCTAACGCCACGCGGCGGCGGGAAAGAGGAAGGATAGTCATGTGTAGCTCCCGGTATCGTTGATTGAAGTTCTGTTTATCGATGAGCGCGCGCGTCGAAGCGCCACTGGAAAAAGCGCACCGCTTCCTGCAATGCGGGCGGATGATCGGCGAGCGCCGCGTGCGACACGCTCGGAAAGCGCACCACCTGGGTCTGCACGCCCGCGTCGATCAGATTGCTTGCATACTTCTCGGCCTCGACATGCAGCACGTCGTTCTGCGCGGTCGCGATCAGCGTGGCCGGCAAGCCGGCGAGCCGCGACGATTCGAGCGGCGCCGCGTACGGATGCATGCGCTGCGACGCTTGCGGCAGGTACGCGCGATAACACGCGGCGCACTCGCGGGCCGTGATGTCCGAGCCGAGACGCTGCTCGTCGCCAAGCCGCGTGAGGCTCGGATCGAGCATCGGGCCGAACAGCGCCTGCGCGCTGATCTGCACGTCGCCACGATCGCGCGCGATGAACGCCAGACAATTCGCGAGTTGGCCGCCCGCGTCATGCCCCGCCACGCCGATGTTTCTGCTATTGCCGCCAAATGCACGCGAGCGCGTCTGCACCCACAATGCCGCGCGATGCGCGTCTTCGGGCGCGGCCGGAAACGGAAACCGCGGCGCGAGCGAATAGCCGACCGACACGACGAGCGCCGGTAAGTGTTCTGCGAAATACCGCGCCGCGAAATCGGCGCATTCGATCGATCCCTTCGTGAAGCCGCCGCCGTGAAAATAAAGCAATACCGGCAATGCGGTTCTTTTCGTCAGCCGATACAGCCGCAACGTAATGGGCTGAGCGTGCCCATCGATTCGCACGTCGGTGACTTCGAGTGTTACGTCATTGGCCTGAGCGCCAGTGTCTTCGGCGGAGTCGCCGGTGGAAACAGGCGGGTACGGCGATTTGAATGCATCCATGTCGAGCGGCGCAAATGCGCATAGAACCTCAATGGTGCGAATTGTGGGTTCGGCAGACTCACAAATAAATGCCTATAATCCGGCAACACAATTCGGTGCCTTTGAACAATCAGCTTCCGATTGTTTTCGCGGACTCCATTCCCGCCTGCGCACCCGCCCCTTCTGGAGGTTTGCAATGGACCGGCTTCAGGCCATGCAAGTGTTCACGCGTGTCGTCGACACCAACAGCTTTACCCGTGCGGCGGAAACGCTCGATCTGCCGCGCGCATCGGTTACCACGATTATTCAGAACCTCGAAGCGTTTCTCGGCACGCGGCTGATGCACCGGACCACCCGGCGACTGTCGCTCACGCCCGATGGCGCCGCGTACTACGAGCGCTGCGTGCGCATCCTCGCGGACGTCGAAGAGACCGAGGCGAGCTTCCAGAGCGGCAACAAGAAGCCCCACGGCAAGCTGCGCATCGACATGCCGGGCTCGATAGGCCGTCTGCTCGTGATTCCCTCGCTATGCGAATTCCACACGCGCTATCCGGACATCGATCTGCAACTGGGCCTGACCGACCGGCCCGTCGATCTGCTGCAGGAAGGCGTCGATTGCGTGGTGCGCGTCGGCGCGCTGCAGGATTCGTCACTGGTCGCGCGCCGCATCGGTCTGTTCGAGGGCGTGACCTGTGCGTCACCGGACTACATCAAACGCGCGGGCGTGCCCGCTTCGCTCGAAGATCTCGACAATCACAAAGCCGTCAACTACTTCTCGAGCCGCACGGGACGCACGCTCGATTGGGCGTTCATGGTGGACGGCAACGAGGTGGAAGTGAAGATGAAGAGCATCGTGTCGGTCAATGACGCCGATGCCTACGTGACCTGCGGACTCGAAGGCTTCGGCCTGATTCAGCCGGCGCTCTTCATGGTGCTGCCGCATCTGCGTTCGGGTCAACTCGTCGAAGTGCTGCCGGAGTTGAAACCATTGCCGATGCCGATCTCGGCAGTCTATCCGCACAGTCGTCATCTGTCGCCGAAAGTCCGTGTTTTCGTAGACTGGATTGCAGAGCTGTTCGATCGTTGCCCATTGCTGAGCGGACGCGGCAGTCTCGACGCGACCTGCACGAAGCGCACGTTCGAGGAGCGCGAGTCCGCACCGGCACTCGACACGCCCGTGATAACCGAATGGGTCGCATGAAGTACGGCAATTGAAACAGTGAATTCCAGCCGCGGCGCCAATGCCGCGGCAACTGCGCAATAGCACGGATCCTTCAAGCCCTTCCCGCGATTGTTCCTGAATCGCGACAATTCATTTCGCAAAACCGCGATTTATCTGCACGGCCTCGACCTCTACATTTCACCCTGTCGCAGCGTCATTACGCTGCCAATGAATCGACAGGAGTGAATCATGAAACGCAATCTGCTGGCTGGCCTCGCTCTTTCGCTGCTCGTCAGCGCTCCGGCATTCGCGCAAGGCGGAGGCGGTATCGGCCGCGCGGGAACGTATGACACGCAACCGGCGCCGAGCGCTAGCACGAAGACGCGCGCCGAGGTCAAGGCCGAACTGGTCGACGCGTATCGCGACGGCTCGCTGCCCTCGCTGAATCGCACCTCGTATCCGGACAAAGGCCTGATCGGCCAGACGCAAGCCGCGCGCATCGCGTTGCAGGAAGGAACGAACGGCGAAGTGACTCGCGTCGCGAACGGCCAGTAACGAGTTGGAACGCTTGAATCAGTACCCGCGCGATTGCATCGATGATCAGGTTTCCATAAGACCTGCCAGTCGTAGTGCGAGACCGCGCACCTCTTTATCAAGGAGCACATCATGACGCCATCGGAACTCGATAACTGGGATACCGACACGCCCGTGTGGACACCGTATCGTCCGGCACTGCATTGAGGGTTAGTTGTTGGACACGGCACTTGCCGTCATGCGCCCGCGGAGTGGCTTCGCGGGCGCATTGCTATTCAGACTACCGAAAGCGGGTGCGGGCAGTGGCGACGCGCTGACCGACGTTTCCCTATAATCGAAGGTCCTTCCCTCGCAGCGGGTTTGTGCGCTTCACCACAGGAGCACCACGATGGACTATGTGAAACTCGGCCGCACCGGCCTCGATGTATCGCGTCTTTGTCTCGGTTGTATGAGTTATGGCGTGCCCGCGCGCGGCCCGCACCCCTGGTCGCTCGACGACGAAGCCGCGCGCCCTTTCATCAAGCAGGCACTCGATCACGGCATCAACTTCTTCGATACGGCCAACGTCTATTCGGACGGCACCAGCGAGGAAATCGTCGGCCGCGCGTTGAAGGACTTTGCGAAGCGCGACGAGATCGTGCTCGCCACCAAGGTCAATAGCCGCATGCATCCGGGCCCGAACGGCGCGGGGCTGTCGCGCAAGGCGATCATGGCGGAGATCGATCACAGCCTGCGCCGACTCGGCACCGACTACGTGGACCTGTATCAGATCCATCGCTGGGACTACGGCACGCCGATCGAGGAAACGATGGAAGCTCTGCACGATGTCGTAAAGGCCGGCAAGGCGCGCTATATCGGGGCCTCGTCGATGTACGCATGGCAGTTTGCGAAGGCGCTGCAGGTGGCCGAGCGCAATGGCTGGACGCGCTTCGTGACGATGCAGAACTACGTGAATCTGCTGTACCGCGAGGAAGAGCGCGAAATGCTGCCTCTGTGCGAGAGCGAAGGGATCGGCGTGATTCCGTGGAGTCCGCTCGCGCGCGGACGTTTGACGCGCGACTGGGACACCGAAAGCGCCCGCTCGGAAACCGATGAATTCGGCCGCACGCTGTATGCGCACACGCAGGAAGCGGACCGGCGTGTCGTCGAGCGGGTCAGCGAGATCGCGAAGGAGCGCGGCGTGCCGCGCGCGCAGGTTGCGCTAGCGTGGGTGCTGCAGAAGAAGCCGATTACCGCGCCGATTGTCGGTGCGACCAAGCTGCATCATCTGGACGATGCGGTTGCGGCGCTGTCCTTGAAGCTTGGTGACGAAGACATTCGCCGGCTCGAAGAACTGTATGTGCCGCATGCGGTGACCGGGTTCAAATAAGCGGTGGGATGCGTACTGGCATCCGATCAAGGCAGGCGAAATGATCCGCGATTGCAGCCCACGTCGTTTCGCCTCATTTTCTGAAGACGTTTCTAATTGCGCGGCACATCCGGTTCGAAGAACACCCAACGCACCTGAGGAAACGTAGCCTGCAGATCGGCCTCGATGATATTGATCGCATCGACCATCGCGCGGCCGCTCGCGTAGTCGATCATTTCCGCCTGCACCGCCACCACGACGTGACGTCCCCACTGCAGCGTGATCATATTGATGATGCCGCGAATCTCGGGACGCGCCCGCAGATGCGCGTCGATTGCCCTACGCACTTCGGGGCTCGCCGACTCACCGACGATCATCG
>DATAQT010000502.1:0-32978 GCA_036264535.1 Paraburkholderia sp. | reverse complement strand
TGGTGAGGTTGGTTGTGCGTTCCATGGGATTGACGCTTTTGGAACTGCGCGCGTGCCAGTGCGGTTACGGCCCTCGCAGTCTCATTTGCGCTTTTTGTAGGTGAGGTTGATTGTGCGCTCGCGGTGTTACATGGCCGAGTGCTCGCCTGAAGGCGCTGGAACCGCGTTGATGGTGAGGTCGGTTGTGCCCGTGGTCGTTGGGGCGGGCAGCGAAAATCAGAAAATGCACAAATGACCTCACCACATGCCTAGATTTTGAGCAGATGCGAAGGGTTCGCTGACGAGACTGCAGGTCAAGGTGAGGTCATTTGTGCCTTCGTGTACCTCGTGCTTTCAAGTCTTGTTCAGTTTTCCGCGGGATCCCGTGGTCGAATCGATGCGGAAATACAGAAATTTTCAAAAAACACGCGTAAAAACAGTAATTTAAAAAGCTATTTTCAAGTATTTCCTGTATTCTGAGGTTTCTGGAATTTTATGGAAAAACCTCAGAATGGTCAGAACGAGCCAACTTCCTGCCGTGGACCGAACCGTTCACTTTGAGCAGATCAGCGAGTTTGCAGAAAAAGTCAGCATTTTTACTAATGAGCTGCGTGACACGATTCTGGCTCCGCGTCCTCGAAAAACGGCTCCCGTTTTCAAGACTGGCGAGATTGCGGAGATGTGCAATGTCTCTCACTCGCAGGTTCAGTATCTCGCGACAAAAGGCGATGGAGAACTGCCTTCGGGTACGGCGGCCGGTACAGGCCGCACTCGAACCTTCACGCTCGAGGAAGCGCGGATCTGGGTGCAAAAGATTTCCGACATCTACCAGACTCCGCTGGTCACCCGCCTGAAGGAGCCAGACGGGAAGATCATTATCACCGCGCAGCTCAAAGGAGGCTCGGCCAAGACGACGACGACAATGTGCCTCGCACAAGGGCTGTCGCTGCGGGGACGCAAAGTGCTGGTGGTCGATCTCGATCCGCAGGCTTCGCTTTCGGAACTGTGCGGACTGTACGCGGAAAAAGACGTGACGCCGGAAGATACGGTGTTGCCGTACGTCTATGACCAGGACGTCGAGGGCGGCCTGGAGGGCCGGGTCCAGTCGACGTACTGGGATGGCATCGACGTGATCCCAGCTCACACGGAACTGATCGGCGCGGAGTTCCATCTGCCAGCCATGCAGAAGATGCGGCCGGGTTTTCGCTTCTGGACCGTGCTTCGTCAAGGGCTCGAGCCGCTGCGCAAAAAGTACGACTACATCCTGATGGATACGTCGCCTTCGCTGTCGTATCTCAATCTGAACGCGCTGATGGCCGCGGATGCCATGGTGATGCCGATGGTGCCGGAAAACCTGGACTTCATCAGTTCGCTGTCATTCTGGCGACTCTTTTCAGACGTGTCCAAAAGCTTCATCAAATTCGAGACGGACAAGAAATACGACTTTGTGTCGCTCGTGTTGTCGCGGGTCGATTATGGGCGCAACTCGTCGGCGCCGATCGTGCGCGCGTGGGCTCAAAGCGCGTACGAAAACTGGCTGCATTCGATCGAGGTACCGGCGAGTTCGGTGATGAGCACCGGGGCGTTGGCGTTCTCGACCGTTTTCGATATCAGCAGCAGCCACAGCGCGGCCAAGTCGCTGCAACGCGTGCGGCAGCCTCTTGTGGACTACTGTCGCTGGATCGACGAGATCTATTCCGAAAAATGGAGGAACGCGCAATGAGCAATATGCGAGAACAGTTGCTGGCCAAGACGTCCGGCATTCGCAAAACTTCGTCGATCAACGAGGACGAGGTGAAGCGCAGCAACCGCACGCAAACGGCGCCAGGCCTCGCCGGTGCGCTGGCCGTTGCGCAACTTCGCGTGCAGGAATTGGAATCGACTGGCGTTGCGTCGCAACTGGCGGTGGCAGGTGTTCTGCCGAACCCTTGGCAACCGCGTCGCGTATTCAACGAGGGCAAGCTGGCCGAACTCGCCGAGTCGATCCGGGAAGTCGGTCTGATGCAGCCGATCGTGGTCCGCCGTGTGGCGGACGACTATCAGATCGTCGCCGGCGAACGGCGCTGGCGTGCGCACAAGATGTTGGGACTCGACACGATCAAAGCGGTCGTCGCGGACTGTTCCGACTCGGACATGGCGGTCCTCGCGATGGTCGAAAACATCAGCCGAGACGACCTTGCCGACTATGAAATTGGAGTAGCGATCCGGCGATCGGAAACGGAATTCCCGAATCGCAAGCGTCTGGCTGAGGCGATGGGATTGTCGCGGGCGGGTCTGTACCAGTTCTTGTCGTTCGATAATCTGCCGGACTTCATCAGGAAGGATCTCGACATTCAGCCGCGACTGCTGGGCGGAACGGCGGCGCAAGCCATTGCGGCGGCTATCAAGAAGCATGGCGAAGATGGCGTAAAGGCCGCTCGCGAAATTTGGCCGCTGCTGGTTAGAGGCGAAATGGATCAGGGAAAGGTCGCCGCGGCTATTGCTGCGCTGGCGACTCGGCAGACGACGTCCCATGGGACAAGCGGGCGCAGCATCGAAAAGTTTTTCGCGGGACGGGAACACGCAGGGAGCATCACGAAGGACATCGGCAACTTCACGATCAAGATCAAGACCGGCGTGATTACCGAGGCGCAGGAGATTCAGATACGACAGTTGATCGGCCAGATGTTCCAGTCGCAGCCGAAGACTAACTGATTGCTGGTTGGTTTTCAGTGTGGAGAAGCCCGCTTAGTGCGGGCTTTTTTGTTGGTCAGACGGGACGGCCTCGGGAAGAAGGTGTCTAGAGTCTAGACACTCGGAGGGGGCCGATGGAGTGTCTAGACTCTAGACACTCGTGATGACGCAGATCGATTCGGGTAAAAAGGAGTCGAGTCGGTGCGGACGAGTGCGCCGTATCTGTTCGCCACGGTGTGGACGACTACCGCATCGGGATGGGCGAAGTGGGCATCGGGATGGAATTTCCTAAGGCAGCCCGTCCGCCTCCGTGTGTTGTCTCGATGACGGCTGTATCGCGACCGCGATCGCCAACGAGGTCCAGCAGCCAGAATTACGGATGGACGGCCCCGGCCCGTTGTTCCGAAAAGCCATCTCGGCAACTGTCCGCTTGCGATTCGCAGCCCCAATTTTCGCGGTCAGGCTTCCGCTCCGCTAACGCCACGCGCGATCCTATCGAGGTGTAAGGGCCGCAGCCCTCTCGATCGGCACCCCAATCAAGAGCCGGACTCGGCGGACTAGCGGACATACTGGCCACGTTGCGAGTCATGCATTGGTCATGACTATCCATAAAGCGCTGCGTCGACGCAGGCGCTGGCGGGCACTGTAGCCACGGCGCAAATCGGCTGGAAGTCACCCCTGATGCTCGGCCGCTCAGGGAGTACGCAAGGCGACTGGACTCACGCCGGCACGAGGCCACTGGTCATCTGCCGCCACGTCAGCCGCCTTCTGTTGCAGGCTCTAGTTGAAGTCGATCCGCGAGCAAGTCCGGATCGACGGTCGCGAAAATGTTCCCTTTTTGCTTGGGGCGTGAATCTGGTCTGTCCCGGAGACCGGATGACATGCGCCAGTGCGAGGCGAGCGGCGTTGTCGACAGAATGCTGCGCTAAAGGATTGTTGGCCTCGTATTCAACTGGTCCGTCCACCGAGGCAGGTCTGGCGTTTCGCAAGCAGTGCTCGCTGTTGATCCCGCGCGGCGCTGGCCTGCTCTGAGTCATCCATCGTCGCTGAACGAACCATTCGCCCGACGAACATGCAGTCAGTTTTGGACGCTTGCCGGCTAATGAACGTCTGTCTGCAATGGCATTGATCCAGCTTCATCGTGTAGCTGGTGAACGGCGCCATCAGGAAAATCCACGCCCAGATCTACTCCACTCATATAGCCCATGGCGCAGAATCGATTTGCCGTCTGGCGGCGAGAAGATTGATGACTCTGTATCGAACCATGCAGCACGATACTGTCAATCATCTCCTTGGACGCACTCGAGTAATGGCCGCAGAGCCCAACAGCAAGAAGGTCCGGAGGGGTCTGCCGCCATTGATATTCGTCCGAGTTCGGATGCGTCATCGGCCCGATGAACCTAGGCCTCGCCGCACTTTCAGCACGGGCCTATGACAGGCAGGCGTCTCAGCGTATCGGCACACAACATCCGCCGCATGATGGTCGCTGGAAAGAAGAGGGCGATCTCGCCAATGACTGCCGGTACCAAATGTCGTCCCTCCAGTCCGCCATTCGACAGGGATGAACGAGACGGTTGCGAACCATCTGATCCGCAACGCGAGCGATTACCAATCGCCAAACGCCCCGCAAACCTTCACTCCAATGCACACAGCAGACGCACCTCGGCACGATAACAATATCGGGGGCAGATCAATTGATCGTCGTTCACCGATCAAAATATCGAAAAACGAGCGTGCATTAGACAATACGCCCGCAAACGCCAGCTTCTTCCGCCGATCTCGCCAGCTGCCACTTCGTGAAACATATCGAAACGTCGTTACTACGTGACAACCAATTGTTTTAAAAGATGTTTATTGTCCCGATCGGTCATTGTTTCACGGGAATTAGTCAAATTAGTGCCTGACACCATGACACGCCACTAAGCTGGGCCCACACGCAGTAATCATTTGTGCATGCGCCGTCGATTCGTAGCATTTGCTACGTAATATGTAGCGAGAAATTCTTTAAGGGCCGCCAGCGATCTTTTTCTCCCTGCTTGCTTCGCTCGCGCTGACTTGATTCGTGCAGCTGTACCTGTAGCCGGATCCTCTCGCCAAACCCGAGCCGTCCCAACGGACACCCCGCCGTCAGCCATCACTTCACCAACCCCGCCTCCCCGCAAACTTCCCCGGGCTCACCGAGCTGCGCGATATCCTCATGCAAGATCCGCCGTATCTCGAGGATCGCCTGCGGTGTCTCCTGCACGCTGTGTCCGGCCACAATCACCTTCTCCGACAGCGCGCCCGCGAGATGCGCGCTGCGATACGGCACCACGCCATCGTTGGAATCTTCGAGCGGGCCGTTTTCGCGGCGCCGCGCGATGATCGAGTGGAAGCAAACCTGCGGACTGATCGGCAACTGCGACGTCGCGCGAATCAACGGATCGGTTTCCCGTAGCTGCTCGATGCTGTTCGGCACGTGGAATGTCTGACCCTGCGGCTCGATGTTCGTCGCCGTCTGCATCACTTCCTCGATCTCGTTGAGCAGGGCGAGTGGCAGACGCACGAGGTTGGCCGCCCAGCGTGACAGCCGGTTGCTCGCGAACGGTGTGCCTCGATGCGGCGCCGCGATAAAGATGGCGCGCTCGACTTGCGGCATCGGCGTGAAGTTCAGCAGCCGGTTGAGCCGCTCGTCCTCGCGATCGATATCGGTGCCTTCGGGCACGTACTTGTCCTGGAACGTCGTCCAAAGCTCTTCACCGGAAGTCGACACGAGCAGCCGCGCGATCACGCCGCCCATGCTGTGACCGATCAGCACCATGCCATGCGACGCCGGCGCCGTGCCGTCGGGATCGAAGTGCGCGAGCGTCTGCTGCGTGGCGCGCCGGATGCGCGCGAGGTTGACGAGGATCGGCACGTTGGTCGGGTAGAAGACCTGCCACACCTGGAAACGCTGGCGCAGCACTTCGTCGCCCTGGATATCGTTGGCGACGTTGACCCATGCCTCGGGGCTGCTCGCGAGGCCGTGCAGCATCAGAATGATCCGTCGATTGGGATCGAACGGCTGCATCATATAGATGCGCGGCGTATCGATGCCGCGCGCGCGTCCAAACAGCGTGCGCAACGATTGCCCGGCGAAACCCGAGCGCGCGAGCCAGATGCCATAGCCCGCGCTGAAGTTGGCCGAAAGAGGCACCGTCTGACCTTGTCGCTCGACACTGTCGTCACGATACGGATCGTAGACGGACAGCACGACATCATGCGAGGCAAGCACCTGTTCGCGCGTGCCCTGGCTGAACCAGATCAACGCGGTGACGTTCGGCGACGGCATCTCTCTGAAAAAGCTTGTCGCTGGCCGCGGCTGGCCAGCGGTTCGTGACGACACACCGGTATTGAACGGTGCGTTCGCGCGGCTATCAGCGCGGGGGGGCCCACCCCTATCGCCGCTGGCATCGCGACCCGCATCGGCGTTTTCCTCCTCCGGCGGCACGTTCATCACCGCAACGAGCTCCGCGCCCAAACCATCGCGTCGATAAATGCTGCGTATCCCCGCGAACGACAGCCGCGACGCCGGAATCACTTCGCGCGGCTCGCGCACACCCTCGGGCAGCCGCACGTGGCTCAGGTCAAGATGAATCGACCAGCCCGCGATGTACTGCGTGCCCGGTTCGCCGTTGCCGGCATCGGTAGCGAGCGCGCCGCGCAGAAACAGCGCGCGGGCCAACTCCTGCACCGCATAGTTATAGTAGTCGCGAACCTGGGTCTGACGATCTTCGAATGCACGCTCGCCGGCGGTGCGCTGACCGAGGAATAGAAATGCATACGCGAATCGCGCAGTCCTGAGCCACAGATCGAATTGCGCGTCGCTCCATTCCGTGGCGTTGAGCGGCGTGTGCGTGATGGCCATCTGCAACGACAGTTCGGCGAGGCTCGACAATCGCCGGTCGGTATTGATTCCGCCAACGGTCGAGATCGTATTGATGCAATCGAGCGGCTCGCGTTGGCAGGTGTTCTCATCGAGTGCCGCGATGTGCAGCGTGTCGCGGGTCGCGGCGCTCAGTCGGCCGGTGGACAGGATATCGCCGCGGCGCATCGCGATGTACTGCTCGGGGCCTTGCGTGCTGACGGTCACCATTGCGCAACCGGACAGAAGACCACTGGCGAGCAGGGCGAGCGCTACGCAACGCTGCAGCCACGATGCGAGCGCGCGCGTCATGATGCGGCGGACCGGTTCGGACGATACGGCTGTCGCACCGCGCCAATACCGGCTAGTCCGAACAATCGCAAATCATGCAAGCCTGGATGCCTGGCGCGAACGGCCGAAGGCGCGTGCTTCGGTGGCCGACGCCATTGCATGGTTTTCGACGGTTCGCTGTCTCGACGCGCGACGTGGCAGAGGGAATCAAGCGTTTCGAGTTGGGTGGAATGAACTTCAGTCGTGTGCGGTGCCGTATCAGTCATTGTGCTGTGGACCGTTGTCATGGCTGAATGGCAGAGGACCCGCTGGCTTTCCGGCACTAACGGGCCGCTGAAGGATTGGCCAATGAGAAACGCGCCGACGGCAAGCCGCGACGTTGCAACTGCCAACCACCTTCTCACGCAGAGTCGACGCGCAGGCCGCGGCCTCCTACGCCGAATCGATAAATCTGAAAGCGAATTATTTGTTCGCTGAGTACTGTACGCCCGGTAATTTGCTTGTGCAACCGGCGCCGTTCGCCATACCGCGCATTAGCCTTAAAGAGAAAGAACTCCGATTTAACGTTCACGCTTGCTCCATTGGCGAAACAGGAATTACTTCAAACCTATAGCACTTTGCCCATCGCGCTTCGTCATTAGTACAGCAGAATAGTCACAAAAAAATCATGGAATGACTCTGCATAGCCGCAGTGAGAATAGCGAAGCAATTGACGGATAGCGCGGTGATGGGCCATGATGCCTGTGACGAACTGTGAAAGGGCACGATGACGCAAGCGTGACACGCGGTGACCACCCATGAACTGCGAATATCTTGAAGCCCATTGATGGTTTTGATATATCCCTTACGAAAGTAAAACGCTCGGAAGCACTGCTCGGGAGTCAAGATCCTTCTCGATTCGAACGCGTTACGGCGGTGCGGCTCTTGACAATGAATTGTTTGGTAACTTAAATAATTCTGCAGCCAGTCTCACTTGAAGGGACCCGATTCCATGCTCGAGCCTGTGCACACATGCAATCGTCTTCAGGTTGTGCTGGAATCGTCGTGCGCGCCATCGTGCATTCCATACGGGGCGGCCTCACCAATTTCCTCACTCTTTCATTGTCGTGACGAAGCAGTTTGGCAGTTAGACAGGATGCCTCATAAACGAAGCCGCAAGGACAAGACATGTCTCGCGGCTGTGGTCACTGTCCTTTAACCCAACCAGGTAATCCTCCGGGTTGCCCACGTGATCGGATGGACAGGGCTCAATGCGGAACGCGAGGAACCAACATGACAGACGAAACTGGAGTCGCGCAGGTCCCGATATCCACAACACAATAGTCGCCAATAGACGGAGTTGAACGACGGTGTCGCGATGACAGACGGGATCCAATTGCTCCCTGAGTCAGACCTGGCCGTGGAAGTCGCAGCGGATCCTTGATCGCCGATCCACTGTTACGGACCCCTATGAATTCCTGAGCAACCTGTAGAGACGGATTCACGCGGACCGCGAGCTGCGTTGCCGCCGCGTGTACGAGACGGGTTGCGCCAGAAGTCAGCCGAGAACGTCATGAACGCAAACCGCTCCGATGCACCATCGGTTCACCGATTAGCCGGAGTCGCATTGACCGGCGCATTGTCCTGCGCGTTGACCTGTGTGCTTGTGCTTTCACTGTCCGGTTGTCAACGGCAGACCGAAACACAGAGTGGCGATACGAGGCCAGCCGTGCAGCTCGCCAAGGTCGAACCGGCCGACGCTTCCGCCATTCGCATCTTCACGGGGCGCGTCGAGCAGACCAGCATCTCGCCGCTCGCCTTCGAAGTGTCGGGCCGAGTCGTGCAGATCGCGGTACTCGAAGGCGCATCGGTGAAACGCGGACAGTTGATCGCGCGAATCGATGAAGAACCGTACAAGCTGCAGCTGCAACGCGCGAACGCACAGTATCAGCAGTTGAGCGATAACCTGAAGCGCCAGGCAGTGCTGCGCAAGGACGGTATTCTGTCGCAGGCTGCTTATGAGCAACTGTCGGCTGCCACGGACGCCGCACGCGCGGCACGCGACATGGCGAGCCGCGACCTGCGTAATACGCGACTAGTCGCGCCGTTCGACGGCCGGATCGCGCGCCGCAACATCGAGATCCAGCAGGTCGTGCAGGCGGGCGCTCCCGCGTTCAATCTGGAAAACATCGGCCGCGTCGATGTCGGCGTCGATCTTCCGCAGAGCATCGCCGAGCGGCTCTTCGTCGACAAGACGCTGAGAGCCGAAGCGTGGCTGCCCGAGCGGCCGCAGAGCCGCTTTCCGCTCGTGTTCCGCGAACGGACCACGCAGACTTCGCCGACCTCGGCGGCCTACCGGCTGGTGTTCTCGATCGAAGGACCGCAAAGCGCCATGCTGTTCCCCGGCATGGCGCTGCGCGTGCAGATCTCCGACACGGCGCGCCAGGTCGCGCAAAACGACAACAACGGCTACTTCGCGATTCCGATCGCCGCGGTGTCGATCGGCGCGGATGGTCAGCGCAGTCTGTGGCGCTACGATGCCGCGTCCGGCCGCGTGCATGCGGTGCCGGTCAGCGTGCGCGAAATCCGCAACGACGATGTGGTCGTCGCGGGTGCGGTAGCGGAGGGCGACCGCGTGGTGGCGGGCGGATCGCAGTTCATGAAAGAGGGAATGGCAGTCCGTCCAATGGATGCACCTCAATGAATCTCGCGCCCTCCCTTATCGAAAAGCCGCTGATCGCGTGGGTTCTGACGCTCATCTCGCTATTGGGCGGCATCTTCGCGTACTACAACATCGGGCGGCTCGAAGACCCGAAGTTCACGATCAAGACCGCGGTCGTCGTGACGCTCTATCCTGGCGCGAGTGCGCACGAGGTCGAGCAGGAAGTGACGGACCGGCTCGAAAGCGCGATCCAGCAGATGCCGCAGGTCGAGAAGCTGACCTCGCGTTCGACGCCGGGCTACTCCGAAATCCGCGTCGAGATTCGCGACCAGTACACGTCGGCGCAATTGCCGCAGGTGTGGGACGAGTTGCGCAAGTCGGTGTCGGATGCGCAGGTACGGCTGCCGCCGGGCGCGGGTCCGACACTCGTGCTCGACCGTTTCGGCGATGTCTACGGGATGTTCTATGCGCTGACCGGCGAGGGCTACACGCAGGCGCAACTGTATGAATACGCGCGCGAACTGCGCCGCCAGTTGCTGACGCTCGACGATGTATCGGACATCGTGATCGCCGGTAACCAGCAGGAGCAGATCTCGGTCGACGTCGACCAGTCGCAACTGATCGCCAACAACCTGTCCACCGACGATCTCGCCCAGACGCTGTTCGTGCAGAACGAGGTTCGGCCCGCGGGCCGCGAACGCGTCGGCGATCTGTCGTTGCGGATCGCGCCGACCGGTTCGCTGGATTCGCTGCAGGCCATCCGTTCGCTGCCGGTGAACAACACGCCGGGCCCGCTGCTGCTCGGCGACATCGCGCGCGTGAGCCACGGCTATGCGACGATTCCGAACCAGGTCATTCACTACAACGGTCAGCCCGCGGTCACGATCGGTATCAGCGCGCGGCCGCGCGTCAACGTGGTGAGGGTCGGTGAGGAGATCAAGGCGAAACTCGCGGACCTGGAGCGTGACCGCCCGATCGGTATCAAGCTTTACTCGCTCTACGATCAGCCGCAGGTCGTCGACGAGAGCGTGCGCGGTTTTATCTTCGACGTGTTCCTGTCCGTGGCGATCGTCGGCGTCGCGCTGGGTATCGCGCTCGGCTGGCGTGCGGGCGTCGTGCTCAGCGTCGAGCTGTTCCTATCGATCCTCGGCACGCTGCTGGTCATGTACGCGGCGGGGATCGAGCTGCAGCGTATCTCGCTCGGCGCGCTGATCATCGTAATGGGCATGCTGACCGACAACAGCATCGTGGTGGTAGAAGGCATGCTGGTGAAGGTGCAGCGAGGCATGTCGCATCTCCAGGCGGCGACCGAAATTCTCAAACAAAGCCAATGGCTTCTGCTCGCGTCGACCGTTGTGGGGATTCTGGCTTTCTCGGGCATCGGCCTGTCGCCGGACGCGGTCGGCGAGTTTTGTGCGTCGCTGTTCGCTGTCGCCGCGATTTCGCTGCTATTTAGCTGGGTGATCGCCATCGCCCTGACACCGCTGTTCGGCACGTATCTTTTCAAGCCCGCGGACATCATCGACGAAGACCCGTTCAAGTCGAAGCTGTACAAGCGTTACGGCGAGCTGCTGTCATGGGTTACCAGACAGCGCGTGCTCGTGCTCATCGGCCTCGTCGTGCTGACGGTGCTCGCCGGATGGGCGTTCCGTTTCGTCGAGCAGAGCTTTTTCCCCGCGTCGACCACGCCGATCTTTTATGTCGATATGCGTTTGCAGCGCGGCGCCGATATTCGTGCGGTCGTCGAAAAGAGCCGCGAGGTGGAGAAGGTGCTGCTCAAGCATGCGGACGTCACCAACGTGCAGACGTATATCGGCTCGGGCGCGACGCGTTTCTTCCTCGTCTACGATCCGGAGACGCGCGATCCGTCATACGCGCAATTCATCGTCGGCGTGAAGGATCAGGGTCTGATCGACGACGTGCTTCCGGAGATCGAAGCGGACCTGAAAAAGCGCTTCCCCGAACAACACTGGACGGTCACGCGCCCCAACTTCGGTCCAGGCGGTGGCGCGGCCATTCAGGCACGCTTCTCCGGACCCGATCCGGCCGTGCTGCGTCGGTTGTCGCAGGAAGCGCAGAACGTGTTGAAGGCCGACGGTCGCATCATCGCGATCCGCGACGACTGGGAGAATCCGATCAGTATCGTGCGACCGGAATTCGACGAATCGCGTGCGCGCTCGCTCGGGGTTGCACGCCGGCAGGTCACCGACACGATGGCTTACGCAACCGAAGGTCTGCGCGCGGGCATCTATCGCGAAGGCGATCAGTTGCTGCCTATCGTGCTGCGCTCGCCCGACTACACGCGCGGCGTCGCCGGTCTGCAGGATCTGCAGGTGTTCAGCACGGGGCTGCGCCGCTACGTGCCGCTCGGCGACGTGGTCAACGGTTTCACGGTCGGTACCGAGGAAGGCCAGATAGCGCGCGAAAACCGGATTCGCACGCTCACGGTTTCGGCCAACGCGGTCTATGGACAGAATAGTGTCGACGCGTTCAACCGCATACGCTCCGGCATCGAGCACATCAAGCTGCCTCCTGGCTATAGCTTCGAATGGGGCGGCGAGCACGAATCGTCGACGCGCGCGCAGGAGAGTCTGTTCCGGCAACTGCCGCTCGGCTTCATCGGCATGGCGCTGCTCGTGCTGATGATGTTCGGGCGCCTCAAGCCCGCGCTCGTCGTGCTGCTCGTCGTGCCGATGTCGATTTGCGGTGTGACGGTCGGTCTGCTGCTGTTCCGTGGCGCATTCGGCTTCATGGCATTGCTCGGTCTGTTGAGTCTGATCGGCATGCTGATCAAGAACGGCGTTGTGCTGGTCGAAGAGATGGATGGGCTGATCGCCACGGGCGTGCCGCGCATGCAGGCGGTGACGCACGGCGCGATGAGCCGTCTGCGTCCGGTGATACTGGGAGGCGGCACGACCGCGCTTGGTATGGCGCCCTTGTTGTGGGATCCCTTCTTCAAGGACATGGCGATCACGATCATGTGCGGCCTCGCTTTTGCCACCGTGCTGACGTTGGTCGCCGTGCCGGCGCTGTATGCGATGTTGTTCTCGATCAAGCAGGCGGAATGGGAGCCGGGCAAACACCCGGAAGCAAAATGATCCGCGCGCGCCCTTGTCTTTTCGCCATCGCGGCCCTGCTGCTCGAAGCGGGCTGTACGGGTTCGTTGCAGCTGGAAAAGCCCGCCGCGTTTCCGCCACAGTACTCGGAGGCGCAAGTGGGCGCGGCGACGCCGATGTCCGCGCAAGATCTTGCGACCTGGTGGACGCAGTACAACGATCCGACGCTGAACAAACTGATCGATCTGGCGCTCGCGCACAACTTCGACATCGCCACCGCTTACGCGCGCGTCGATCAGGTGCAGGCCGGGATCCGGCTCGCTCGCTCGCAACTGTTGCCATCGGTCGGTGCAAGCGTGAGCGCCGCGAAGTATCACGGTGGCGAGACGCAACTCGAGTTCGAGGAACTGCTCGGCATCAACAATACCGATGCACAGTTCTGGCGTGTCGGCTTGCAGGCGCAATGGGAGATCGACCTGTTCGGCCAGGGACGGGCGCGGCTCTCGGCGGCACGCGAGCAGGCGCGCGCGGCCGCGGGCGATGCGGAGGCGGTCCGCCTGAGCGTGGTGTCGGGTGTCGCGGATCTGTACGTCACGTATCGCGGGCTGCTGCGTCAGCGCACGATTCTGCTGCAGAGCCGCGCCATTGCGGACGACTTCGTCAACATCGCCGAAAAGAGCTTTACCGCGGGGCTGGTACTGAGTACGGACATCGAAGCAGCGCGCGCTGGCCGCGCGCAGGTCGATGCGCGTTTGCAGGACGTGGAAAACGGCATCGCGCAGGCGCGCCTGAATCTGCAGAATCTATGCGGCGTGCAGCCCGGGGAATTCGCCGGCATTCTTGACGAAACCGACAAGCTGATGACCGCGCTGCCGAATATCGAACCCGGGCAGCCGGTCGATCTGCTCATGCGACGCCCGGATCTGATCGCGGCGCAGGCGCGCGTGAATGCGGCGGTCAGGCAGACGGATGTCGCGCGGCTCAATTACTGGCCGACCATATCGCTAAGCGGTCTGCTTGCGCGCAATGGCTGGGAGATCGCCGGTCAGAGTCTTGGGCCGAGCACGTTCTGGCTATTCGGCGCGGCGATGGCGATGCCGCTGATCGATTTCGGCGCGCGACGCTCTCAGGTGGAGTCGTCGGATGCGCAGGCGCAGCAGGCGATGTTCACCTACGAAAAGACCGCGCTCGGCGCGTTCTATGACGTTGACCGTGCGTTGGCGCGTTTGAACCGGCAGGACGAGTTGTTCAAGGCGCGCAACGAAGAGGTCACGCGGCGTACCACGCAGTTGAGCCAGGTGCAGCGTCGCTATGAGCTCGGCGATACGGGCCGCGTCGATATCGATCAGGTGCGCGTTGCGCTGCTCGAAAGTCAGTCGTCACAGGCGAGGGAAGAGGTCGGCAAACTGCAGGCACAGTTCGCGCTGTTCAGGGCGATGGGTGGCGGCTGGCTGGCCAATCCGCCGGCGGTCGCGAACACACCCACGCCGGCGGCACCGGCGCCCGCCACCGTGAGTGCGCCGGCTTCGCAGTGAGCGGCGGCGAGGCGCTACAGGCAGCCGAAACATCCGAGGCGCGAAATTGAAAACGCCGTCACCGCAATTGCAGGGTGACGGCGTTTTTGGAGTTATTTGAGCGAATACGCGTGCAACACGGGAAGCACGCGCGATAAACGGCATCGATGCATAGCAAGCGTACTGGCTTCAAAAGAAATAGAACACGCAGATGATCTGCCGCAAGCTTCCGCTAGCGATTGCGCCGTTCGCTAAACGCGAGGCCGGTGGCTTCAGTCGGGAGGGCTAACGGGAGCTGCGCAACATAGGCGTGCCGGCTCCCGGCGAGTACCTTTCTGGAAGAAATCAGCCTCTCTGAAGGGTGGACGATGACAACCCAGGTCGATACAAAACTGTCGTTGCCCGCATTGACCGCGATGGCCGTCGGCTCAATGGTGGGCGCAGGGATTTTCTCGTTGCCGCGCAATTTCGCGCGCGCGACCGGACCGTTGGGCGCGGTCATCGCATGGTGCGTGGCGGGCATTGGCATGTATGCACTGGCGCGCGTGTTTCAGGCGCTCGCACAGCGGCGGCCCGAGCTCGATGCCGGCGTGTTCGCCTATGCGCGAGCGGGATTCGGCGACTATTTGGGCTTTCTATCGGCATTCGGCTACTGGATGGCCGGCTGCTTCGGCAACGTGTCGTACTGGGTGCTGATCAAATCGACGCTTGGCGCTTTCGTCCCCGCATTCGGCGATGGTAATACGGCGACCGCGATCATTGTGTCGTCGGTGGGCATCTGGCTGTTTCATATGGTGTTGCTGCGTGGTGTCCAGCAGGCCACGATGATCAACACGATCGTCACGGTCGCGAAGGTGATTCCGATCGTGCTGTTCATCGTCATGCTGATCGCACTGTTTCGCGCCGACATGTTCCGCACGAATCTATGGGAAGGCAGCGATCAGATCGGCACGGGTCTTTTCTCGCAGGTGCGCGCGACGATGCTCGTCACCGTGTTCGTGTTCGTCGGGATCGAAGGTGCGAGCGTGTACTCGCGCTACGCGAAAAAGCGCTCGGACGTGGGCGCGGCGACGATCACCGGCTTCGTGGCCGTGCTGTGTCTGCTGGTGCTGGTGACGCTGCTGCCTTACGCGAGCTTGCCGCGCGCCGACATCGCGGTGATGCGCCAGCCGTCGATGGCCGCGGTACTCGGCGCGCTGCTCGGTCCGTTCGGCGTCGTGTTCATCAGCGCCGGTCTGATCATTTCGATCCTGGGCGCGTATCTCGCGTGGTCGCTGATCTGTGCCGAGGTGCTGTTCGCCGCCGCGCGTCTCGAGACGATGCCGCGCATCTTCGCGCGACAGAACGAGCGCAAACTGCCGGTCGCGGCGGTCTGGCTCACGAGTACCGTCGTGCAGCTGTTCGTGATCAGCACCTACTGGTCGTACGATGCGTTCGCGCTGATGCTCAATCTGACGAGCTCGATGGTGCTGATTCCTTATTTCCTGGTGGCCGCATACGGCATCAAGGCCGCGCGTCAGGATAGCGGGCAGAGCGGCGGCGGCTTGGAGGGCGCGTTGCGCACCGAGTATTTGGTCGCGATGTTCGCGACGTTGTATACGGCCTTTCTGCTGTTCGCGGGTGGTCTGAAGTTCGTGATGCTGTCGGCGCTGCTTTATGCGCCCGGCACGGTGCTGTACGTGGTGGCGAGACGCGAGCGCGGCCTGCGGGTGTTTTCGAAAGTCGAGTGGGTCATCTTTGTCGTCGCGGCCTGCGGCGCGATTGCTGCGTTGATTGGCCTCACGACCGGCACGATCGTCATCTGAGCGGTCGATCATCGTAGTCGCAAGAGCGCGACTGGATCGGAACGTGTTCGCGGGAGAGCGATCGCAGCATGGACAAGCGGGTCAGACTTTCAGCGCCGGGCCTGATGGCGATGGTGATCGGCTCGATGGTCGGGGTGGGCGTCTTTTCGTTGCCCCAGGCGCTCGGCAAATATACCGGCGTCGTCGGATCGTTGCTCAGCTGGACCATCACCGGCTCCGGCATGCTGATACTCGCGCTGATCTTTCAACGGCTCGCATGGCGCAAGCCCGAGCTGGACGTCGGCGTCTATACGTATGCGCGCGTCGGCTTTGGACGCTATACGGGCTTTCTGTCGGCGTTCGGCTACTGGTGCGGCAGTTGTCTTGGCAACGTGACCTATCTCGTGCTGATCAAGTCTGCGCTCGCGATCGTCGTGCCCTCGTTCGGCGCCGGCAACACGCTGAGCGCGATCGTCAGTTCCTCGCTGATGATCTGGGTGTTCCACTTTCTGATTCTGCGCGGCGTGAAGGGCTCGTCGATCGTGAATGCCTCGATGACGCTCGCCAAACTGTTCGCGATCGGGCTGTTCGCGGTGCTCGTGCTATCCAGCTTCAAGTGGCAGCTGTTCGTCGCGAATCTGTGGACCAGTCCCGAGTCGTCGGCGGCCGGTCTCTTCGGCGAGGTGCGCAAGACGATGCTGGGCACGGTCTTCGTGTTTCTCGGCGTCGAAGGCGCGAGCGTGTATTCCCGTCATGCGCGCGAGCGGCGCGACGTCGGCATCGCGACCGTGTTCGGCTTTCTCTGCGTGCTCGCGTTGATGGTCATCGTCACGCTGTTGTCGTATGGCGTGTTGCCGCTCGAGCAGTTGGGCATGCTGAAAAATCCATCGATGGCCGGTGTGCTGAGCGCGGCGGTCGGCGCCTGGGGCGCGATCGTGGTCAAGCTCGGCCTGCTGATATCGGTGCTCGGTTCCTATCTCGCATGGACGCTGCTCGCCGCAGAAATCTTGCACGCGGCGGGCAAGAGCCGCACGATGCCCGCGTTTCTCGCGCGAGAAAACCGCAACCACGTACCGGTCGCCGCGTTGTGGATGACGAGCCTCGTGATCCAGGCGTTTCTGATCGTGACGCTGTTTTCGAAAGAGGCGTTCACGCTCGCCAAGGAACTCACGACGTCGATGAACCTGATTCCTTATCTGCTCGTCGCGGGTTATGGGTTGAAGCTCGCATCGAGCGGCGAATCGTATGCGGGGCAGCCGTGGTCGCGGCGCGTCGATTTCATGCTCGCGCTGGCGGGCTGCGGCTACGCACTATTTCTCGTGTACGCGGGCGGCCTGCACTATCTGTTGATGTCCACCGTGCTTTATACGGCCGCGACTGCGTGGTTTTACCTCGCCGAGCGTCGCAAGGGGAAACAGCGTGTGTTTACGCTACTGGAGCGCTGGCTGTTCATCGTGGTCGTGCTCGCCGCCCTGGTCGCGTTCATGGATCTCGTGCGCAATCATTTTGCGGCTTAAGGGTCCCTTAAGGGGTGACCACACATAGTCTGCCCGCTCGCCGTTTGCCCCGCGAGGCAGGGCGATGGCCGTATCGAACGCTTCCTTGCATCGACCGGCGACAGCGGGCACCTGGCCTTCTATCGTTCGTCCCGCATTGCCACCACGTCCATGAACATTCACCGAATTCTGGAGCGAGCCGGATTGCGGCCTACGCTTCCACGCGTCCTCGTGCTCGAGTTTTTTCATCAGCACCCGCATGAGCACTTCAGTGCGGAGCAGGTCTACAAGCGTCTTAATGGCGATACGCCGAATATGAGTTTGGGCACTTTGTATCGCGTGCTCGGCCTGCTCTTCGGCAGCGACTTGCTGAGCAGCGTTGCACTCGGCGAGGGCCGCATGGTGTATGAGCTGAACGACGGCAAGCCTCACGATCACATCATCTGTACCGCCTGCGGCGATATCCACGAGTTTTTCGACGAGCAGATCGAAGCGCGGCAGCGGGCCGTGGCGGATCAATTCGAATTCGAAATGACGGGGCGGCAACTGGTGCTGTTCGGCCTGTGCGCCGAATGCAGGAAAGGCCGCATGCAGGTGAGGACGGTGCCGGCAAAATAACCTGACGCCTCGATGCGGCGTCGTGATCGTCGGCACCTTGGTGCGAGCGGCGCCTGCATGCCGCGCGACTCACATGATCGCGGCCTCGCGAATGCAGCGGATGAAATAGTCGGCCGGGCGCGTGTGGATCGCGCCTTCGCGCTGCATCAGATGCAGCCTCGCGGCGCGCGAGGTTTCGATGAAACCCAGCTGCTTCATGTGCGCCATTGAGTTGACGAGTTCCAGCGTGTGCGAAGCCCAGGCCATTACGGCGTCCATACTGAGCGCGAGGCTGTACATCAGCGATTGCGACGTGCACCGTGTAATCCGTCGCGGCACCGGCAGGCCTTGACGGTTGAACAGATCGGTGACGAATTGCGGGTATTCGTCGGTGGTATCGGAGTGCACCCATTCGGCGTCGCACAGATCGGCGAGCGAGGTGGCCTCTGCGAGCGCACCGTTCGCGCGCACCGCGAACGTCAAAGGATAAGAAAGGAGTTCAGAACATTCGATCGACGAATCCGCGGACGATTCAGTGGCCGCGGCGAGCGCGAAATCGATCGAACCCTGGCGCAACTGATCCTGCAGTTTCGTTGCGTGAAACTCGAGAAATTCCACCGTGATTTGCGGCATATGCTGGCGAAACCGCGCATAGGCATCGGGCAGCAGCGTGAGTGCCGCGAGCGGCGTGACACCGATCGTCACGCGGCCTTCCTGCGCGCCTCGTTCCATCGCCATCTGCTGCTCGGCGCGCCCGAGTTCGCCGACGATCAACCGCGCATGCCGCAACAGCGATTCACCCGCGTGAGTGAGCGCGACGCCGTTCACGCTGCGGCCGAATAACGACATGCCGATATCGGTTTCCAGTTCCCGAATGGCCTTGGTGACGGCCGGCTGACTGACGAACAGCGCTCGCGAAGCGCCGACAATCGTGCCATGATCCGCGACGGCGACTAGTGCGCGCAGTTGATGAAGCTTGATTGCCATTAACCTTATTACCTCAGGGTAAATACTATAACTAACGGTTATTGGGATAAAACTTTATCATGTTTTTATTCGCCGTCGCTCTCGTAGACTGGCTCTCAATTCGCGCCGGGCTCGATCAGGCGCGTGTCACACGGGTCTGTCAGAGGAGACGGCGTTGTCCCACAACATCAATATCGATCCCGCGATTCGCGAACAGACGGCCGAGTTCGTCGAATTACGCCGGCGCATTCATTCGCACCCGGAGCTGGGATTCGAAGAAGTCGAAACGAGCCGGCTCGTCGCCGAAAAACTGAAAGCCTGCGGTTATGAGGTCACCGAGGGGATCGGTGGCACGGGGGTGGTCGGCCGTCTGAAGCTGGGCGACGGCACTCGCGCGATCGGCATTCGCGCGGACATGGACGCGCTGCCGATCATCGAGGACACCGGTCTGCCGTATGCAAGCCAGATGCACGGCAAGATGCATGCATGCGGTCACGACGGACATACGGCGATCCTGCTGGCCGCCGCACATTACTTCGCGCAGACGCGCCGCTTCAACGGCACGCTGAACCTGATTTTCCAGCCGGCCGAGGAAGGTCAGGGCGGCGCCGTGCGCATGATGGAGGAGGGTCTGTTCGAGCGCTTTCCGTGCGATGCGGTGTACGCGCTGCATAACGCGCCTGGCGTGCCGGTCGGCATGTTTATCGTGCAGGAGGGCGCGATGGCCGCGTCGGCCGATGTCGTGACGGTCACGCTGACCGGCAAGGGTATGCACGCCGCGATGCCGCATCTGAGCCGCGATCCTGTGGTGGCCGCCGCGAGCACCGTGATGGCGTTACAGACGATCGTCGCGCGCAACGTGCCGCCGGCCGATGCCGCGGTGCTGACCGTCGGCGCGATCCAGGCGGGCACCGCGCACAACGTGGTGCCGAACGCGGCGACGATTCTGATGACCGTGCGCACGCTCAGCACCGAGGTCCAGCAGTTGATCGAAACCCGGCTGCACGAAATCGTCGAGAGCCAGGCCGCCAGCTTCGGCGTGAGTGCGCATATCGATTATCAGCGTGTCACGCGCGTGCTGATGAACACCGCTCAGGAGACCGCGCGGGCTCGCGAAGCGGTCGCCGCGGTGGTCGGCGCGCAGAACATTCTGCCGCTGCCGCCGGGCATGATGGGCGGCGAGGACTTCTCGTGGATGCTCGAGAAAGTACCGGGCTGCTACGTCGCGCTTGGCAACGGCAACGAAGGTCATGGCAGCTGCATGATCCACAACCCTGGCTACGACTTCAACGACCAGGCGCTGCCGATCGGCGTCGCCTACTGGGCCACCCTCGTCGAGCAATACCTCACAGCCTGAACTTCACCAGATTCGCATTTCGCCGACCCGGCGTGCTGTCGGGTCGGTGGCCAGACTACGTCCATATCGGGGATTCACATGAAATATAAAAAGACCGTTTGCGCCGCGGCGGTGGCGCTGATGTCTCACGCGGCATGCGCCGACTCGTACCTGCAGCAATGGCTGTCCGCGTGGCCGTCGATGGAAAGCGCGGTCCAGCAGAACGGCATTCAGCTGTACGGCGCCGTCGACATGGGCCTGAACTTCCAGAGCGTCAGCGGCACCTCGAAGTGGCAGACGCAGAGCGGCGGCGTGCATACGTCGCAATTCGGGTTGTTCGGCCGCGAAGATCTCGGCGGTGGCCTGAAGGCGGAATTCAACCTTGAAAACGGCTTCATGGCCAACAACGGCTCGTTCGGCACCAGCAACACGCTGTTCGATCGTGCCGCATGGGTCGGCCTGAACTCGCCGACGTGGGGTGTGGTGCGCCTTGGCTTGCAGCCGACCGCGAACCTGCCGGAAGTCATCGACCCGTTCGGCGAAGTGGCGACAAACTCGGTCGTCGCGTGGCTCGCCGGCGGTGCGGTGCAAACGCCGAAGGGGGTCGGCTACAACGCGGACCTCGGGCCGGGCTCGAGTCAGGTGCTGGTGCGCGAGAGCAACGCGGCGACATGGACCACGCCGCGCGTCATGGGCTTCGGCGCGACGTTCCTCTACGCGTTCAATGGCCAGCAAGGCGTCTCGCCCTATGCATCGAACCAGGGCGTCGTCGCGTCGTGGACGAACGGCACGTGGTATCTGTCGGGTGCGTATAACCGCGTGTGGAGTTCGCCGGTCGAGACCTCGGCCGGCACGCAAACCGTGCGCAACGATATCTACGGTGTGTCCGCGATTTACGATGTCGGCAGCTACGTGCTGTCGGCCGCATTCGCACAGGTGGCGCCGAAACTCGAAGGCAACGGCATCGCGCGCTCGTACATCCTTGGCGCGACGGTGCCGTGGGGACGTCATGCGGTGCGCGCGTCGGTGGTCTATCGCGATACGTCGGGCGTGCGCGACAGCGCCGGTGATCCGGCGAAGGATTCGGCGCTCGGCGCGATGCTCGGCTACGACTACTCGCTGTCGAAGCGCACGTCGCTGTATGCGCGCGCGGGCTTGATCCGCAACTACGGGGTTTCGAGCGTGATTCTGAACAGCAATCCGTTACCGCTGCAGACCGGTACGGCGTCGCCTGAACTGGGCACGACGCCGATGACGGCTTCGCTCGGCATCTATCACCTGTTCTGAGTCGAGACATGGCGGGCCGGCGCGCGCGAGAAGCCGCCTGCCCGCCGCGTTGCTCGCGCCCCCCTTCGCCTCTGAAGAATCACTCGCATGAAGACCACTAGCCCACCCGTTGCACCGCCGCGCGATGCCGTCGCGTCGAAGGCCGCTTTCAGTGTTGCATCGAGCGACGCGTCGCATGCGGCCACGCGTCGCCGCGTCATCCTCGCGACGTCGCTCGGAAACGCGCTCGAGTTTTTCGACTTCACCGTCTACAGCTTTTTCGCGGCGTTGATCGGCAAGCTGTTCTTTCCGGTGGGCGGCCTGCATGGGCCCCTGCTGCTGTCGTTCGCGACGTTCGGCGCGGGCTTCGTCGTCAGGCCGATCGGCGGCGTCGTGCTCGGCGCGTACGCGGACCGGCGCGGTCGCACGGCCGCGATGACGCTGACCATTCTGATGATGGCGCTCGGCACGGCGATCATCGGGCTCGCGCCGACTTATGCGCAAATTGGCGTGGCGGCCCCGCTGCTGATCGTCGCCGGCCGGCTGATTCAGGGATTTTCGGCGGGTGGCGAAGTGGGGGCGTCGACGACGTTCCTGATGGAATCCGCCGCGCCGGGTACGCGCGGCTATCTGGTGAGCTGGCAACTCGCGAGCCAGGGTGCGTCGGCGCTCGCCGGGGCGCTGTGCGGGATGCTATTGACTCACGCGTTGCCGCCCGCCGCGCTCGAAAGCTGGGGCTGGCGCGTGCCGTTTCTGCTCGGGCTGCTGATCGGTCCGGTCGGGCTGTATATACGCAGCCATCTGCATGAGACGCTGCATGTAGTCAATGACTCGAACGGGAGCGCGGCCGTGGTCACGCGAGCGCGCTACGACGTGCGCCGCATCGTGCTCGGTACGCTGCTGATGATCGGCAGTACTTCGTCGATGTACATCCTCGTGTTTTATCTGCCGGCGTGGTTGACTCGCTTCGCGCATGTGTCGGGAGCGGCGGCATTCTTGCCGAGTGGTCTCGCGGGACTGATTCTGACTGTCGCGTCGCCGTTCAGCGGCAAGCTGACAGACCGGCTGAAGTCGCGCAAGCCGTTGCTGTTCGCGACGGGCATCGCGAGCTTACTGGCGCTCTATCCGGCGTTCGCGCTGATGTTGCGCGCGCCGGTCCTTGCGTCGATTCTGCCGGCGGTTGCGCTGCTGATCGGCCTGTGGGTGCTCGGAAATCCGGCCGGCTTCCTGCTGTTACTCGAAGGATTTCCGCGCGAGATGCGCGGGCGTTCGCTCGGGATCATCTATAGCGTCGGCGTGACGCTGTTCGGCGGCTTCGCGCCGTTCGTGGTGACGTGGCTCATTGGCGCGACGGGCAGCGCCTTTGCACCAGTCTGGTACATGAGCGCGTGCAGTCTCGTCAGTCTCGCCGCGCTGACCGTATTCGACGAGCGCATCACCGATTAATCGCCGGAGTCATCGTCGATGTCATCCGGCCAAAGACGACAGGAGAACGAAATGAACGCACAAAAATTGGTGGCACTGCTTGGCGCGAGCGCGGTCGTGCTCGCTTGCCTGAATGCGCACGCGCAACCTCAAGCCGCCGGATCTGCCCCGACGGCACAAGCCGCCGGGGGCTCGTCGCCAACCGCGGGCGATATCAAGGCAGCCAACCGGCAACTCGTGAGGGAGGTACGCCGCGCATTCAGAAGCGCGCGGAGCCAGGGGCTGCGGGCCAGCAACGTCACGGTGCGCGCGAATAACGGCGTCGTGACGTTGACGGGCAGCGTGCCGACCGCGGACCAGGTCGATCTCGCGACCAACATTGCGAAGGGCGTGCCCGGAGTTCAATCGGTGACTAGCCGCGTCGCGGTGCGCAAGGAAATCAGCGGACGGGGTAGCAACTAGCGGTGTTGATTGGCCCGCGAGCGCGGGGCCGCCCACGCCTGAAATGAAGGGCGTGGGCTTTTGCATTTTGTTATTCGCATTCTTCGCCCGGGGTGACAACCCGATCGCCGCCGGACCGGGCGCCATTGCGTCGAGAAACGCCGTCGACCGCGCGCTACGCGCTGATCCGTTGGCACCACGATCTCGGCTTCCTTGCTGTCTACGCGCGCACTACCGAAGCGACGCCGCCAGCGCAAATCAGCTCGAACAGCTGCCACGCGATGCGCGCGACTTCCGATTGGCTGTATCGAACATCACGTGCTGCCGCGTCTCGCGTGGCGGCGGCTCGATGCGATTGCATCGAAAAGCGCACCTACGCATATGACGATCACGGTGGCCGATCCGGTCGCCGCACCTGTCGTCGGCTCTCTCGGCGAACTCCTGTCTGGACTGCCCGTTATCAGACTGTACCGATAGCGAGGCGGTGGGCGAAGACCGTACCATGCCCGCTCTTTCGCGTCGGCGGTGCCGACTGGCCGCCCGCCGGTGCTCACTGAATTTCGGTTGGACCTAGCGGATTCTCACGGCCAATTGAACTCCCGCAAACATAAAGTCCAACAGGTTTTGTCCGTGAATTACGTTATCGCCCTTCGTTTTTTTGTCGTCATGCTGACGGTGTTGTCGGTCGTGCTCGCAACACTTGTGATGCGACGGGATCCCGTTCCTGTGCACAGCATTGTCCGAATCGATGCGCTGCCGAGCGTGCAGTGGCCCAGCATTCTGGTCCGTACCGGCGCGGTGTGTTCGATCGCATCGTTTGTGCTGATTCTGATGATCTGCGATCTTCTTTGTGATTGATTTATCGTGCCGAGTCGTTGTGATCAGGCTCGACGACTTTCCGACATATGGACCTATCCCAAATCTGGACACCGCTCCTGGCCGTGTTCGTCCTGTATTGCGCCCTTCTCGTGTGGCGCGGCTAAAACGGTCACGCGTCCGCAGCCGTTCATGACGCGGCATCCGCACGCCTTGGACTAGCGTCCGGCCGCCTTACTCTCAAGTCAGTTCACCATCGTACGCGGCCTTCACGGTTTGCCGATGTGGCATGACGCTTCGCCCGCGCGGACCCGCTCCAGTACCTGGCGGCCTGATATTCAGGACCGGGACTATAAAGACTGCTAATTTCGTACGATTACGAGTTTGGTGAACTTCAGAATCGATCGTTCCCTGACCGTGACGGCTCGTCTCTGCAACCTCGATACCGGCTTGTCCTGCCCGCTGACGCATGCGCCTGATTCATTCAGATTCGCTTACGAAGGTGAACTTATTTTGCATCGCAAAAGCGCGGGTTTTTTAACCTTGCGCTCCCTCCTGCATGTTCGATGCCACGCGGCGTGATCGCCGCAGCAACGACAATCATCAATCGAACGGAATCCTTAAAAATTGCTCGCGTTACTCTATCGGGATAGGCTATAAAGGCAAAAAGGTCCGCATCATGCATTTGCTCCGCGCGAAGTGAGGAGGACAAATGAAACAGCGCCGAACAACGGGTTGGTCGCTTCAAACGAACAATCGAACCTGTATGCGCCCTTCATACGACCCGTATGAATGCAGGTGCGCAATTGACACGATGTCATGGTAAATTTTCAGCGCTGCTGTGCTGATCGCATGCGCCATCCATAGCGGCCAACCATAGGTCGAAATCCGTTAAGCCTTTCAATTTCAACCGGAATGACTGGAGAACAACAATGCTTTTCTTTAATGATGGTTTCACATTCCCGAATTTTCTGGCCGACGTTTTTTCCATCTTCATCTTTATCCTGTGGTTCTGGCTGCTGATCACGGTGTCGGGCGACCTGTTCCGCCGCCATGATGTGTCCGGATGGGGCAAGGTTCTGTGGGTGATCTTCCTGATCATCCTGCCGTATATCGGCATCTTCGCGTATCTGCTCACGCAGCATCGCGGCATGGCGGAACGCAACCAGGAGCGGGCCAAGCAGGCGCGCGAAGATCTGCGCAGTGTGGTGGGCTTCAGTGTCGCAGACGAACTCGAGAAGCTCGACAAGTTGAAAGCGTCCGGTTCCATCTCCGAAGAAGAGCACACGCGTCTGCGCGCCAAGCTCGTGCAGTAAGCGGCAAGTACCTGATTGCAGCCACGAGCGAGCGGGCGCGTCGCCTGTCTCACCGTGGCTTTGGCGCGGTGAGTGGTGCCCCGTTCGACACGGCGTGAACGCTATGCGCGAGCCTGTCGGCTGCGTCAGGTGACGCCAGGTTCTCAGACACATCGCGTGTGACTGATCCAATCGCGCGATCGAACGTAACGGGAGGAACTCATGCTTACCCACCTCGTCCACGTTCCGGATTCCGCCGCGCGAACCGCGCGGGTGTCGCTGGCTTTGCGGCGCGCTGGGCTCACCTGCGTGATGGCATTGATGCTCGCGGCTTGCGCGCAACCGTGGCAGCAATTCCAGGCTGGCCAGGATCAAGCGGCGATCATCGCCCGGATGGGTCCGCCGCGCGAAGTCTACGACCTGCCAGGAGGCGGCCGCCGGCTGATGTGGCCGACCCAGCCGATGGGCTCGACCACCGTCGCCGCCGACATCGACGCCTCAGGCAAGATCGTGAGCGTGCGCCAGGTCTTGCAGCTGAGCGAATTCAACCGCGCGGAAATCGGCAAATGGACGCGCGACGATGTGCTGACCAATTTCGGCCGCCCTGCACAGACGCAGTTTTTCCGGCTCTCGCAACGCGAAGTCTGGTCCTATCGTTACACCGAAAGCAACATCCATCACATGCTGTTCAACTTCGCGTTCGACACCAATGGCGTGTTGCGCGAGACGCAGCGCACGCCCGATCCATTGCGCGATCGCGATTTGCGGCGCTTCTGAGCGACGGGCTACAGCAACGACTCGATCGGCATGACCGACAGCATCCACACACCGAGCCGTGCGTACCACGTCGTATTCGGTTCGGTGTCGTGGCGGGTTTCGACGTCGCCGTTGTTTTCGATCCAGTACAGTTTGCCGTTTTCGTCGAGATGCACTGCGTAGGCGACTTTAGGCAGCAGCGTGAGAAACTTGCGATCGACCCGCGTCGCGAGATCGGGGCTGTCGATGACGAGGCCAAGCTCGGTATTCAGATGCGCGGAGCGCGGATCGAAATTGAATGAACCGACGAAAACCCGTTGCGAATCCACAATGAAAGTCTTCGCATGCAAGCTCGACCCGGAGCTGCCGAACGGCCCCGGCGACTGTTCTTTCTTGTAGGTAATGCCCGCCAAGCGCCGCAATTCGTATAGATGCACACCGTTTTGCAGCAACTCGACGCGGCGCCCTATATAGCCCGAATGCACGGCGGCGACGTCGGTTGCTTCGAGCGCATTCGTCAACACGCGCACATCGACTCCCTGGGCGGCGAGCCCGCTCAGATACTGCGTGCCCGCACTCGCCGGCACGAAATACGGCGAGACGAGGTCGAGCGACTGGGTCGGCTGGCCCATCACTTCGCGTAGCTGGTGAGCAATCAGCGCTTCCGGCGGCGCATCGTCCAGGCCCTTCGCGGGGTCGTCACTGACCATCTTCGTTTTGGCCCAGTCGAGCGGCAGCTTGTCGTCGAGCAGGCTCTGCACGACGCGCGGACCGCGTAGCGCGTCCTTATAGGCCGCGGCCGCGGGATCCTGCTCGATCGCCTGTGCATTACGTTCGAGCCCGGCCAGCTCGTCGACGCTCTGGTGCGGCAGAATCTTCTCGACCGGATACGCCGACGCGCTCGCCCAGTAGCGGTCGAAATCGCGCGAGACGTCGGCGGCGGCCGGTCCGACCGCGAGCACGTCGAGGTCGGCGAAGACGACGCCGTCGGTGGCATCGAAGTATTCGTCGCCGATGTTGCGGCCACCGAGGATCGTCGCGGTGGCGTCGGCGGTCAGGGACTTGTTGTGCATGCGCCGGTTGGCGCGCGAAAAGTCGGTCACGAAGCCGAGGAATTTCGGGCTGCGCACGACGAACGGATTGAACAGGCGTACCTCGATGTTCGGATGCGCGTCGAGCGCCGCGAGCGTCGGGTCGAGCGCGGAGGCGATGCCGAGATCGTCGAGCAGCAGGCGTACCCGCACGCCACGGTCCGCCGCTTCGTGGATCTGTTCGAGCAGCAGGGTGCCGGTCAGGTCGTCGCGCCAGATGTAGTACTGGATGTCGAGCGTGCGTTGTGCGGAACGGATCAGGTCCATGCGCGCGGCGAACGCGACGTGCGCATCCGACAGCGGATAAATACCCGTCAGCCCCGCGTGCGCGGCAAGCTCGGGCGCGACCGCGCGACCGAGATCCGTAGTGGCGGCCACAGCGGGCGACAATGCGTGCGATTCCGCGCGATCCTCGAGCGACGGTAACGCGGCGCAACCGGCGAGCAGGCTTGCGCACAGCAGCGCGCAGAGCGTGCTCCTCCATCGACGAGGCCGGAACGACAGGTGGTGTGTCTGCGCTTGCATGGAGTCCAGGTCTTCCTTTGGGTTGAGCGCATTCTTGCACGCAGCTTGCATTGGTTGAGAAGAATACTATGAGCGCGTACCCGTCGGGGCGCCGCCAGACGCTCTTGTTGCGCAAAGCGCTTTGTCCGATGATACGGGCATGGCACCCTCGGGCGTATCGCCCACTCTGGAGTCGAGCAACGTGAAGATCTCCCGCCTGCTGCTTGCTAGCGTGCTGCTTTTCGTGGTGGGCACCGCGCTGCAGATGATATGGCCGCTCGCACAGCCGGCCTCATATCACCACTTCGCCGATCAGCGCTCGCTCGGACATCTGCACAACGCGTCGGACGTGCTGTCGAACGTCGTCATTCTGATCGCCGGCCTGCTCAGTCTCGGCTGGGTCTGGCGGCATGCGTCGAACCAGCCCGCGCAATTTCCCGGCATGGTCGTCGCCGCGTTCGGGCTGCTCTTCACGGCGTTCGGCTCGGCTTACTACCACATGACGCCGAACGATGCGACGCTCGTCTGGGACCGTCTGCCGATGACGATCGTGTTCGCCGGTATTCTCGCCATGCTATGGACGGCGTGGCGCGGAGAGCGAGTCGGTTGGGCGCAGATGCTGATCATGGTGATCGTGTCGCCCGCCACTGTCGCCTATTGGCTCCTGTTCAACAGTCTGTGGCCTTACGCGATTCTGCAGTTCGGCGGCCTCATGCTGATCGTCGGCATGACGCTCACGCGCAAGGTGGACGGCGTCTTCGCCTGGACGCTCGTGATCGTCTTCTACGGGGTCGCGAAGATCTTCGAAAGCCTCGATTGGCAGATATGGGATCTGACCCATCACATGATCGCCGGCCATGCGTTGAAGCATGTGTCGAGTGGTCTCGCCGGCGCGTCGATGATTCTGGTCGCGAACGCGGCACCGCGCTCCGTCGCGGGCATCATGCCGCGCCGGCCGGGCGGCATCGGGCATTCGCGCACGCCGCGTTGAGCGCGGCATTCTGAAGGCGCATTTCGAGGCGCCGGCCCGGGGTTAGCCGACGCAACGATCTGTCGCGCTTTTGTGTGAGCTGTCATCGTTCTGTGCGAAGATCAAGTGCTGTCCATCGCGCGAGCTGCCATGTAAGCGGATCGTACGGCGGGCGCGTGCGCTGCCATTGACTCGTCCCTGGGCGAGCCCCAGGCGCACCTGTTTGCGGATTCATGGAGCACTGACCAATGACCGACAGATTGCAAGCGTCCGTATGCGTAGTGGTGCTGCTGCTGATTGTGGGCTGGGTGCTGTATATCGGCCGCGCGGTGTTCGTGCCGATCGTGTTCGGTGCAATCGCGGTGTATGTGGTGGTCGACTTCACGCGGCTGCTGCAGCGCATTCCAGTGATCGGCCCGCGCTTGCCGGTTCAGTTGCGCTACGGACTCTCGATATTCCTGATCGGCGCCGCGATTTTCTTCGCGGTCGACATGCTGGTCTCGAACTATGACGCGCTCGTCGCGCTCGCGCCGCGCTACCAGGACTCGGTCCTGCTGATGATCCACAAGATCTCGACCCTGCTGCACCTCGAAAGCGAGCCGACCTGGGAGTCACTGCGGCGGAACATGCTCGCGCAGTTGAACATTCAGGCGATGGTGACCGGTACGCTGACGTCGCTGTCGTCGGTGATCATCGACATCTTCGTGATCGTGCTGTATGCGAGCTTTCTGCTGGTCGAGCGCGGTACTTTCGGCGAAAAGCTCGCGAACATGACCGCGAATTCGACCAACGCGGCGCGCATCCGTGGTGTCGTCACCGACATCAACCGGCGCATCGGCGCGTATCTCGCGCTGAAGACATTTCTCGGCGTGCTGCTCGGCGCGATCTGCTGGCTCGCGATGCGCAGCGTCGGCCTCGAGTTCGCCGGCCTGTGGGCGATATTGACCGCGCTGCTGAACTACGTCCCCTACATCGGTTCGGTGCTCGCGATCGTGTTTCCGGTGTTGATGTCGGTGCTGCAGTTCGGCGACATGAATTCGATCCTGGTCGTGCTGGTGTCGCTGACCGCGATTCACTTCGTCATCGGCAACATCCTCGACCCTTATCTGACGGGCAACTCGCTGAACCTGAGCCCGTTCGCGATTCTCGCGAGCATGGCGGTGTGGTCGGCGCTCTGGGGAGTGCCGGGCGCCTTTCTCGCGGTGCCGATCACCGCCAGCATGACGATCATTTTCTCCGAGTTCGAAATGACGCGGCCCGTCGCGGTGCTGCTGTCGAAGAATGGCCGGCTTGCTTACGGCAAGAACGGCAAGAACGGCAAGACCGAGCAGACCGCGTAAAGCGGCCGCCACGGCAGCGGTCGGCGCGACGAACGCGCCATCCACCTCGTGCATCAAATGAAAACGGCCCGTGCGGAACAGTCCGCGCGGGCCGTCGAATGACACGTCTACCTCGACGCGTGCGGCCTACCGCCGCCGCACGCTGTTGCCATCAGCGCTTAGCGCTTCCTGCCTGACGCTTACTGCGAAGAACCCGCCCACGTCTGGCCGGTCGTCGACGTATCGCCGATCGCCGGGAAGTCGACGTACGCTGCGCTGCAATCGACCGCCTTCGCGCTGCTGAGCTGTTGCGACGCGGAGCCGGTCAGCACGACGCGGTTCGCGGTCGACGGGAAGATCGGCAGGTTCACGTTGTTCAGCGTCAGATTCGCATCCGATGCGGTGACCGACACGTTATCCGGCGAATCCGCGAGCACGTTGGTGAGCGTCATGCCAAGCGGAATCTGCGCATGCGCGATGCCGCCCGAGTTCGCCTCGAAGCCCTCGAAGATTGCCGACGTGCCACCGATGATGTGGATGTTCGACAGCGTAATAGCGTGGAAGTCCGGATAGAGCGGCGAAGTCGGATTCGGCAGTGCCTTCGTGCTGTAGTACGGCGTGAACAACAGCGCCTGGCCGCTATTGCGGATACAGATGTTGTTGTAGTTGATGTTCGTCACGAGACCGCCGCGCGCCCAGTCGGACTTGATGCGCAGTGCCTGTTCGGAGCCATCGAACGAGTTGTCGTACACCTGGATGTTCGTCACGCCCGCATTGGTCTCGCTGCCGACCGATACGCCATGACCCGCGTAAATATGGTTGTGCGCGATGACAAAACCATACTTGCGATCGGTCGCGACGTCACGATTGCCGTCGATGCCGTACAGACCCGAACCCGCCGGGCTGGGGTTGTTCGAACCCTTCGGCGAAATATCGTCGTCGCCGGTGCTGATGTAGTTGAACGCGAACACGACGTTCTTCAGGTAGCCGTCGAACGCGATCTTGCCGGCCGACGACGTCTTGGTGCTGCTGATCGTCGGTGCCTGCACGACTGCCTTCGAGGCCGAACCCGGGTCGAACGCGTCAGTGTTCTTCGCGGTGTCGACGGTCGGCACCATGCCCAGATAGTTCGGGTTGCCGTTGCCCGCCGGGTTGGCCGAAGCCGATGCCGACGGCGTCTGCACCTTGACGTTCCACACCGTCAGGCCGTCGATACCGCTCGGCACGACGTGGAAGTTCGCGCTGTTATGCAGCGTGATGCCGAACAGCGTCAGGTTCTTCGCATAGTTGAACACCATCATGCGGAAGTTCGACTGCGAGCCGACACCGGTCGTGCCGTTCTCGACCATGTTGCCGAGCCACGCGAGATCCCACCACGTCATGTGGCGCGCCGAAGCCTTGGAATCCACGAACGTGCCGCCGTCGTCGCACGGCGTGTTGTCCGCAGCCTGCGTCCCCGCCGCATAGGAGGTGTAGGTGTTCGTACAGGTCTGGTCGACGCGCATCAGCGGATAAAGCGGGTTCGAGCTGACGATTTCCGATGCCGCGCGGCCGTCGATCGTACCGCCGCCGACCACCGCGGAGTTCACGAGGTAGGTGCCGGTGATGAGCGCCGTGCAGTTGCCCGAGCTGCCCGCCTTGGTCGAACTGACGGCGGTGTTCGCGCAGTACGGTCCGGCGGCGTTCGGCGAGTAGGCCATCACGTCACGCGTCGCGTAGACGGTCACGCCGTTGTCGATCCACAGCGTCACGCCCGAGGGCAGCGTGAGCGGGCCCGTGATGAACGCATTGCCAGCACCGGTGCTCGATACAACGAGACGCACCGCGAACTGCTTCGCGCGATATTGCGGAGCCGCGAGGGTTTGCGCTGACGCGCCCTTGATGTTGATGTTCGGCACAGCCGCTGCGGTTTGCGACGCGGCTGCCGCTGCGTCCGCGGCTTGAATCGCCGCGCCGACCTGTGCGTCCACTGCGGCGCCGCACGCGTCGAGCGCGGCCTGGATGCGCGCCTGGTCCGGATTCAGGATCGCCGACGTGGTGCCGTTGTCGGCTTCGGGGCCGAGCGCGCCGCTCGGCTGGCTCACGAGATTGTTGCTGGCTTCGACGGTGCTGCAGACCTGGTCGGCGGTCGGCAGTTGCGGTGCCGCGGGCAGATCGGGGTCGCTGGTCGTGGTGCCGACCTTGAAGGCGGCGGGCGCGGCCGACGCCGGCGGTGTGGTGCTGCTCGTGCTCGACGCGGGCGACGCGTTATCGCCGCTGCCGCACGCCGCGAGTAGCGCGGTCAGGCATGCCATGACGGTGACTCTGTAAAGCATGGGGTCATCCCTTTTATTAAAGAATACTAAGTATTTAGACGTGTTCCGGCTCGGTAGGACGGATTTCGATGGTTGCTTGTTTTTATTCTTGACGGGGCGGGGCCTTGACGACGTCGCATGCCGGGCGACACCGCGCGTCAGGCGCCTGCGCTCGCCGCGGCGACGCGCGCAGGTGCGGCGGGGTGTGCTGGTGAAGCGTCGCTCGGAAGAGCATCTCTCGATTAGCCTGGGTTGGTTTGGTGCGCGTCGATGGGCGCGGCGACACGCGGGTGTCGCCGCACTAGTTATATGACGACATATGAATGGTAAGACAAGGATGCGTCTACGTACATGCAGTACTTACCCGAACCTACAGCATGTCAATTTTTTGTATCTGGATTTATGCTGGATTCCGAGGTGATCGGTTGTCTGATTCTCATGCAGCTATCACCGAGTAAGAGCAAGTTATACGATGACAGATAACTGTAATGCCCGGCCTCGTGGGCGAACACCCAGCACCGTTGTCATCTCTTTAAATAAATCGAAACGTTTCTGTGCGGCTCTTGACGGCCGAATTCACGCAAA
>DATAQT010000455.1:0-4758 GCA_036264535.1 Paraburkholderia sp. | reverse complement strand
GGTGGTCCTACTCGGCGTCAATGAGCGGGACCATGGCAGCCTGTACAACACGCAACTGCTGTTCGACGTGGATGGGCGTCTGGTGCTGAAGCGCCGCAAGATCACGCCCACGTTTCACGAACGCATGATCTGGGGGCAGGGTGATGCGGCGGGCCTCAAGGTCGCGCAGACCGGAATTGCACGCGTAGGAGCGCTGGCCTGCTGGGAACACTACAACCCGCTCGCGCGCTACGCGTTGATGACGCAGCACGAAGAGATTCACTGCGCGCAATTTCCTGGCTCGCTGGTCGGCCCGATCTTCGCCGAGCAGATCGAAGTGACGATCCGACATCACGCGCTGGAATCGGGGTGCTTCGTCGTCAATTCAACGGGCTGGCTAACCGATGCGCAGATCGAATCTGTCACGAGCGATCCGAAGCTGCAAAAAGCGCTGTGCGGAGGCTGCATGACCGCAATCGTCTCTCCCGAGGGGCAGCATCTGGTGGAGCCGCTGCGCGAAGGGGAGGGCATGGTGATCGCTGATCTGGACATGTCGCTGATCACCAAGCGCAAACGGATGATGGATTCAGTCGGCCACTACGCGCGTCCGGAACTGCTGCGTCTCGCAATCAACGATACGCCTGCGTTGCCCGTCACGTCGATGGTCCCGACCGACGACGCCTTTCACGCCACTTCAGGAGCTTTCGATGAGCGCACGCGAGAACATGTCGGCGGCGAGCCGTCAATTGATGACTGAACTGCAGTCGACGGGACTGCGTCTCGCCGATCCATACGCGGGTGCGGCGAGTCGGCGCGGTGGCGCGGGTCCATCGGACCACAAGGCGGTCACCGTCGACGGCGTGACGATTATGGTGCCCGTGCATACGAGCACCGCATGGAACTCGCCGTTCGTCGCTTCGCAACCTGACATCACCGGCACAAGCGCGTTGATGCGCGGCGCAGTTGCGATTGCGAACATCAGCTTTCCAAAGCCGCCGCGCTTCTATGCGTTGCAGACCTTTGACGGCGTGCCGTATTCGCACATCGCCACGCTGCACAGCAAAGACGTACTCGCGACGACGGTCCTGCAAACCTGCATCCGTTACGAAAGCCGCCGCAAGTCGTGCAAGTTCTGTGCGATCGGCCAGTCGCTTGCAGCCGGCCGCACGATTGCTCGCAAGACGCCCGAGCAACTCGCGGAAGTCGCGCGTGCGGCGGTATTGCTCGACGGCGTCAAGCATATGGTGCTGACGACAGGCACGCCGCCGAGTTCCGATCGCGGTGCGCAGATTCTGTGTGACAGCGCGTTCGGGATCAAGGCGGCTGTCGATCTACCGATCCAGGCGCAATGCGAACCGCCTGACGACGATCGCTGGTTCGAACGGATGAAAGCGAGCGGTATCGACACACTCGGCATGCATCTCGAGGTGGTGACGCCCGAGCTGCGCGAACGCCTGATGCCCGGCAAGGCGGCCGTCCCGGTGTCGCGCTACATGGAAGCGTTCAACGCGGCGGTCGCCGTGTTCGGGCGCGGCCAGGTCAGCACGTACATTCTCGCGGGCCTCGGTGATACGTCCGAAGCGATCATCGCGATGGCGCGCGAGCTGATCGACCTCGGCGTGTACCCGTTCGTCGTGCCGTTCGTGCCGATCAGCGGCACGCCGCTCGAAGACCATCCGGCGCCGACGCCTGAGTTCATGCGATCGGTGCTCGCACCGATCGGCGCGATGCTCGGCGAAGCCGGAATGCGTTCGGCGGATATCAAGGCCGGTTGCGGCAAGTGCGGTGCGTGTTCATCACTGTCGTCGTACGAGGAGTGAACCATGTTCTGCGACGCAACCGATACGTTGACATTCGACGCGGTCTACGCGCCGAGCGAGTTTCGCATCAAGTGGACGACGCTCCCATGGGAAACGCGCGAAGCGTACAAGTTGCGCCGTGCGGTGTTTTGCGTCGAACAGGGCATTTTCGCGGGTGACGATTACGACGAGATCGACACGCATGCGCATCTGCTCGTCGCGCTCAGTTGCGTCGCCGGTATGCCGGAACGGGTGGTCGGCACCGTGCGCATCCACGAGACGGAGCGAGGCGTGTGGTTTGGTTCGCGGCTTGCCGTGCATGCGGCATTCCGTTCATACGGCAAGATCGGTTCTACGTTGATCCGGCTCGCCGTCAGCAGCGCGCACGCACTGGGGTGCGAGACGTTTCTCGCGCACGTGCAAAGCCAGAACGTGTCGCTTTTCAAGCGGCTTTGTTGGGACTCGATTCGCGAAGAAACGCTATTCGGACGCCCGCATCATCTGATGCAGGCGCGACTAGACGCGTATCCGCCATGCGCCACGCCGGAGAGTGGTTTCGTCGCGCCGTATCGGAGAGCGTCATGAGCCGCGCGCATACGATTGACGTGCAAAGCCTTGTTGAACGTCTGCGCGCTAGCCGTGGCTTTCAGCATAAGACGGATATCGCGGGCGTGGTCGCGTCGCTGGTAAGCCGGTTGCCGCGCGGCGCCGACGATCTCGCGCAGGCTGTTGGCGTTGGCGACGATTGCGCGGCGATTCACGATGGAGACGGCTACCTGCTGTTCGCGATCGAAGGGATGGTCGGCGATTTTGTGACCGCGATGCCCTGGTTTGCGGGCTATAGCAGCGTGATGGTCAATATCAGCGATATCTTTGCGATGGGCGGTCGTCCACTCGCGGTCGTGGATGCGTTGTGGAGCAACGGCATCGACGCAGCCGATCAGGTGCTCGCGGGCATGGCCGCAGCGTCGGTCGCATATGGCGTGCCGGTGGTGGGTGGGCATACGAATACGCGTAGTGCCACGTCGCAACTGGCGGTGTCGATAGTTGGCCGCGCGCGTGCGTTGTTATCAAGTTTTCATGCACGCCCTGGCGACCGTCTGTTGATGGCAGTCGATCTGCGCGGACGTTTCGAGGACCCGCATCCGTTCTGGAACGCGTCGGTGGGTGCGCCTCCCGAACGCCTGCGCGCAGATCTCGAGTTGTTGCCGTCCCTCGCGGAAGACGGCCTGTGCTATGCGGCCAAGGATATCAGCATGGCTGGCACGCTCGGCACCGCGTTGATGCTGCTCGAATGTTCAAGGGTCGGCGCGCGTATCGATCTCGATTCGATTCCGCGTCCCCACCGGGTCGATCTGGAACGCTGGCTCAGCGCGTTTCCGAGCTACGGCTTTTTGCTCTCGGTACGGGAAGCGCACGTCGGCGAGGTGATTGCGCGCTTTGCCGCGCGTCGGCTCGCGTGCGCGGAGATCGGCCGTGTCGATGCGTCGCGCGAAGTCGTCGTCTACCAGCGGGATGTCGCGGCATCGTTGTGGGATTTCCGCGGCGGCGGATTCATCGGTGCGGCGACGCAAGACGTTGCGCTGGACGCCGCATCATGAACGAAGCCCCGTTGCGCATTGCGCTGTTCACGCATTCGGTCAATCCGCGCGGCGGTGTCGTGCATACGCTCGAACTCGCGCAGGCGCTCCATCGGCGCGGTCATCAGGTGACGATTTTCGCTCCCGCCGCGGACGGTGAAGCGATGTTTCGCGAGTCGCCGTGCCGCGTGGTGCTGGCGCGCGTTACCGAGGTGCAAACGACCACCGTCGAAATGGTCAGTGCGCGGATTCATGCGTTGAAGCGGGCGTTCATGCAAACACATCGTCAGCACCGCGCTGACGCATTCGACGTGTTGCATGCGCAGGACAGCATCAGCGGCAATGCGTTGGCCGAACTGAAGGAAGAAGGTGCGATTCGCGGCTTCGTTCGCACGGTCCATCATCTGGATCGTTTCGAGCATCCGCAACTCGCGCAATGGCAAACGCGCGCGTGGCGTGATGCGGACGTTGTGCTTTGCGTGAGCAGACTATGGACCGAGCAGATGCGCGACGTGTATGGCGTCGACGCATTGACGGTGCACAACGGCGTAGACGCGCAGCGGTTTAGCGCTGAAGCCGCGCGTCCTGGCGAAGCGGCGCGGTTACGCGAAAAGCTTGGGATTGTCGGCGCGCCGGTCGTGCTGGCGGTCGGTGGTGTCGAAGCGCGCAAGAACACCGTTCGGCTGCTCGACGCTTTTGCCCAAATGCGTGCGGTTCGTCCCGCCGCGCAACTCGTGATCGCCGGCGGCGCGAGTTTGCTCGATCACGACACGTACACGCGAGCATTTCTTTCACGTGCGGTGTCGCTGGGTCTTTCAATTGGCCCGTGCGAGCCGGTCGTGATCACCGGGCCGCTCGACGATGCGTCCATGCCCGTGCTATTCGGTTGCGCCGACGCTGTCGCGATGGTGTCGCTGCGCGAAGGGTTCGGCCTCGTCGTGCTGGAAGCACTGGCGTCGCGCAAACCGGTGGTCGTGTCGCGAATCGCGCCGTTCACCGAGTATCTCGACGAGGCGCTGTGCGTATGGGCCGACCCGCATGATGCGACTTCCGTCGGATGCGCATTGATGCGCGCCATCGACGCGCCGGATGTACCCGATTTCAATGGGGCGGTGCCTGCGTTGCTGAGTCGGTTTAGCTGGGGCGCAAGCGCCCGCCGTCACCTTGACATTTACCGGCACTGGCTTGCGACGTAGCCGTGCGATACCACCAGGGACCTGTGATGCCTGTCATGCACTTTCGAATCCAATGGCCGGACGGCACCGAAGCCAACTGCTATTCGCCGTCAACGGTCGTCAGCGACTATTTCACGCCGGGTACGCGCTATCCGGTCGATGACTTCCTGCAACGCTCGCGCGAGGCACTGCATATCGGATCTGAGCGGGTGCGCGAGAAGTTTG
>DATAQT010000434.1:0-10051 GCA_036264535.1 Paraburkholderia sp. | reverse complement strand
CGGCGGCATCGATTGCATCGGCGACCACGGAAGTGCCGGGCACGCGGGCGATAGACGCTCAGACGGACCCCGCGTCGCTGCAGGATGTGGATGTCGGTGTGGTGCGGGCACGCTTTGGCGTCGCCGAAACCGGTTCCGTGTGGTTCAGCGAGCGCGAATATGTGGTCAATGCGTTGGGCTATATCGTCCAGCATCTGGTCGTGCTGCTTGATCCGGCGCAATTGCTCGATGGACTGCAAGACGCCTATCGTCGCGACGATTTTCGCAGCGCGCGTTATGCGGCGCTCGTGACCGGCCCTTCGGCCACCGCCGATATCGAGGGCGTATTGATTCGCGGTGCACAGGGCGTGCGCTCGCTGACGGTGGTGTGGCTCGCGAACTGATTCGCGTAAGTTGCCGCGCCGGACTTTGCTATCATCACTGTATAAACATACAGGTCCCGCAAAAAGTCCGTGGCAACCGATGCTCGCTCAGAGATCCGCTCTGAGGCTCCTTACTACCTGTTCAATTTCGAGCGCGCACTCGCGTGGCTCGCCGCGCGTTACGACGATCTGCTCGACGTCGAAGAACACGCATTTCTCAAAGGTTTCGCGGAATTGCCGCAGGCATCGCGCGCATTGCTGGTACGCATGCTGATGCGCAAAGGCAGCTTGTTTCGTGCGAGTCGCCTCGTTTATGACGAAATCGGCTGCCCGTTGCAGGCGGCGACGCCGATGGCGGTGCATCGCTGGATCGACACCGAGCCGCTGCTGTCTCTCGACGATCTGTTTGCGCTCAGCACGCGTGCGCAATTGCTGGACATCTTCGCGGATGCGATCGCGCGGATTCCCGGCGCGAAGGTATTGCGCAAACCGGAACTGCTCGAAACGCTGCGTGCGTATTACGAAACTGAAAGCGGCGACGCGCCTGCCTGCACATCACGTCCGCTCGCGGCATGGCACGACGCTACGACAGACTGCGTGCTGCATGTCGCGATCGCGCCGTTGTGCGATCGCTTGCGTCTGATGTTCTTCGGCAATCTGCATCAGGACTGGTCGGAGTTCGTGCTCGCCGATCTTGGCGTGTTCCAGTACGAGAAGGTCGCGTTCGGACCGTCGTCGCGAGCGTTTCAGCAACGCGCGGACGTCGATGTGTATCTCGCGCTGCACGCGTGCCGCGAAGCGCTTGAACTGCTACCGGTCGACCACGACGCGTCCACCCTGCATGAACTGATAGCGACCGTCCGCTCGATCGACACCGCGAACCCGTGGCTCGAAACGCGTCGCGCGAAACTGCTGTTCCGGATCGGCCAGGATTGCGAGCGGCGCGCGCAGTGGGGCACCGCGTTCGCGGTGTACGACGCGTGCGCGTGGCCGGGCGCGCGTCATCGGCGCGTGCGGGTGCTCGAGCGCAGCGAGCGTTACGGCGAAGCGCTCGCGCTGGCCTCACGGGCCGCTGCCGCGCCAGAGAGCGAGGAAGAAGCGCAGCGTGTCGCCCGGATGTTGCCGCGTTTGCGACGCAAATGTGGCGAGCCGGTGCCGCGCGCGCCGGCGGCGCGGCCTGTCGAACGCGGCATGCTGGTGCTGCCGAAGCCTGATACGCCGGTGGCCGTCGAATACGTGGTGCGCGATCATCTGAGCGGCGACGCCGCGCCGGTGCATTACGTCGAGAACGCGCTGATCAACTCGTTGTTCGGCCTGCTGTGCTGGGAGCCGATTTTCGCGGCACTCCCCGGCGCGTTTTTCCATCCGTTCCAACGCGGGCCGGCCGATCTGCACGCGCCGGATTTTCACGCGCGCCGTGCCACGCAGTTCGCCGCGTGCTTCGAGCAGCTCGACAACGAGATTTATCGCGAAACGATTCTGCGGCATCTGCACGACAAGGCTGGCATGCAGTCGCCATTCGTGTTCTGGGGACTGCTGACACCCGAGCTGGTCGCGCTCGCGCTCGACTGTCTGCCTGCCGCGCATCTGAAGCTATGGTTCGAGCGCTTGCTGTGCGACATTCGCGGTAATCGTTCGGGCTTGCCCGACCTGATCCGGTTCTGGCCGGCCGAGCGTCGCTATGAATTGATCGAGGTGAAAGGCCCCGGCGATCGTCTGCAGGACAACCAGATCCGCTGGCTCGCCTATTGCGCGCAGCACGGCATGCCGGTGCGCGTGGTCGACGTGCGCTGGGCCGGCGAAGAGGCGCAGAGCGAAGCAGAGCTCGCCACGCAAGCCGAAGCGGAGCGGGTCGTATGAGCTACGTCGTGGCCGTACGCGCGATGTGCGAATTCACCGCGCGGCGCGGCGATCTCGATCTGCGTTTCACGCCCGCGCCGACTTCGCTCGAAGGCATCGCGGGCCATCAGATGGTCGCGGGGCGGCGTGCCAGTGGCTACGAGACTGAAGTCACATTGACGGGCACGCATCGCAGCTTGACGGTGCGTGGGCGCGCAGACGGTTACGACCCCATCGCGAACCGGCTGGAAGAAGTGAAGACGTATCGCGGCGATCTCGCGCGCATGCCCGCGAATCATCGCGTGCTGCATTGGGCGCAGGCGCTCGTGTATGGGCATCTGCTGTGCCAGGCGCGCGGGCTCGCCGAGCTGACGGTCGCGCTCGTGTACTTCGATATCGGCAGTCAGAAGGAAACGGTACTGACGCAACAGCACAGCGCGCGCGAACTCGAAGCCTTCTTCGTCGAGCAATGCGAAAGGTTTCTCGATTGGGCCGTGCAGGAAGACGCGCACCGCGTCGCGCGCAATGCCGCGCTCGTCGCCGTGCAGTTTCCGTATGGACAGTTTCGCCGTGGGCAGCGCGAACTCGCGGTGGCCGTGTATCGCGCCGCACGCGACGGCAAGCCGTTGATGGCGCAAGCGCCGACCGGCATCGGTAAAACGCTGGCGACGATTTTTCCGTTGCTGAAGGCCTGCGGCGAAGACCGGCTCGATAGGGTGTTCTTTCTGACCGCCAAAACACCGGGCCGCGCGCTCGCGCTCGATGCGATCGACTCGCTGCATCGGACAGCGCCGTTGCCGCTTCGAACGCTCGAACTCGTCGCGCGCGACAAAGCCTGCGAGCATCCGGACAAAGCCTGCAACGGCGAGTCCTGTCCGCTCGCGCGCGGCTTCTACGATCGTCTCGATGCGGCACGCGCCGCCGCGCTGGCGACGCCGCGGCTCGATCGCGCGGCGGTGCGCGAGGCCGCGCTCGCGAACGACATCTGTCCGTACTATCTGGCGCAGGAGCTCGCGCGCTGGGCCGATGTGATCGTCGGCGATTACAACTACTACTACGACGCCAGTGCGATGCTGCATGCGCTTATGCAGATCAACCAGTGGCGCGTCGGCGTACTGGTCGACGAAGCGCATAACCTGCTCGAACGCGCGCGTCGCATGTACACCGCGACGCTCGATCAAAGCGCGTTCCGGCTCGCGCGCAAGAGCGCGCCGGCCGCGCTGAAGAGACCGCTCGAACGCTTGCAGCGCGAGTGGAACGCGATCAGGCGCGCGCAGACGGCGAGCTATCAGGTGTATGCGGACGTACCGGGCAAGCTGCTGTCCGCCGCGCAGAATCTGATCGGCGCGGTCACCGATCAGCTTGCCGACGCGCCGTTGTCGATCGACGAACACGCGCTGCGATTTTTCTTCGACGCGATGCACTTCGTCGCGCTCGCGGAGCAGTTCGGCGAGCACTCGATGTTCGACGTGACATCGAGCCCCGAGCGCTACGCGCCGCGCGACAAAACCAGCGCGACGCTCTGCGTGCGCAACGTGATTCCCGCGCCGTTCCTCGCGCCGCGCCATGCGGCCGCGCGTAGCACGGTGATGTTCTCCGGCACACTGAATCCGCAGCATTTCTATCGCGATACCCTGGGGCTGGCCGACGACACACAATGGCTCGACGTGGAAGGGCCGTTTCGCGCGGAACAGTTGCAGGTTCACGTGGCCGCTCACGTGTCGACGCGCTGGCGCGACCGCGAGCGTTCGCTCGCGCCGATCGTCGAGCTCATCGCGAAGCAGTACGACACGCAGCCCGGCAACTACCTGGGGTTCCTCAGCAGTTTCGATTATCTGCAGCGTGTGGTCGCGCTGCTGCGCGAGCGGCATCCTGGCTTGCCGGTGTGGGCGCAGGAACCCGGCATGGACGAAGCCGCGCGCGACGCGTTTCTCGCGCGCTTCAGGACGATGAATCAGGGCATCGGCTTTGCGGTGCTCGGTGGCGTGTTTTCGGAAGGCGTCGATCTGACCGGCCAGCAACTGATCGGCGCGTTCGTCGCGACGCTCGGTCTGCCGCAGATCAACGACGTCAACGAGCAGATGCGCCGCACGCTCGACGCGCGCTTCGGCAACGGCTACGACTACATGTACCTGTATCCGGGTTTGCAGAAAGTCGTGCAGGCGGCCGGGCGCGTGATCCGCACCGAGGAGGACCGCGGCGTCGTGCATCTGATCGACGACCGCTTTCGCAGGCCGGAGGTGCGGCGTTTGTTGCCGCGCTGGTGGCAGGTTCGCTAGCGCGGTGGCGCGCTAGCGAATGGTCACGCGCGCGGCGTGCGGTGCATCACGCGTGCGGCGAGGTCGCACCCGGATTGCCGGGCGTGCCGGGGCCGCCGGCCGGGCTCGGGTCGACGGGGATCTGATCGTCGAGCGGCGCGTCGCCCTTGTGCGGGGCCTGGTCGTCCCGCGCGGCTTCGTCATCCGGGTGTTCACCGTGGTGCAGGCGCGGCACGGCTGTGTCGAGCCTGGCCTTGCTGGCCGGATCCCAGGTGAGCAGATGACGCTGCGGATTCGCGATCTCGATACCGAGCTCGCTGAAGCGATCGAGGATGCGCCGATTGAATTCGCGTTGCACGCCCCAGCGCGCCGTGTCGCGGCATTGCATCTGGCCGGCCAGCGTGATCGCCGAACCGTCGACCGCATCGACGCCCCAGAACGAGAAGTCCGACAGGATGCCGTCCTTGAATTGGTCATCGGCGCGCAGCGATGCGCCGATCTCCTTCAGCGTGTCGATCGCGCGCTCGACGTCCTGGCCGAACACGATATTCACGCGCACTGCCGCGTTGCCGATGCCGCGATTCGTGTTGTTCACGGTCGACACCGAGCTGAACGGCACCATAAACAGCGAGCCGTCGCTGCCGCGCAGCCGCACGGTACGGATCGACAGATATTCGACGGTGCCCGACACGCCCGCGAGCGTGACCCAGTCGCCGACCTGCATCGCGTTTTCCATCAGCAGGAAGATGCCGTTGATGAAGTCCTGCACGAGCTTCTGTGAGCCGAAGCCGAGTGCGACGCCGAAGATGCTGGCGCCCGCGAGCAGCGGCCCGATGTTCACGCCGAGTTGACTCAGGCCGGTCAGCACGACGACCAGCGCGATCACGCAGAACAGCGCGCTGCGCAGCATCGGCATCAGCGTGCGCAGGCGCGCGGCGCGCACCAGGTCGCCGCGGCTCGTCCAGTTGTCGAGGCGCCGCTCGGCCGACACGTTGACCACCTCCCACACCACCAGCGCGATGATCGCGGCCACGGCGATCGTCGCGAGCGCCGACGCGAGCCGGTGACCGATCGTGCCGCTGCGAAACAGATCGACGACGTCGACGCCCCACGCCTGCAACAGTACGAGCGCGGTAACGATGCCGATGATCCAGCTCACCATGCGTCGCAGCAACGGGTAGTAGCGGTACGCGTGCTGATGCACGAGCGAGCGCGATTCTTCGTCCTGCACATGGAAGACGCGCGCGAGCCCGCCGAAGATCACGATCGACACGAGCCGCGCGCCGACCAGGATCGCGAGCGTCTTGCCGCCGATATTCACGAGCGCGTGATAGCCGTTCTGTACGTCGAAGGCCCACACGAACCACAGGGCCATCACTATCGCCACGGTGGCCCAGGCCCATGCATCGGCGAGCGCGCCACCGAACATCTCCAACGACTCGTGCGCGGAGAAGCGCGTGCGGATCCGCCTGGCGACCGGCTTCGCACAACGCAACACGAGGATCGAGATCATCACGTGAGCGACGAGCGCGACCACTTTCAGCAGCGCGAGACGCGCGGCGTCGTTCATGCCGAGCGCCTGCGCGAACTCGGCGAGCGCGACGCCGGCGCCGACCACGCTGACGATCCGCACGATCCAGCCGAGCACGAAAGCGGCCCACGCATCGCCCATGCGCAGCAGCCGCAGACGCGGTGCGGTCGGTTGCAGAAAGAACGCGCCGGCGATCACGACGCAGCGGCATACCACATAGACGTCGATCAGCGAGTCGAGCGCGCGGTCCTGCGGCGTGCCGTTGTTGGTCACGATCGACAGCAGCGCGCTCGCCGCGCCGACGAACACCGCGATCGGCACGAGCCGCACCAGCGTGATCAGCAACGCGCGCGGCAGACGTTGCAGCAGCGTCCAGTGATGCGTCGCGTTGCGCTTGCCTTCGGCTTCGATCGCGCGGCCTTTCTCGGATGGCGTCGCGTACGGTGCGGCCGGGCCGGTCGCGACGGCCTGTGCCTCCGCCTCGAGCACCGGCGGCACCGATGACAGCGGCGGCAGCGGCGGGGTGCTGGTCGGTGGCGCGGTGCCGCGTGCGGGCGGCGGCGCGTCGTCGTTGTCGTTGTGCAGCGCGGCTTCACGGCGCGCGGCGATCGCCCGATAGACGCGCCGCAGCAGCCGCCGCGTCAGCCACTCGAGCACCAGGGCGGGGATCAGCGCGACCAGCAGCGACCACAGCACCTTGAACAGTTCCGCGCGCGCATGCGAACTGGTGAACTGCCAGTTCCACCACGCGCGCACCGACGCGACGTCGAGCAACGCCGCGACCGAGCCGCGCAGCGAAATCGCGAGATGGTCGACGTAATGCGCGCCCTGGCGCGCGATCTGCGAGGCGAGGCCGTTGGACTTGAACGCGTCCGGCACGAGCGCGGCCGCGCCGCTTGCCGCGGCGGGCGCCGACGCTGCCGCCGGCGCGGAAGCGGGGGGCGCGCTCAACGCGCCGGCCGCGGCGATCGCCTGCAGCGTATCGGCGACTTGTGCGCGACGTTTCGGGTAGTTCAGGACGTCGAGCGCCTCGCGGGCCTGTTGCGGCGTCAGGCTGACGGCGGCCGACGCGGGTGCGGCGGGGGTGGGGTGGGCAGCTTGCGGCGCGGCGGCGAAGCCAGGCGCCGCGCCGGCAAGCAGCGAAATGAAAAAACAGATACGCAGAAATTTTTGCATAGGGTGTAAAGCGGGATGAAGCCAATGCGGACGATTTTGCCGGAACGTGAAGCCTGTTTCGGCGGGGCGACCCGGGTCTTACACGCGCCGGGGCGTGAAGTTCCTGCGGTGGAGGCCCGCCAGACGGGCGCAAGGGTCGCGAGGACGGTCCCGGCCAGGTGGGGCGTTGAACTGACAGGATAGCCGATGACGGCGGACGGGCCTGTCGAAGGTAGCAGAAAGCCGGCCCGGAGCCGGCGTGGGCGGGCCGATAAGGTCGCGTCTTTGAAGAGGAAATGCTGGCGCGATGCCGGAGTGTCTCGGGCGACCACGCTAAGTGCGGGTACGGGGCGACCACTGCGGGACGATCAACCGCCCCCCAACGCGAGCCATTCAGCGTTCGCTGCAAAAAGCGCTTAAATCGCCGCTCATGCCACCGAGGAGGTTTGCCGCTCGGCTTCGTCGTCGGCATCGGGGCCGGCGCTCGCGCCGCGTCCGGCCGGCTCCTGATGCAGCCGGTTCGCGTGCATCAGCCGGTACAGCGTCGCGCGCGAAATGCCGAGCTCGGCTGCCGCGTCGGACAGCTTGTAGCCGTGCCGCAGCAGCGCGCTCTCGATCGCGTCCTTCTCGGCCTTGCTGCGGATTTCCGCGAGCGTGATCGCTGGGCCGTTGTCGGCCTCGGGCAAACCGAGGTCGCTCGCGGTGATGAAGCGGCCCTCGCTCATCACGACCGCGCGGCGCACGCAGTTGATCAGTTCGCGCACGTTGCCCGGCCACGGATAGTTCGACATCGCGACGATCGCGTCGCTCGACAGCCCGCGCAGTTTGCGCGCGCCGTCCTGCTTGTACATGCTGAGCGCGTAGTTGGCGAGCAGCTTGATGTCGCCGCCGCGCTCGCGCAGCGGCGGCTCGACGAGGCGCAACACGCACAGCCGGTGGTAGAGGTCGGAGCGAAAGCGCCCGTCTTCGACGGCGCGGTCCAGATCGACGTGGGTCGCGGAAATCACGCGCACGTCGACGTTGATCGGACCGTTGCCGCCGAGTCGCTCGATCGTGCCTTCCTGCAGGAAGCGCAGCAGCACCGCCTGGCATTCGTGCGGCATGTCGCCGATTTCGTCGAGAAACAGCGTGCCTTCGTGCGCGCTCTCGATGCGGCCGATCTTGCGTTGCAGCGCCCCGGTAAACGCGCCGCGCTCATGGCCGAACAGCTCGGCTTGCAGCAGGCTTGGCGGAATCGCCGCGCAATTGATCGCGACGAACGTGCGGCTCGCGCGCGGCGAGCGGTCGTGAATAGCACGCGCGGTCAGCTCCTTGCCGGTGCCCGATTCGCCCGCGATGAACACCGGCGCGTCGGTCACGCTGCATTTGTCGATGCGACGGTAGAGCTGCTGCATCGGCTCGCATTGTCCGACCATGCCGTGTCGGCCGAGCGACGGCTCCGGCACGACGCGCGGCTTGCGCAGGCTCGACAGCCCGTGCGCATGCCCGAGCGCGAACACGAGCCGCTCGTTGAGCCACGGCTGCGTGACGAAGTCGAAGCAGTAATCGAGGATGAAGCGACTGACCAGCTCATTGTCGGCCTGGCCCGGCACGATCTGCGCGACCCAGTTGGTTTCGACGCGGCGCATGCACAGCGCCAGTGCGGACAGTTGCTGTGAGGTGCAATCTTCGGGTAGCTGAACGAGACCGACCTTGATGTTGTCGCGTTCGATTATGCGTTCCGCGACGGCCGTGCTTTTCGCGTGCACGGCATGCCAGCCCGACGCGGCCAGAAACTCGACGAGTTTCTGGTCGGGCGCGTTCGCCACGTACAAAACGGTGCGATCCGTGTCGGCCGGCGTGCAAGTCATAGTCATGGTACCCCCGGGTTCGGTCCTTCAGGACTGCTGTGCGACGTCATGGACAGTCAGGCGGCCAGTTGCTGCACCCCGGCTGCGACGTATTTACGACAGCAGCGATCACGAACGAGGATCCCATCGAAAGCGCGGCGCGAACCGCAACCCGCTGCATGGCGGACGGATTTCTGCAATGGCGGCGTACTGGCGTTCATTGCTGAAACTGCCCGGCGACTTTATCCCCGAATCGTGAATACCACTTGAACCGTGGCTTGCCTCGTTGACCTGATACAGACGCTCTGATTGGCGCATGGCCTAACGATAAGCGAAAGCGCCTGAAAGCGCCACACAAAGAAATATGGATCAGGAATGCATTTTGGGGTTTTGGGATTCGCATGAATCACTAATGAATAAGCGGTCAAGCCCGGTTATGCGAGCGATCGCACATTGCGTAGCAATTGCCGGGACGTTAAGGCGTGACAAAAACAGATGGGGCGCGAGCGACCGTGTTTCAGGTTTGCGACAAACCGGGCAGCACGGGTCGAATGGAGTTTGCGGCGCCGGGCGGGGCGCCGGTTCGACCCCGCCTGGCGCGAAGCCGTGTGCGGCCGGCATCGGGGCCAGCCAGCGGGCCAGCGAGACGGGACGTGACAAGCGGTTCGCCGCCAGCGCGCGGCGAATTGGCGTGTCACAAACGAATCAAAGCGCGCCACGCCAGAATCCGGCAGGCTGTTACTGCCTCAAAATCGCGGCCGGTTTCACGGCAGCATGAAGCTTTGACGGGCTTCTTATCGATTGGAACGCGGGTTGGCATAACCGTTGCAATAAGCAGTACACAGAAAAACGTTTTGCCGCCAGGTCAACGGTACGGGGAAAACCGGATTAATAAAGACCGGCGGTAAAAGGGTCACTCGCAGGCACGGTCGGGGATGCCATAGGTGTTTGCGGGAGCGCGGCGGGGCCTTCTTATTCTTATATACGTCAGAAAAACGGGTGAGTGGTGGGCCGGCATGACGGCCATTCAAAACCGGACGACAAGGGCATCGACTTCGCCGTTTTTCCTTTTCGACT
>DATAQT010000396.1:0-3096 GCA_036264535.1 Paraburkholderia sp. | reverse complement strand
CACGTTGTGGTTCGACATGTAGCGCGTCATCACGTCGGCCATCGCGCTATCGGTCTGCGCCATCTTGTAGGCCCAGATTTTCTTGCCTTCCTGCGGCTCGACGACGCTCGCCGAGCCGATCAGCGTGATCATCGGCGTCTGACTTTCGGCGACCGGATCGAGCGCGGCCATCGCGGCCGGCGTGATGTTCGGGCCGACGATCACGTCGACGTGATCCTCGTTGATCAGCTTGCGGATGTTGCGCACGGCGTTGCCGGGGTCGGACGCGTCGTCGAGGAAGATGTAGTCGGCTTTCTGGCCGGCGATCGTCTGCGGCCACATCAGCATCGCGTTCTTGCTCGTGATGCCGATCACGGCGGCGGGTCCGGTGTTCGACAGATCGATGCCGACTTTCAGGTCGGCGTGCGCGGCACTGGCAACGAGCAGCGCGCCGGCGGCAGCCGCGAGCCCGCGAAGTGTGGTCCGTACCTTATTGTTATGCGACTTCATCAAGGGGTCTCCGTAGCGAGAGGCGGTTCAGAAGTGGTTCAAAGTTCGTAGGATTCGTGTTCGCCCTTCAGCGCCTGCTCGATCAGCTTGCGGTTCAGGCTCGGCGACAGCAGCTCGACCAGCGTGTAGACGTAGCTGCGCAGATACGCGCCCTGTTTCAGCGCGACGCGCGTCACGTTGCTGCCGAACAGATGGCCGACCGGCATCGCGCGCAGATGGCGGTCGCGCTCGGCGTTGAACGCGATGTCGGCCATGATGCCGACGCCGAGGCCCAGCTCGACGTAGGTCTTGATCACGTCGGCGTCGATCGCCTCGAGCACGATGTCCGGGTGCAGGCCGCGCAGGCGGAACGCCTCGTTGATCTTGGTGCGGCCGGCGAACGCGTTGTCGTAGGTGATCAGCGGGTACTGGGTCAGGTCGTCGATCGACAGCAGCTTGCGCTCGAGCAGCGGATGGTCCGGCTGCATCACCGCGACGTGGTGCCACTGGAAGCAGGGCAGGGACACCAGATCCTTGTAGTTAGAGATCGCCTCGGTCGCGATCGCGAGGTCGGCCTGGTCGTGCAGCACCATTTCGGCGACCTGGGTCGGGCTGCCTTGCAGAATCGAAAGGTGGACCTTCGGGAAACGCCTCTTGAACTCGGCGATCGCGGCCGGCAGCGAGTAGCGCGCCTGGGTATGGGTCGCGGCGATCACGAGGTTGCCCTGATCCTGGGCCGCGAAGTCCTTGCCGACCCGCTTCAGGCTTTCCACCTCCTGCAGGATTTTTTCGACCGATTGCAATATGATGCGGCCCGGCTCGGTCAGCGAGCGCACGCGCTTGCCGTGGCGGGTGAAGATTTCGACGCCGAGTTCGTCCTCGAGCTCGATGATCGCCTTCGAAACGCCCGGCTGGCTGGTAAACAGTGCCTTGGCGGCTTCGGTGAGGTTGAAGTTCTGCCGCACAGCCTCGCGGACGAAGCGGAATTGGTGCAGGTTCATATATAACCTCGCCGCATATAAAAAGAATTTTTTAGTCGTTTGAAATATAAGGCGAGTTTATTACGATCTGTCCATCTTTTTCAATATGGATATCTGTATTTGTTATAAGCAAATGAGCGATGGGTCTAAACGCTTGCTTGCGACAGCTGACAAACACGGGTATTCGAGCCGCGGCGGAAACCGGTGCGCCGGCCGCCGGACCGCTGTGAGTCACGCAAAGTTTCGAAAAATTGGGGTCCCCGAATGTACCAATACGATCAGTACGACCAGACCATCGTCGATGAACGGGTCGCGCAGTACGCCGATCAGGTTCGCCGTCGCTTGTCGGGCGAATTGAGCGAAGAGGAATTCCGTCCGCTGCGTCTGCAGAACGGCCTGTACTACCAGCGCCACGCGTACATGCACCGCATCGCGATTCCTTACGGCAACCTGCGCAGCGACCAGATGCGCGTGCTCGCGCAGATCGCGCGCGAACACGACCGCGGCTACGGCCATTTCTCGACCCGCTCGAACATCCAGTACAACTGGATCAAGCTCGAAGAGACGCCGGAAATCCTGCGCAAGCTCGCCGCCGTGCAGATGCACGGCATTCAGACCTCGGGCAACTGCATCCGCAACATCACCGCGGACCAATTCGCGGGCGTCGCGCCTGACGAAGTGGTCGACCCGCGTGCGTGGGCCGAAATTCTGCGTCAGTGGTCGACGTTCCACCCGGAATTCGCATGGCTGCCGCGCAAGTTCAAGATCGCCGTGTCGGGCTCGAAGGAAGACCGCGCGGCCGTGCAGATCCACGACATGGGCGTGTATCTGAAGAAGAACGCGCAGGGCGAACTGGTGGTCGACATTCTGGCGGGCGGTGGTCTGGGACGCACGCCGATCGTCGGCGCGATCATCCGCCGCGATCTGCCGTGGCAGCATCTGCTGACCTACTGCGAAGCCGTGCTGCGTGTGTATAACCGCTACGGCCGTCGCGACAACATGTACAAGGCCCGCATCAAGATTCTCGTGAAGGCGTTGAGCCCGGAGAAGTTCGCCAAGCAGGTCGAGGAAGAGTGGCAGCACCTCAAGGATGGCCCGTCGACGCTCACGCAGGCGGAAGTGGACCGTGTTTCGCAGTATTTCCAGCCGCCGCAGTACGACAGGCTGCCGGATAACGAGCCCTCGTTCGAAAAGCACCTGCTGGAAAACCGCGGCTTTGCCCGCTGGGTCGAGCGCAATGTGCGTCCGCACAAGGTGGCGGGGTATGCTTCGGTCACGTTGTCGCTGAAGCCGGTGACGATCGCCCCGGGCGACGCCACCGACGCGCAGATGGAAGCGGTCGCCGATTGGGCCGACGAATACTCGCTCGGCGAAATCCGCGTGTCGCACGAACAGAACCTGATTCTCGCGAACGTGAAGAAGCGCGACCTGTTCGCGCTGTGGGAAAAGGCCAAGGCGCAAGGTTTCGCGACGCCGAACATCGGCTTGCTGACCGACATCATTGCGTGCCCGGGCGGTGACTTCTGCTCGCTCGCGAACGCGAAGTCGATCCCGATCGCGCTGGCGATCCAGCAGCGTTTCGACGATCTCGACTATGTGTACGACCTCGGCGACCTGTCGCTGAACATTTCCGGTTGCATGAACTCGT
>DATAQT010000328.1:0-4219 GCA_036264535.1 Paraburkholderia sp. | reverse complement strand
CACGTTTCGGTGCCAGTCTCGGCATTCGACGAAGACAAATTCGAAAGCGGCAACGCTTTCGACGGTTCGTCGATTGCGGGTTGGAAAGGTATTGAGGCTTCGGACATGCTGCTCATACCGGATCCGGGTACGGCATTTATCGATCCGTTCTACGAAGAAATTACGCTTGTGATGTCGTGCGACGTCGTGGAACCATCGGATCGCTTGGGCTACGAGCGCGATCCGCGCTCGCTGGCAAAGCGCGCTGAAGCCTACCTGAAGAGCTCGGGTCTGGGCGACGCCGCTTTCTTCGGCCCCGAGCCGGAATTCTTCATTTTCGACTCGGTGCGCTGGAGCGCGGACCAGTCGGGCTGCTTCGTCAAGGTCGGTTCGGAAGAAGCGCCTTGGTCGTCGTCGATGGAATTCGAAGGCGGCAATACGGGTCACCGTCCGGGCACGAAGGGTGGTTACTTCCCGGTGGCGCCGGTCGACACGTTCCAGGACATCCGTTCGGAAATGTGCCTGTTGCTCGAGCAGATCGGCATTCCGGTCGAAGTGCACCACCACGAAGTGGCGGGCCAGGGCCAGAACGAAATCGGCACCAGGTTCTCGACGCTCGTGCAGCGCGCGGACTGGCTGCAGCAGATGAAGTACATCATCCACAACGTCGCTCACACGTACGGCAAGACCGCGACGTTCATGCCGAAGCCGGTCGTTGGCGATAACGGTTCGGGCATGCACGTTCACCAGTCGATCTGGAAGGACGGCCAGAACCTGTTCGCGGGCAACGGCTACGCAGGTCTGTCGGAATTCGCGCTGTTCTACATTGGCGGCATCATCAAGCACGCACGCGCGCTGAACGCGATCACGAACCCGGGTACGAACTCGTACAAGCGTCTCGTGCCGCACTTCGAAGCGCCGGTCAAGCTCGCTTACTCGGCTCGCAACCGTTCGGCATCGATCCGTATTCCGCACGTGTCGAGCCCGAAGGGCCGCCGTATCGAAACGCGCTTCCCGGATCCGCTGGCGAATCCGTACCTGTGCTTCTCCGCACTGATGATGGCGGGTCTGGACGGCGTTCAGAACAAGATTCATCCGGGCGAAGCCGCCGACAAGAACCTGTACGACCTGCCGCCGGAAGAGGATGCAAAGATCCCGACCGTGTGTGCCGGCCTCGACCAGGCTCTCGACTCGCTCGACGCGGACCGCGAGTTCCTGACGCGCGGTGGCGTGTTCACGGATGCGATGCTCGACGCGTACATCGAACTGAAGACGACGGAACTGCAGCGCTATCGTCAGTCGGTGCACCCGATCGAATTCGAAATGTACTACTCGCTGTAAGCGGCCATGGCGCTTCGCCCTTCACCCGGCGAAGCGCTTTGCCCGACGCTCGCGATCGGTCACGAAGGGACGGCGGCGCCGTCCCTTTTTCGTTAGGCCGTACGCACGGCCGGCCGCGCGCGGGCAACCTGCAATTCGACGAAGCACAAACAGGCAGCACTCCTGATTTATCACCATCTCCTACCGGCCAGACTGCAAGATGGTTCTGAAGAATCTGATCAAGGCAAGGAAAGGACACGAACAGACGCTGTCGGATGACGTGCAGCTCGCGGGTTCGGGCTTGCTGCCGGGCTTCGAGGCGCTGCCGACCGTCGTGCTGGTGCTCGAAAAGCGCACGCTGCGTGTCGCGTTCGCGAATCCCTCGGCGGAGTCGATGCTCGAGATGTCGCGCCGTCAATTGACGCAGATGGCGTGGCAGGACATCTTCTCGAACGCGGACGAACTGGTCGCGACCATCACCGCGATCGCCGCGCACCGCTTTCACGCGACGCACCTGGACGCCGTGCTCGAGCGTCCCGGCCACGAGCCGCTGCATGTGCATGCGATCGTCGGCTTTCTGGAAAGCGCGCAGGACTACGTGCTGCTCGAGCTGTTCGAGAACGAGCGGCATCTGCGCACCGACCGCGAAGAGCGAATCAACGACCTGACGGCGGTCAACAAGCATCTGATCCGCAATCTCGCGCACGAAATCAAGAATCCGCTCGGCGGCATTCGCGGCGCCGCGCAACTGCTCGAATTCGAACTGGGCGAGCGCGAGCGCGAGGAATTGCGCGAGTACACCCAGGTCATCATCAAGGAATCAGACCGGCTGCAGACGCTGGTCGACCGCTTGCTCGAGCCGCACCGGCATCCGCATATCGTCGGCGACGTGAATATCCACGAGGTGTGCGAGCGCGTGCGTCAGGTGATTCTCGCGGAGTTTCCGCGCGGCCTGACGATCGAGCGCGACTACGACGTCAGCGTGCCGGATCTGCGCGGCGACAAGGAACAATTGATCCAGGCGCTGCTGAACATCGTGCGCAATGGGGCGGAGGCGCTGCGCGAACGGATCTCGCGGGGCGATGCGCGCATCGAGTTGCGCACGCGTATCGCGCGTAAGGTCACGATTTCAAAACGCCTGTGCAAGCTGGCATTGGACTTGCATATCATCGACAACGGCCCAGGCATTCCCGAAGAGATTCGCGACCGCATTTTCTATCCGCTCGTGTCGGGGCGCGAGGACGGCAGCGGTCTCGGTCTCACGCTCGCGCAGACCTTCGTGCAGCAACACGACGGTCTGATCGAAGTGGACAGCCGGCCGGGCCATACCGAGTTTCAGATTCTGCTGCCGCTCGACCTCTAGATATCACAAGCACCTCAAGACTTCTGACCGACCTATATGAAGCCGATCTGGATAGTAGACGACGATCAATCAATCCGCTGGGTGCTCGAGAAAGCGCTGGCGCGCGAGAACTTCGCGACGCGCAGCTTCGCGAACGTGCGCGAAGCGTCGGCCGCGCTCGATCACGACAGCCCCCAGGTGCTGGTCTCCGATATCCGCATGCCCGGCGGCTCCGGGCTCGAACTGCTGCAAACGGTACGCGACAAGGTGCCGGGTTTGCCGGTCATCATCATGACCGCGTTCTCGGATCTCGATAGCGCGGTCGCCGCATTCCAGGGCGGCGCGTTCGAGTATCTGGCGAAGCCGTTCGACGTCGACAAGGCGGTCGAGCTGATCCGCCGCGCGGTCGACGAAAGCATGCGCGGCGAGCAGACGTGGGACGAGCGCGTCGCCGAAGCGCCCGAGATGCTTGGCCAGGCGCCGGCGATGCAGGACATGTTTCGCGCGATCGGCCGCCTGTCGCATTCGGCGGCCACCGTGCTCATTACCGGCGAATCAGGCACCGGGAAGGAACTGGTCGCGCGAGCCTTGCACCGACATAGCCCACGCGCGAACGGTCCCTTCATCGCCTTGAATACGGCCGCGATTCCGAAGGATCTGCTGGAGTCCGAACTGTTCGGTCACGAGCGCGGCGCGTTCACCGGCGCGCAGGCGATGCGCCAGGGACGCTTCGAGCAGGCCGAGAACGGCACGCTGTTTCTCGACGAAATCGGCGACATGCCGTTCGATCTGCAGACGCGTCTGTTGCGCGTGCTGTCGGACGGGCAGTTCTATCGCGTGGGCGGCCACAATCCGTTGCGCTCGAATGTGCGCGTGATCGCGGCGACGCACCAGAATCTCGAATCGCGCGTGCGCCAGGGGCTGTTTCGCGAGGATCTGTATCACCGTCTCAACGTGATCCGTCTGAGGTTGCCCGCGTTGCGCGAGCGCAGCGAGGATATTCCGCTGCTCACGCGGCATTTCCTGCAGAAGAGCGCGCGCGATCTCGGCGTCGAACCGAAGCGCGTGTCCGAGGAGGCGCTCGCGTATCTCGCGTCGCTGCCGTTTCCGGGCAACGTGCGGCAACTCGAGAACCTCGCGAACTGGCTCACGGTGATGGCGCCCGCGCAGACGATCGAGAGCAAGGATCTGCCGCCCGATCTCGGTCCCGCGCAGATCGGCTCGAGCGAGCTTGGCGCGGGTGCCGCTGCCGGCGCGATGGCGGATGGCGCCGCGCCGAACGGTGCGGGATTCGTGAGCAGTGCGCCGCTCGCTGGCGCGGGTGGCGGCACGTTCGTGCATCCGGCTGGTGCGGCCGGTGTGTCGGTTGCGAGCGCGCTGAGCGCATGGGAAGGTGGCTTGCGCACCGAAGTCGCGCGCATGCTGCGCGAGAACGCAGCCGACGTCATGGACGAACTCGCGCGCCGCTTCGAGGCGGCCGTGATCCGCGAGGCGCTCGACTTCACGCGTGGACGCAAGGTCGAGGCGGCCGAGCGGCTCGGTATCGGGCGCAATACGATTACGCGCAAGATTCAGGAG
>DATAQT010000299.1:0-2288 GCA_036264535.1 Paraburkholderia sp. | reverse complement strand
CCGACGCAACCGTGCGCGCGCAGAAGGTGAAGGCCGGCGAATGCCAGATCGCGCTGTCGCCGAAGCCGCAGGATCTCGCCGACGCGAAGAACGACAAGTCGCTCGCCATCGTGCAGACCCCGGCGTTCATGACCGCCTTCGTTGCGTTGAACACGCAGAAGAAGCCGCTCGACAATCAGAAGGTGCGCGCCGCATTAAACATGGCGTTCGATCGCACCACGTATCTGAAGACCGTGTTCGACAACACCGCGACGCCGGCCACGAACCCGTATCCGCCGAACACGTGGAGCTATAACAGATCGATCAAGGGCTGGCCGTACGATCCGGTGAAAGCGAAGAAACTGCTCGCCGACGCGGGCTATCCGAACGGCTTCGAAACGACGATCTGGGTGCGTCCGAACGGCAGCGTGCTGAATCCGAATCCGAAGGCCGGCGCCGAACTGCTGCAGGCCGACTTCGCGAAAATCGGCGTGAAGGCCGACGTGAAAGTGATCGAATGGGGCGAGCTGATCAAGCAGGCGAAGCAAGGCCAGCATGACGCGCTGTTCATGGGCTGGGCCGGCGACAACGGCGATCCGGATAACTATCTGTCGCCACTCTTCAGTTGCAACGCGGTGAAGTCGGGCATCAACTTCGCGCGCTTCTGCAATCAGGATCTCGACAAGCTGATCGCCGACGGCAAAGCCACAGCCGACATCGCCAAGCGTACGAAAGCGTATGAAGCCGCCCAGCAGATCATCCACGACGAAGCGCTGTGGATTCCGCTCGGCTATCCGACTGCTGCCGCGATCACGCGTACGAACGTGAGCGGGTATCACGTGAGTCCGTTTGGGCGGCAGAATTTTGGGGCGGTGGTGGTGCAGTGATTTCGCGCTGCGCTTGACACAAACTGCCCGGCAAAAAAAGCCCGGTTGCGCTGATGCGCAACCGGGCTTTTTTAACGGCGAATCGAATCGAAAAAGATCAAAACGCCAGGATCACACCGGCGCAAACCGGATCACGCCATCCGCATCCTGTGTGCGCTTCAAATCCCCTGCCCGCCACAGCAGATGCAAATGCGCGAGCGCTTCACCCATCGCAAATGTCATCTGATGGATATCGAGCTGGCGCTTGAACATCAGCGGCACGATATCGGCCGCGCTGCGCGGCTTTTCCGCGCACGCTTCGCGCACTTCGGCGAGCCGCGCGTCGTGATGCTCGCGCAGCTGACGAATACGCGTGCGCACACCGCGAAACGGCTTGCCGTGTGACGGCAGCACCAGCGTGTCTTCGGGCATCGTCTCGTAGCGGCCGAGCGACTCCAGATACAGTTCGAGCGGCGAGCCCTCGGGTTCGATATCGAACACCGACACGTTGGTCGAAATGCGCGGCAGCACCATGTCGCCGGAAATCAGCGTGCCGGTTTCCGTGCAGTGCAGCGCACAGTGTTCCGGCGAGTGGCCAAAGCCCGTCACGACACGCCACGTCCTGGCGCCGATCCTCACGTCCTCGGCTTCGCGCAAACGGCGGTATTGCCCCGGAATCGCCGGCACCAGGCTCGAGTAATAGCTCTTGCGATTGCGCAGCTTGTCGAGCGACTCGGCGTCGTTCAGCCCGTGCCGCGCGAAATGCCGCGCGGCGGCCTCGCCGCCCGCGTTCGAGCCGTCGCCGGTCGCCATCACGCGCGCCTGCATGTATTCGCCGAGCGTCATCCACAGACGAGCGTCCCAGCGCTTTTTCTCGCCACCGCCGCACACCCAGTGCGCGAGGCCGATGTGATCAGGATGGCAATGCGTGACGATCACGCGCAGCACCGGCAGGCCGTCGAGTGCCGACTCGAACACGCTCTCCCAATTCGCTTTGATCGTGTCCGACGTAATGCCGCAATCGACCACGGTCCAGCCTTGCTGCCCGTCGATCTCATCGCGCAGCAGCCACAGGTTGATATGGTCGAGCGCGAACGGCAACGGCATGCGCAGCCAGAACACACCTGGCGCCACTTCGAACGCATGACCGGGTTCCGGCAAGGTGTCGTTGAACGGGTAATTCAGTTGGTGTTCGAGTGCATTCATTGTGGGTGTCTTCCTCCAACGGTCTGGCGACGTCGGTCGCCGCGCGCCGTGGTTGCGCTTTACTTAAGTTGACGATAACGTAAACGTCGATTCTATCGTCCAATCCGATTTTCTGCCCGGCCACGGGATGTCCCGATGAACACGCAATACACGATCAACGAGCTCGCACGGGAATTCGACGTCACGCCGCGCGCGATCCGCTTCTACGAAGATCAGGGTTTACTCTCGCCTAGCCGC
>DATAQT010000257.1:0-5253 GCA_036264535.1 Paraburkholderia sp. | reverse complement strand
GATCACTTCGTCGCGCGTCGCCGACGGCCGCCCGTACGCGATGTTGTAGTAGATCGAGTCGTTGAACAGCACCGTGTCCTGCGGCACGATGCCGATCGACGCGCGCAGCGAATCCTGCGTGACGTCGCGAATATCCTGCCCGTCGATGCGGATTGCGCCGCCCGCCGCGCGGTCGAGATCGTAGAAGCGGAACAGCAGCCGCGCGAGCGTCGACTTGCCCGAGCCGCTATGGCCGACCACCGCCGTCGTCGTGCCGGCCGCGATCGTGAAGCTCACGTCGTGCAGAATCGCTCGCGAAGGCTCGTACGAGAAGCTCACGTTGTCGAAGCGCACCTGCGCGCCGCTCACCTGCAAGGCCACCGCATCCGGCGCGTCGGGCACTTCCTGCGGCGCGCCGAGCAGCGAGAACATGCGGTCCATGTCAGTCAGGCTCTGCTTCAACTCCCGATAGACCACCCCGAGAAAATTCAGCGGAATATAGAGCTGCAGCATGAACGTGTTGATCAGCACCAGGTCGCCGAGCGTGAGGCGCCCGGCCATCACGCCCTGGGTCGCGCGCCACAGGATGAACACGAGGCCCGTGCCGATGATCGCCTGCTGTCCGAAGTTCAGCGCCGACAGCGAGCGCTGCGACTTGATCGCCGCCGCGCGATAGCGCATCAGGTTTTCGTCGTAGCGGCTCGCTTCCCACTCCTCGTTGCCGAAGTACTTGACGGTCTCGTAGTTGAGCAGCGAGTCGATCGCGCGCGAATTCGCCTTCGAATCGAGTTCGTTCATCGTGCGTCGAAAGTGCGTGCGCCACTCGGTGACCTTCACCGTGAACGCGATGTACACCGCGAGCGCGATGAACGTGACGATCGCGTAATACGCCTCGTACTTGACGACGAAAAAGCCGAGCACGAGACCGACTTCGACGAGCGTCGGCAGGATGCTGTACAGCGAATAGGAAATCAGTTGCGTGATGCCGCGCGTGCCGCGTTCGATATCGCGCGACATGCCGCCCGTCTGCCGCTCCAGATGAAAGCGCAGCGACAGCCCGTGCAGATGGCGGAACACCTTCAGCGCGAGCTGGCGCACCGCGCTCTCGGTCACCTTCGAAAACAGGATTTCGCGCAGCTCGGTAAACAGCGACGTCGACAGCCGCACCACCGCATACGCGACCACCAGCAAGCCGATGCCGCCGAGCAGCACGATGCCGGGTGCGTCGTGCGCACGGCCGAGCGCGGTCAGATGCCGGACCGATGCGAGACTGTCGACGATGCGCTTCATCACGATCGGCACGCCGAGATTGGCGACTTTCGCGCCGATCAGGCAGCTGAGCGCGAAGCCCACCCGCCATTTGTAGGTCGCGAGATACGGCAGCAGCGAGAGGATGGTCTGCCAGTCGTTGCGGGGTTGGGTGGAAATCGGCGAGAGTTCGGACGAAGGCGAGCGGCGCATGGATCGTGGGGAGAGGTCGGAACTTCCGGAGTTCGCAGCGGCGCGTGTCTCGCGCGCTTCGCTGGGCGCTTTCCCGTACAATTCCTGATCTTTGTATTGTCGCAGAAGCCGGCTGGCGCCGCTTTTCATGGGCCACGGTCGAGCCGGTCCAGCCAACACGTCAATACGTGTCCATACGCGCGAACACGTTTCTCAAGGATGTCCCAATGACCGATCTTCTTCAACTTCCGTCCAAGCCTTGCGCGCTGCGCGTGATGCCGCAGCCCTCGGACGCGAACATTCACGGTGACGTGTTCGGCGGCTGGATCATGGCGCAGGTCGACATCGCCGGCTCGATTCCGGCAAGCCGTCGCGCGAACGGTCGCGTCGCGACGATCGCCGTCAATTCGTTCCTGTTCAAGCAGCCGGTGTTCGTCGGCGATCTGCTGAGCTTTTACGCGGATATCGTGAAGACCGGCAATACGTCGGTAACGGTGTCGGTCGAAGTCTACGCGCAGCGGATGAGCCTCGCGCAGGAAGTCGTCAAGGTCACGGAAGCGATCCTCACCTACGTCGCCACCGACAGCGACCGCCGTCCGCGCGCGCTGCCCGTGCTGGACTGAGCCAGCGAGGATGCTTAAGCTAGCACTTCCACGCGTCACGCGCCGCGCCGCCAGCTAGCCGTTTCAGCCGATCAGCGCACGAGGCCCGGGCGCCCGATAGTCGTTCTTCCAACGGAAACGAGATGAAACTGATCGGTATGCTCGACTCGCCCTACGTGCGGCGCGTCGCCATCTGCATGAAGCTCATGAAGCTCGGCTTCGCACACGAGTCGATTTCGGTGTTCCGCACCTACGACCAGTTCGCGAAGATCAACCCGGTCGTCAAGGCGCCGACGCTCGTCGCGGACAACGGCGCGATCCTGATGGACTCGACGGTGATCCTGCAGTATCTGGCGACGCTCGCCGGTCCCACTGCGTTGTTCCCGACGCAAGCCGACGCTGCATTGCGGGCCGCGCGTCTGACGGGTCTCGCGCTCGCCGCGTGCGAAAAGAGCGTGCAGATCGTCTATGAGCGCAATCTGCGGCCGCAGGACAAGCAGCACGAACCGTGGGTCGAACGGGTCCGCGCGCAATTGCTCGCCGCCTACGTCGAGCTCGAACGCGAACTGGCGACCGGGCCGCTGCCCGATACACAGGAACAGTTCACCGCGGCGGACGTGGCCGTCGCCGTCGCGTGGCAGTTCACGCACATGATGCTGCCGCAGACGGTCAGCAAGGCCGATCATCCGCAGCTCGAGAAGTTTTCCGCGTTCGCGGAGAGCCTGCCGGTGTTCAAGGACACGCCGCCGGTGTGACCGGCATTCGACGCGTCAAGGGGCGACATGCGGCGTCGCGCGTCGCGCCCCGCTCACGCCGTCTCCAGTTCCCGCACCAAGCCGCCGTGCAACAGCTCGGAAATCGCGTCCGTCGATAGCGGCTTCGCGAAGTAGAAGCCCTGCATCTCGTCGCACGCGCGTTCCTTCAGGAAGTCCAGTTGCGCGGACGTCTCCACACCCTCGGCGATCACCTGCAGCTTCAGCGAATGCGCGAGCGCGATGATCGCCGACGTGATCGTCTCGTCGTCGCCCGACACGCCGATATCCGATACGAACGAGCGGTCGATCTTCAAGCGGTCGACCGGGAAGCGCTTCAGATAGCTGAGACTCGAATAGCCGGTGCCGAAGTCATCGATCGCGAGACCGATGCCGAGCGCGTGCAGCTCGTTGAGCATCAATACCGCTTCTTCCGCGTTGCGCATGATCGTGCTCTCGGTCAGCTCGAGTTCGAGATACTTCGGTTCGAGCCCGGTCTCGGCCAGCACCTGCATCACGAGCTTCGCGATGTTGCGCTGCTGGAACACGCGCGCGGACAGATTCACCGACACGCGCGCCGGCGGCAAGCCCTGATCCTGCCACGCCTTGTTCTGGCGGCACGCCTCGCGCAGCACCCATTCCGACAGTGGACCGATCAGCCCACTTTCCTCGGCGAGCGGAATGAACGACGACGGCGGCACCAGCCCGACCTCGGGATCGTGCCAGCGCACCAGCGCCTCGATGCCGACGATCCGTCCGCTGCCGATATCGACCTGCGGCTGATAGTGCAGCAGGAACTCGTTGTCGCGCAGCGCGCGGCGCAGGCGTCGTTCGAGATTCAGACGCGCGCCCGCGCTCGCGTTCATCTCCGGCTGATAGAACTGGAACGTGTTGCGGCCCATGTCCTTGGCGCGGTACATCGCGACGTCGGCCTTCTTCATCAGCGTTTCGGCGTCCTGGCCGTCCTGCGGGAACAGACTCGCGCCCATGCTGCAGCCGACATACAGCTCGGTGCCGTCGAGCCACACCGGCTCGGCGATCGACGCGCGCACGCGCTCCATCCACGTGATCAGCGATTGCTCGTCGACGGTGTCGGTCATCACGATCACGAACTCGTCGCCGCCGTGGCGCGCGACCGTGTCGCTGGTGCGCGAGCAGCGCGCGAGCCGTTCGGCGACCACGCCGAGCAGCCGGTCGCCGACGCTATGGCCGAGGCTGTCGTTGACGTTCTTGAAGCCGTCGAGATCGAGGAATACGACCGCGACGCCCGTGTGGTGCCGCTGCGCGACGACGAGCGCATGCTCCAGCCTGTCGCGCAGCAGGTTGCGGTTCGGCAGCCGCGTGAGGCCGTCGTAGTTGGCCTGGTATTCGAGCTGCTCCTGATAGCGGATCAGCTCGGTCACGTCGTTGATGACGCCGATATGGTGAGTGATCACACCGTCCGCGTTCGGCACCGGCGCGATGAACAGTTGATTCCAGAACAGCGCACCGTCCTTGCGATAGTTGCGCACCACCGCGCTGACCTCGCGATTCGCCGCGAGCCCTTCCCGGATCAACGCGACGCCCTCCTGGTCACGGTCGTCGCGTTGCAGCACGCGACAGTCGTGGCCGATCACTTCGACGGGATCGTAGCCGGTGATACGCATGAACGCCGGATTCACGTATTCGATCAGATTGCCCGACGGCGATGGCGCGGTGATCAGGATCGCGTTGACGCTCGCGTCGAGCGCGCGGCTTTGCAGACGCAGCGCGAGATCGGCGCGCTTGCGCTCGGTGACGTCGGTATACGAGCCTAGTACGCCGATCACCTGGCCGTCGCCGTCGGTGAACGGCAGCTTGCTCGTGACCCTCGTGCTATGCACGCCGTCGATCACGAAGTCGACCTCGAAGTTCATCTTCGGCACACCGGTGCTCGCGACTTCGCGATCATGCTCGGCCAGCAGATCGGTGAACGCGCGCCACGGCAGATCGGCGTCGCTCTTGCCGACCACCTGCTCGGGATACGCGAGCCCCGCGTCGCGCGCGAACGCCATGTTGCAGCCGAGGTAGCGCGAGTTCAGGTCCTTCCAGAAGATGCGCTGCGGAATGTTGTCGATCACCGCTTCGAGCATCTGATTCGAGCGCTGCGCCTCGGCTTCGGCGTTGATCTGGTCGGTCACGTCGTCAGCCAGCACGAACGACGCGTCGCGGCCCATGAAGTGCAACGCGTGATACGACACGTTGACGCTGACGATCGAGCCGTCCTTGCGCCGATGCCGCCAGATGCCCGCCATCGTGTGGCTCTGGCGCAGGTCGGCGCTGCGCTGCAGATGCCTCTCGAGGCGCGCGATCTCGGAGGTTGGGCGAATCGCGCGGATCGTCATGCCCAGAAACTCGCTTTCCGTGTAGCCGTATTGCTGGATCGCGGCCGCGTTGACGGCGAGAAAGCGCAGCGTGTCGCGATCGAAGATGTACATCGGCACCGAGTGATCGTCGAACAG
>DATAQT010000252.1:0-12315 GCA_036264535.1 Paraburkholderia sp. | reverse complement strand
CCCGCGCCGATGATGAGGATGCTCTTGATGTCTGTCCGCTTGGGCATAACGCTCTCGCTAATGTATTCCTGAATTCTTTCCGTCGGCGCGCGCCGTTTTCACGTTGCGCGCGCTGTTTCGCAGCGCACCCGCCGCATCGTGCCGCGGGCCGCCGCGAGCCGTTTCCGGCTGGCCGTTGCGGCCGGCCTTTACTGCTTCAGGCCGCTGCGCTCTTGCCGTTCTTGTGCGCGTCCATCAACGCGGTGAAGCGGTCGAACAGGTACGCGATGTCGTTCGGACCGGGCGACGCTTCCGGGTGGCCCTGGAAGCAGAACGCCGGCTTGTCGGTCAGCGCGAAACCCTGCAGCGTGCCGTCGAACAGCGAGACGTGGGTCACGCGCGCGTTGGCGGGCAGCGTCTCGGCATCGACCGCGAAACCGTGATTCTGCGACGTGATCACGACGCGGCCGTCTTCGAGATCCTTGACCGGGTGGTTTGCGCCGTGGTGGCCGGTCTTCATCTTCATCGTCTTCGCGCCGACCGCGAGGCCGATGATCTGGTGGCCGAGGCAGATGCCGAAGGTCGGGACGCCACGCTCGATGAACTCCTTCGTCGCCGCGATCGCGTAGTCGCACGGTTCCGGATCGCCGGGACCGTTCGACAGGAACACGCCGTCCGGATTCAGCGCCAGCGCGTCAGCGGCGCTCGACTGCGCCGGCAGCACGGTGACGTGGCAGCCGCGCTCGGCAAGCATGCGCAGGATGTTCTGCTTGACGCCGTAGTCGAATGCGACCACGCGGTACTTCGGCGCCTTCTGCTCGCCGTAGCCGGTGCCCAGACGCCATTCGGTTCTGGTCCACTCGTAAGTGTCCCGCGTCGACACGACTTTCGCGAGGTCCATGCCGGCGAGGCCCGGGAACGAGCGCGCGAGCTCGATGGCCTTGGCTTCGTCGTCCGAACCGGCGAGGATCGCACCGTTTTGCGCGCCCTTGTCGCGCAGCACGCGGGTCAGCTTGCGGGTGTCGAGGCCGGCGATGGCGACCACGCCTTCGTCCTGCAGGTATTGCTGGAGCGTGCGCTCCATGCGGAAGTTCGACGCGAGAACCGGCAGATCACGGATGATCAGGCCGGCGGCATGGACTTTCGTCGCTTCGACGTCTTCGGCGTTCACGCCGACGTTGCCGATATGCGGGTACGTGAGGGTCACGATCTGGCGCGCGTAGCTCGGGTCTGTCAGGATTTCCTGATAGCCGGTGATAGCGGTGTTGAACACGACTTCACCGATGGTATGCCCGGGGGCGCCGATCGAATAACCACGAAAGACCGTGCCGTCGGCGAGCGCGAGTAGAGCGGGAGAAAATGACGGCAACACGGGAGACTCCTTGGGGGAACACCCTGTTGCCACCTGTCTATCCGATTGCAAGCCGCAGCGAAGCACATCGTGGATGCGCGCGCAGACTCGCTCGCGAGCTGCCGGTGACGCTGCAAGGGGCGTGATCGGTCCATTGTGTGGACGACTCTGCTGGGTGCGGGGCCCTTCTTGCTACGCCAATGGCGCGTGGCGGATGAACGGTATTGGGGAGGTAGGCGCTAGGGTGCGGGTTGATAAGCTCAAACCTTGTAATTATAGCCTGAATCCGCCCTCCCCTCCAAATCTGAGATAGGACGCGGACCCGGCACGGCGCGCCGGGCGGACGGTCAAAACCTTGACGGGGACGGAACAGCGCGCGGGTCGGCCCTCGGATGCAAGGCTGCGACGCGGCCGCTCAGGCCTCCTGTTCGGCGCGCATTTCGTCCGAACGGGCAAGCTGACGGCCCGGAAGCACATACCAGATCGCGCTCAGCACCTGCAGCGCGACGAGGATTTCCCACGCGGTCAGATGCGCGAGCGCCGGGTAATGCCCGCCGCTCGCCGGCCAGTGCGACAGCACCGCGCCTACGCCAATCTGGAAGCCGAAGATCAGCAGAAAAATAATCAACGTCAGCGTCGTGTTGACGCGGCCGATCATCTGCGGCGGGAAATGCCGCGCCATCACCGCGTAGCTCAGAATGCCGGTGCCACCGAAGATCCCGTAGGCGGCCCACAACAGACTCGGCGGCAGCGGCGCCTTGAAGATGATCAGCAACTGGGTCAGCACGTATAACGCCATGCCGATACCGCAGAACGCGTACAGCGAGATGCCACGCCGTTCGAGGCTGCGCGCCGCCGCGCCGAAGCCGACGCAGCCGGCCATCATCGCGAAGCCGAGAATCGACACGAGCGCCGCCGCCTGATGCGGCTCGAAACCCTGCACGTCGCGCAACCATGCGCCGACCCACAACGACTGCATGGCGTAAAAAACGCCCTGCGTCACGACCGAGAACGACGCGATTTTCCAGAACGACGCGCTACGCAGAATGTGCAAGGTGCCTTTGAACTGCGCGACGAGGCTCGCCTGACGATGCGTTTCGCGCGCGTCCGGCGCGAGCGTCCATTGCGAGAGCGCGACCACCACCGTCAGCACGCCGAGCCCGACGCAGACCGCACGCCAGCTCGAGAAACCGAGCACCCACGTGAGCGGCGAGCCGACCATTACACCGCCGAAGCCGCCGATCGCCATCACGAGTCCGTTCATCAGCGGCAGACGCGCGGCCGGGAAATGCTGCGCGAGCGCCTTGAACGCGGCGCCAAGACACACGGACACGCCGACGCCGATCAGCAGCCGCCCGACCATCATCATGCCGAGACTGTGCGCGGCGCCGAATACCCAGATGCCGAGCGCGGCAACGAGCAGCGTGGCGGCCGTCACGCGACGCGCACCGAAATGGTCGAGCAGCACGCCGGCGGGGATCTGCGCGCCCGCGAAACCGAGGAAATACAGGCTCGTCAGCACACCGAGATCGGCGGCGGACAACCCGAGGTCGCGCGTGATAAACGGCGCGAAGCCGAGATTGACGCCCCGAAACACGTAGGAGACGAAGTAGCCAGCGGAAAAAAGCAGAAAGACGCGCAGTTGGGTCGACGACATGAATCGGAAAGTAAGCCTGGAAAAAACCCCAAAGAACCTCAAAGCCTGATTCGAGATTCAGACGAATCAGGACAGAAACGGCACGCAACGGCCAATCGCGCCAAAGCAGGAACAATAAAGTAAATGCGGCAAATCCGCAGGAATCGTCCGCGCAATGAAAAACGCCGTCACCCGAAGGTGACGGCGTCGCATGAACACGGTGCGTGATCGGAGCGCAATCCATGCGCTGCCCCCGCAACGCATGTGGTCACTACCGTGGGAGCCGCTATTGGTCTATTTACCCTTCTTCTTCGCGTTGGCCGCGGTCTTCGGGCGGCTCTCTGCCGCGGCCTTCGACGCCTTGCCGGGCACAGAGGCCGAGACTTTCTCGACCTTACCCTTACTGGCAACGGGCGCCGCCGGCTTGTCACCCTTGCCTTTCGGCTCGGACACCTTGACGATGGCAGAGTGGCCGCGCCCTTTCTTCTTATCGTAGCGCGAATCACTGTGCGTGTCTGCGACATGGACACCAATCTTCTGAACACTGCCGCCCTGCACGTCGGTGGCGATCTTTTCCGGACCCGGCTCGCTCGGTACGGGCTTGCCCACCGGCACGTGCAGCACGATCACCTGGCCGCGCGAAACCTGATCGCGACGGGTCTTGTTCCAGGCCTTCAACTGACCGACCGACACGCCGTAACGCAGCGCGATCGCGGCCATCGACTGATTGCGACGCACGCGGATCAGCATCTTGCGCGTGTCGGGTACGTCGGGCTCCATCGCGAGCACCGCGCTTTCGGCGACGTCGGCGCTGATGTCTTCGTCGTCGTCCGAGCCACGCGGCACGACGATCGTCGAGCCCGGCTTCAGGCGCATCCCGACCGGAATCTTGTTCACTTCCATCAGCGTGTCGGCGTCAACGCCGATTTTCTGCGCGATCGCCGCCGGCGTGGCGCGTTCGTCGACCGTGTAGGTGGTCCACGACGACAGCGACCCCGAGTACGTTTTCAGATTGCGCTCGAACGCGGACGCGTTGTCGAACGGCAACAGGATCTGCGGCTGCGTCGCGCCGAGAATCACCGGCTTCCTGAACGACGGGTTCAGCGAGCGGAATTCATCCGTCGACATGTTGGCAAGTCGCGAGGCGACGTCGACGTCGATGTCGTGCGAGGTCGTGACCGTCACGAAGTACGGGTGATTCGGAATCGACGGCAGCGTGAGCCCGTACATTTGCGGGTTCATCACGATGTTCTTGACCGCCTGCAGCTTCGGCACGTAGTTGCGCGTTTCGCTCGGCAAACGCAGGCTCATGTAGTCGGTCGGCAGACCCGCCGCCTCGTTGCGCGCGATCGCGCGCTGCACGTTGCCCTCGCCCCAGTTGTACGCGGCGAGCGCGAGCTGCCAGTCGCCGAACATATCGTGCAGGTTCGACAGGTAGTCGAGCGCGGCGCTCGTCGACGCGAGCACGTCGCGGCGCTCGTCCTGCCACATGTTCTGCTTCAGGTTATAGGTGCGCCCCGTGCCCGGCATGAACTGCCACATACCCGCCGCCTTCGCGACTGACAACGCTTGCGGGCTATATGCGGACTCGATGAACGGCAGCAGCGCGAGCTCGGTCGGCATATGGCGCGCCTCGAGCTCCTCGACGATGTGATAGAGGTATTTCTGCGAGCGCTCGGTCATGCGCTGCACGTAATCAGGACGCTGCAGATACCAGTTGAGCTGCATGTCGACGAGGTCGCTCTGCAGGTCCTGCATCTGGAAGCCACGGCGAATGCGCCCCCACAGATCGGCGTCCTGGCTCGTCAACTGATTGACGGAGCCCTGATCGACATTGATGGTTTCTTTAGCGGTGGCGTTCTTGCGAAGAGCGTCGGCTACTGCTTGCTGGCTGGCGGGGTCATTGGCGTTATTCGTCATCGATCCCTGACTCGCGCAGGCGGCGAGTGTCAGGACCAATAACGCGCTTAAGATAAATCGCATGAACGTCTCGGTTTCCACAAGGGCTGGAATTTGCAGCCGATAGTACGAAACGTCAACGTTTCCGTCAATTGGAAAATTGAGAAAAAAATCAACCAAATCTGGGGCTTGGCGAATTTTTCCGATTCATCGCGTGAAGAACGCCCGAATGCGCTCCGGATCAACGGAAGCGGTTCTTCCATTCGCGCATCAATGTGAAGGCCTTCAGCCGATCAGATACCGTTTCGTGCAATTGTGCTTCGAGGTTCGACTGAAGCGCTGGCACGTCTGCGCGCAGGAAAGGATTCACCGCGCGCTCGTGCGCGATCGTGGTCGGCAGCGTCGGCTGGTGGCGGGCGCGCAAGTCGTTCGCCTTGTCGCGCCACGCCTGCAGTTCGGCGTTGTGCGGCTCGCAGGCGAGCGCAAAACGGATGTTCGACAGCGTGTATTCGTGCGCGCAATGCACTTCGGTTGCGCCGGGTAACGCGGCGAGCGCATCGAGCGAGTTCAGCATCTGCTGCGGCGTGCCTTCGAAAAGGCGTCCGCAGCCGCATGCGAACAGCGTGTCGCCGCACAACACGTGCGGCGTGCCGCGCGAATCGGCCGCCTGAAAATAGGCGATGTGCCCGCTCGTGTGGCCGGGCACGTCGAGCACGCTGAATTCGAGCGCGGGTGCGGCGATCGTCACGTGATCGCCGTTTTTGAGACGATGCGTCAGGTGCGCGATCGCCTCGCCGGCGGGGCCGTAGACCGGCACGTCCTGGCCGTTCAGCAGATCGGCCACCCCACCGACGTGGTCTTGATGATGGTGCGTGAGTAAAATAGCGCTCAGCCGCCAGCCTCGTTGGGCCAGACAGGCGCGCACAGGGGCGGCTTCGCCCGGATCGACGACGACCGCGTGGTGTCCGTCGGCAATGACCCAGATGTAATTGTCTTCAAACGCCGGGACCGGTACGTACTCGAGCGCATTCATAGGCGACGCATTTTTAATATGACTGACCGAGCGATTATAGACTGGCCCGCGTGGACCGATTCGCCGCCTGGCCGCTACGTGCTCGACTGGGAGCAAACCCAGCTCGATCGCGTGGTGTCGGACGTGTTCGGCTATCATGCGCTGCAACTCGGCCTGCCACAGCTCGACGCGCTGCGCGAGAACCGCATGCCGTGCCGCGGCCTCGTGCTCGACGGGGCGAGCGGCGCAAGCAGTCCGTACAACTATCCACGGGCGCTGCGCTGTGGCGGCGTGAGCGGCCCCAGCGGCACCAGCGGCACCAGCGGCCCCAGCGGCACGGGCACCGTTGACGGCGACACTCCCGGCAACGCGACGCCGGGCGCTGCTGGCCTGCACGCGCCGGCCGGGCGCAGCGCGGTCTGGTGCGACCTGCTCGATCTGCCGTTCGAAGCGCAAAGCGTCGACCTGCTCGTGATGCCGCACACGCTCGAGTTCACCAGCGACCCGCACCGGCTCCTGCGCGAAGCCGAACGCGTGCTGATGCCCGAAGGCCAACTGATCATCCTCGGCTTCAACTCGTTGTCGCTGTGGGGCGTGCGGCAGTCGGTCGGTAAGATGACGGGCCGCCCGTTCGTGCCTTCCGCCGTCGACCTGATCGCGTTCACGCGTTTGAAGGACTGGATCAAGCTGCTCGGCTTCGACCTTGAACGCGGGCGTTTCGGCTGCTATCGTCCGCCGCTCGCGAGCGATCAATGGCTCGCGCGCTATGGCTTCATGGAAGCCGCCGGCGACCGCTGGTGGCCGATTTTTGGCGCCACCTACATGATCAAGGCGATCAAGCGCGTGCCCGGCATGCGCCTCGTCGGGCCGCTCAAAGTGAAAAAGCCCGTTCTCGCGGCAGGCCTCGCGCCCGCCGCCACCCCGAACACACGTAACCACACCGAATGACTCCCGACCACATCGATATCTACACCGACGGCGCCTGCAAGGGCAATCCCGGCCCTGGCGGCTGGGGCGCGTTGCTGCGCTTCGGCAGCCAGGAAAAAGAACTGTTCGGCGGCGAGGCCAACACGACCAACAATCGCATGGAGCTGATGGGTGTGATTTCCGCGCTCGAGGCGTTGAAACGCCCATGCAAGGCGATCGTGCACACCGATTCGCAGTACGTGCAGAAAGGGATCAGCGAGTGGATTCACGGCTGGAAGAAAAAAGGCTGGATCACCGCGGCGAAGCAGCCAGTCAAGAACGCCGACCTGTGGAAGCGGCTCGATGCGCTCGTCGCGCAACACGAGATCGAATGGCGCTGGGTGCGCGGGCACAACGGACACCCGGAAAACGAGCGCGCCGATCAGCTCGCCAATCGAGGCGTGGCGTCGCTCGCCGAGATGTAAAGAGACCGAGCGCGTCGGCAACGACGCGCACCGCCCTCTCCGCTTTTTTCGCAATTTTCCCCAAGCAGGCTAATCCGACATGCGTCAACTGATCCTCGATACCGAAACTACCGGCCTGAACCCGCGCGGCGGCGACCGGATTCTCGAACTCGGTTGCGTCGAGCTGGTGAACCGCCGGCTGACCGGCAACAACCTGCACTTCTATGTCAACCCCGAGCGCGACAGCGATCCGGGCGCGCTCGCAGTGCACGGCCTGACCACCGAATTTTTGAGCGACAAGCCGAAGTTCGGCGAGATCGTCGACCAGTTCCGCGACTTCATTCAGGACGCGGACCTGATCATCCACAACGCGCCGTTCGATATCGGCTTTCTCGACGCTGAGTTCGCGCTGCTCGGCCTGCCGCCGGTGAGCACGCACTGCGGCGAAATCATCGACACGCTCGCGCAAGCCAAGCAGATGTTTCCCGGCAAGCGCAATTCGCTCGACGCGCTGTGTGATCGCTTCGGCATCAGCAACGCGCACCGTACGCTGCACGGCGCGCTGCTCGACTCGGAACTGCTCGCCGAAGTCTATCTGGCGATGACGCGCGGCCAGGAAAGCCTCGTCATCGACATGCTCGGCGAAGCGCAGGCCGGCGGCGATACGTATGCGCCGCGTGTCGCGCTCGACTCGCTGGAGCTGGTCGTGCTCGCCGCGAGCGACGACGAGATCGTCGCCCACGAAGCGGTGCTCAACGATCTCGACAAGGCGGTCAAAGGCACAAGCGTGTGGCGCCTTGAACGCGCGCCGGCCGCCGATGAGCAAACCACTTAAAAAAGACTGGACGAACCTGAAAATCGCTGACATAATCTCAATCTCTTCGGGTGGTTAGCTCAGCGGTAGAGCACTGCCTTCACACGGCAGGGGTCACTGGTTCGATCCCAGTACTACCCACCAGATTCTTGGTGTGTCGATCACCGAAGACAAAAGGGCTTACGCAGCAATGCGTAAGCCCTTTTTCTATTTACCGGCAATACGTCGCGTGCGCCGTTCGGGGTATCACTCACTGTAGAACCACGTCGTTCCGTAGGTTGGCGAGCGCCCTGCACCGCTGATATATTCGGCATTCGGGCACTCGCCCGGTCCGGCTCCGTCCGGTTCCCCATCTTGAACCATCACAGGGAGGCGCCACATGTTCGCAGTGCATCGCGCACTCCCTCGCATGGTCTCGCGACCGTTGGTCCGTCCGCCACGACCGCCGCGACGCTAAAAGTCGCGGCGTCGTCGCCAATGCGGGGCCGCCTCGACAGGCGCGCCGCAACCATTCCAGACAGTCCGTTGTTCCGTTGCCGTTGTTTGCCGTCGTTTGTTTCCGCGCGTTTCCCGTGCGCATTCCGGCATCCGCTGGCTGTCTGCCCTTTTCGCTTGTGACTGGAACCTCGGCGCGCTCACGCGTCGCCGGGTCGAAAGCAAATGGCCAATAGAAAATTCGACTTTCGCGGGCAAGCCTTCAAGGATGTCCTCGGCTTCACCTTCCGTCACTGGGCGCAGCAGCCGTGGCGCATCGTCGTGATCGCGGCGCTCGCGTTGTTCGCGGCGGGCGCGGACATCCTGACGCCGGTCTTCGCCGGACGCCTCGTCGACGCGATCGCGGCCGGTCCGGCTTCGTCGGCGCCCGTCTGGCATCACGCGCTCGAGGCCTTCGGCGTGCTGGCCGTGCTCGGCCTGAGCGCGACGCTGCTGCGCCAGGGCGTGTACTTCAACATCATTCGCTTCACGCTGAAGATGATGAGCGAGATCGCCGCGCGCGCGTTTCATCGCGTGCAGCGCTTTTCGACCGACTGGCATGCGAACAGCTTCGCCGGTTCGACCGTGCGCAAGATCACGCGCGGCATGTGGGCGCTCGATCTGCTCAACGACACGCTGCTGATCGCACTGCTGCCGTCGTTCGCGATGCTGGTCGGCGCGACCGCGCTGCTCGGCTGGCGCTGGCCGATGATGGGCATCGTCGTCGGCATCGGCTCGCTGCTGTACATCGGCGTGACCGTGACGGTGTCGCTCGGCTTCGTTGCACCGGCCGCGCGTCTTGCGAACGCGTGGGACACGCGCATGGGCGGCGCGCTTGCCGACGCGGTCAGCTGCAACGGCGTCGTGAAGGCGTTCGGCGCGGAAGCGCGCGAAGAAGCCCGCCTCGCGCACGCGATCGGTAAATGGCGGCAGCGCACGCGCCGCACGTGGGTGCGCGGCACGCTCAACGGCGGCCTCCAGGGCGGCATGCTGGCCGCGATCCAGGCCGCGATTCTCGGCGTGGCGCTGCTGCTGTGGGCGCGCGGCGAAGCGAGCGTCGGCGACATCACCTTTGCCCTGACCATGTTCTTCATGCTGCAAGGCTATCTGCGCGACATCGGCATGCACGTCCGCAACCTGCAGCGCTCGGTCAACGACATGGAGGAACTCGTGTCGCTGGGGAGCCAGCCGCTCGGCGTCGAGGATCGTCCCGGCGCCGGCCCGATCGCGATCCGCAACGGCGAGATCCGCTTCGAGCACGTGTCGTTCCACTATGGCGCGCACAGCCAGCCGCTCTACGACGACTTCTCCGTGCGCATCGCGCCGGGCGAGCGCGTCGGGCTGGTCGGTCACTCGGGCTCGGGCAAGACGACCTTCATCAAGCTGATCCAGCGCCTTCATGACATTTCGGGCGGCCGGATCACGATCGATGCTCAGGACATCGCGCAGGTCCAGCAGGCGTCGTTGCGCAGCCAGATTGCGATCGTGCAGCAGGAGCCGGTGCTGTTTCACCGCTCGCTCGCCGAGAACATCGCGTATGCACGGCCCGGCGCGAGCCGCGCTGACATCGAGCGGGCCGCGCGGCTCGCGAGCGCGCACGACTTCATCGCGGCGCTGCCGAACGGTTACGACACGCTGGTCGGCGAACGCGGAATCAAGTTATCGGGCGGCGAGCGTCAACGTGTCGCGATCGCGCGCGCGTTTCTCGCCGACGCGCCGATCCTGATTCTCGATGAAGCCACGTCGAGCCTCGACAGCGAAAGCGAAGTACTGATCCAGCGCGCGATGGAGCGGCTGATGCAAGGCCGTACGACGCTGGTGGTCGCGCATCGGCTGTCGACCGTGCGCGCGCTCGACCGGCTGTTGGTGCTGGACAAGGGCAAAGTGATCGAAGAAGGCAGCCACGACGCCTTGATCAAACGCGACAACGGTTTGTACCGGCGCCTGTTCGAGCGTCAGGCGTTGGAGTTGGTCAAGGGCCTCGGCGAGTCGGAGCTCGTGCGCGAGACCGCGGACCTCAAGGCTGACCGGGTCGACGATTCCGGCTTGCTGGTTGGCTAGCGCGACCAGCGGACACAACAGCCGCAACGGCAAGCGCCGCCTCGCTCAACATCACCAGAAGCCCGTGGAAATAGATGGCCCGCCGCGCTACACCACGCCGGCGGGCAGCCCGATACCTCGCGCCATGCCCGTCGCGGCAAACACCATCAGAACGAGCAGCACGGTCTGGATCACGTTGAAGTGCGCGTAGGAACGCGCCTTCTTCAGATTGGGCGCCGCGCCGCTGCGGATCGACGCTCGCCAGCGCATCAGGCCGAGCATCGTGGGTACTTCGAGGATCAGGATCAGCACCAGCAACGCCATCTTCACGTGAAAGAGCGGCTCGTGCAGGTAGTAGTCGGCGCCCTTCTCATAACCGCCGAACACGCGCATCAGGCCGGTCACGATCAGCACCAGCGCGGCGATGCCCCAGCGCGAATCGGCTCGGAACACCGAACGCAACGCGGCGGGCACCGACGCGCGGCGCAGCGACCACGTGCGTCTGAGAATCGACGCGAGCGCAAAGCCATAAGCGAGCAGATGAAGGGCGGCAAGCAACCAGCGAACCAGCATGGCGACTCCTGCGAAAGACGCGATCGATCGATGAGTGTTCTACTCGCCCGCCTGCAGGCCGGGCGGCTTGATTGCATTATCTGCGAAGCTTCACTTCGGGATGCGTGCATCGGCCACGCGATGTGGTCGATAGCACAAAACGTGCAGCGTCAGACCTGGCGCAGCGTCGTGTCGAGCGCGCGGGCGGCGACGCGATCGCCTTCGGTCGTCAGCGCGGCGCGGAAAACGGTCTGCCGGTTATGCCCCGCGGCGGCAGGCGAATCCCACAGCAACTCGACCTTCGGACGCACGCCGAACGCACTGCGCGCGAGCGACGGTGCGGCCACCGGCCCCATCATCGGCGTCGCTGACGCGCCGGCCTCGCCCGCCGCGCCGTACGCGACCGCGGGCGTGGGCGCCGGCTGCGCGTGCACGTCGGGTCCATTCGCCCAACGCACCGACAATTCCCGCGCATCATATTGCCCAACCTTGCGCCGCTCGGCCCACACGACGACGGTGCGCGTCAGCGGATCGAGCGACACCGCATAGCGGCCGATCGCGAAGCGCCGCGCGGCGACGTTGGTGCGCCACAGGGGCAGCGGCCGGCAGATCCACACGACGAGCGCATACAGCACCGGCGCCGCGAGCAGCCAGCCGTTGGTGGCCGCGACCGCCTGCATCGCGCGACGCCAGCCGGCGCTCACGACGAACGCGCCGACCGACCACAGCGCAAACAGCAACCCGAGGAACGCAAACAGGCGCAGCGCCTGGCGCAGCCATTGCGGCAGCGGATGAAACGGACGCTCGGCGACGGCGCGGGCACCCGGCAGGAAGATCAGCAGGAACAGGAAGACAAGGTTGATACATGCCCAGGGCGAAGACGCCATCGCGGTCAGCGCGGTGCTCAGGCTCATCTGGGACATCGAGAAAAGCCAGCGGACGGCGAGCACGAGACCGATGGCGCGCAACGTAAAAATCGTTCCGGCGCCGGGCGCGGCGTTCGCACGCGTCTCCTTCGTTCTCGCCAAGGCATCCTCCTGTCGTCGGCGGCGCCGCAGCACAATTTGCGGCACGGCCATTATAGGGATATTACCGAGACTGGCTCGTTCGCGCCGCGCGGAATCCCGTATTTTCCGATCCGCGCCGACGAAAAACGCGGCGCGCATGCAACAACGCCCCGCCGGCAAG
>DATAQT010000250.1:0-3404 GCA_036264535.1 Paraburkholderia sp. | reverse complement strand
CCTGCAGGAACACGAAGTAGACCATCTGCGCGAGCGCGAGCGTCACCATCGCGAAGTAGATGCCCTGGCGGCGAATCGCGAAGAAGCCGACGACCAGCCCAAGCAGCGTCGCCGCCGCGGTGCCGCTCAGCACGCCGAGTTCCGGCGAAAAGCCGAGCGTCTGCATCGCATAGCCGGTCACGTAGCCGGCCGAGGCGAGAAACATCGCATGACCAAAGGACAGCAAGCCCGTATAGCCGATCAGCAGATTGAAGGCGGCCGCGAACAGCGCAAAGCACAGCACCTTCATCACGAAGAGCGGATAGATGCCGAGCACCGGCACCGCGAGCAGCACGATCAGCAGCAGACCGTAGAGCACTTTTCTCTGCATCATTTTTCCCTGCCGAAAAGACCCGCCGGACGCACGAGCAGCACGAGCGCCATGATGACGAAGACGACGGTCGCCGACGCTTCGGGGTAGTACACACGCGTGAGTCCTTCGACTACCCCAAGCATCAGGCCGGTCAGAATCGAGCCCATGATCGAGCCCATGCCACCGATCACGACCACCGCGAATACGGTGATGATCATCGGCTGGCCCATCAGAGGCGACACCTGAATCACCGGTGCCGCGAGCACGCCGGCAAAGGCAGCGAGCGCGACGCCGAAGCCGTAGGTCAGCGTGATCATCAGCGGCACGTTGACGCCGAACGCCTCGACGAGCTTCGGGTTTTCGGTGCCCGCGCGCAGATACGCGCCCAGCCGGGTCTTCTCGATCACGAACCATGTCGCGAAGCACACGACGAGCGACGCGACGACCACCCACGCGCGATAGTTCGGCAGGAACATGAAGCCGAGATTGGTAGCGCCCGACAGCGCGGACGGCACGTCGTACGGCTGGCCCGACGAGCCGTAGATCGAATGGAACACACCTTCGATCACGAGCGTGAGGCCAAACGTCAGCAACAGGCCATATAGATGATCGAGCTTGTAAAGCCAGCGCAGCATCGAGCGCTCGATCGCGATGCCGGCGAGCCCGACGAGCAGCGGCGCGAGCACAAGCATGACCCAGTAGGGCAGATTGAAATACGACAGCCCCATCCACGCAAGCATCGCACCGAGCATGAACAGTGCGCCATGCGCGAAGTTGATCACGTTGAGCAGGCCGAAAATCACCGCCAGCCCAAGGCTCAGAATCGCGTAGAACGAACCGTTCACGAGCCCGAGCAGAAGCTGGCTCAGCATCGCCGGTAGCGGAACGCCAAAGATGTCCATTGAAGCCCTTAGCCCTTCAAGCCATCGTCAAGGTGAGATCGGTGACGCACGATCCGGCCGGCGCGCAACGAGCGGTGCCCGTGCCCATCACGTCCGGTACCTGAAACGGTCAACCGCCAGCGCGTGCCCCTGCACCGCCGGCGGTTCTCTCAGGTCTGCGCGGTCCTCGACCGCTTGCTACACGTCCGCGCTTACTTCCACAACGCGCAACGGGTCTGCGCCTTGGTCGTGAAAGCCTGATCGCCCGGAATCGTCGCCATGATCTTGTAGTAGTCCCACGGCTCCTTCGATTCGGCCGGCGTCTTCACCTGCATCAGGTACATGTCGTGGATCATGCTGCCGTCCTGACGGATGTAGCCCTTCGCGTAGAAGTCGTCGATCCTGGTCTTGCGCAACTGCGCCATCACCTTGTCGGGATCGGTCGTGCCGACCGCTTGCACCGCCTTCAGATAGGTCATCGTTGCCGAGTAATCCGCGGCCTGCAGGCTCGACGGCATCTTCTTCATCTTGTCGAAGTAGCGCTGCGACCACTTGCGCGTGTCGGCATCCTTGTTCCAGTACCAGCTGTCGGTCAGCACCAGACCTTGCGTCGTTTCGAGACCGAGGCTGTGCACGTCGTCGATGAACATCAGCAGCGCGGCGAGCTTCATCGTCTTGTTGATGCCGAATTCCTTCGCGGCCTTGATCGAGTTGATCGTGTCGCCGCCCGCGTTCGCGAGACCGAGGATCTGCGCTTTCGAGGCCTGCGCCTGCAGCAGGAACGACGAGAAGTCCGACGCGGACAGCGGATGACGCACCTCGCCCAGCACCTGGCCGCCGTTCGCCTTCACGACGTCCGAGGTCGCCTTTTCGAGCGCCTTGCCGAACGCGTAGTCTGCCGTCAGGAAGTACCACGTCTTGCCGCCCTGCTTCGTCACCGCCGAGCCCGTGCCATTCGCGAGCGCGGTCGTGTCGTACGCGTAGTGGATCGTGTACGGCGTGCATTGCTCGTTGGTGAGCGTATCGGCGCCGGCGCCGACGTTGATGTAAACCTTGTGCTTTTCGCCCGCGACAGTGTTCATCGACAGAGCGGTCGCCGAGTTCGTGCCGCCGATCAGCAGATCGACGCCATCGCGGTCGAACCATTCGCGAGCGCGCGACGCCGCGATGTCCGCCTTGTTCTGGTGATCCGCGTATAGCACCGTAATCGGCTTGCCGTTGACCTTGCCGCCGAAGTCGGCGACCGCCATCCGGATCGCTTCAAGACCGCCCTGCCCGTCGATATCCGCGTACAGTCCCGACAGATCCGTGATGAAGCCGATCTTGACGGCATCATCGGCCGCTTGCGCGCTGCCCAGCGTCAGTGCGGTGCCGGCGGCGACCGCGAAACAGAGCGAGGCAAGCCGCGCGAGTGGGTTCTTTTTCATGCGTGTGTCTCCTGGTTCTTCACTTGTGGTTATAAGAGGCAGTCGGGCGCGCGTGTGTCCGTGTCTATACGCCCAGCAAATCGTGCAGCACCGGCATCTTGCCTTCGAGCTCGCTGGCCCCGAAATGCTCGACGATCATGCCGTGCTCCATCACATAGAAACGGTCCGCGAGCGGCGCGGCGAAGCGGAAGTTCTGCTCGACCATCACGACCGTGTAGCCGCGCGCCTTCAGCGTGACGATCATGCGCGCGAGCGCCTGCACGATCACGGGCGCGAGCCCTTCCGATATCTCGTCGAGCAGAAGCAGATTCGCGCCGGTGCGCAGAATCCGCGCGACCGCGAGCATCTGCTGCTCGCCGCCTGAGAGCCGCGTGCCCTGACTCATGCGCCGCTCGTACAGGTTCGGGAACATCGCGTAGATTTCCTCGAGCGACATCATGTGCGCCTTGTCGCCGACGGGCGGCGGCAGCAGCAGATTTTCCTCGCACGACAGGCTCGAAAAAATGCCGCGCTCTTCCGGGCAATAGCCGATGCCGCAATGCGCGATGCGATGTGTAGCCAGGCCGATCGTTTCGCGTCCGCCGATCCGGATCGAGCCGGTCCGACGCCCCGTGAGACCCATGATCGCGCGCAGCGTCGTCGTGCGGCCCGCGCCATTGCGCCCGAGCAGCGTCACGACCTCGCCGCGACCGACCGACAGATCGACGCCGTGCAGAATGTGGGATTCCCCGTACCAGGCTTGCA
>DATAQT010000195.1:0-2642 GCA_036264535.1 Paraburkholderia sp. | reverse complement strand
TTGCCGACGCCCGCCTCGCCGGTCAGGATCGGATTGTTCTGGCGGCGGCGCATCAGGATGTCGACCACCTGGCGAATTTCCTCGTCGCGCCCGACGATCGGGTCGAGCTTGCCGTTGCGGGCCTGCTCGGTCAGATCGGTGGTGAAGCGCCGCAGCGCTTCCTGTTTGCCCAGCGCGGCGGCCGGCACCGGACCGCCCGTGCCATCGGCGTCGGCGCCATCGCGCTGCGCGCCGGCCGCCTGAAAACCATCGCTCGCGCCCATTGCCGCTTCCGGCGACTCGCGCAGCAGGCTGTGGAACTCGTCGACGAGCGAGTCGAGCTTGATGCGTTCGAATTGCCGCGAGATGCCGTACAGGCCGTTGCGCAGCGACGGCGTCTTGAGCAGGCCGACCACCAGATGACCGGTGCGCACCTGCGACTCGCCGAACATCAGCGAGCCGAACACCCAGCCACGTTCGACCGCTTCCTCGACTTGCGACGAAATGTCGGTCACCGAACTCGAGCCTCGCGGCAGGCGGTCGAGCGCTTCGGTCAGATCGCGCGCCAATGCGGAAGGCTCGAGCCCGTAGTGTTTGATGATGCGGTGCAGGTCGGAGTCCTGCAATTGCAGGATCTGATGGAACCAGTGCGACAGTTCGATATAAGGATTGCCGCGCAACTTGCAAAACACGTTCGCGCTCTCGATTGCGCGGAATCCGAGCTTGTTCAGCTTGCCAAACAGCGCTGCCCGTTTGATCTCGGCCATTTTGCTATTCCCTCGATGATGTCGGTGGCGGCGCCGTCGCGGACGCCTCGCGCGCCGTCGCGGCGATCCGCGAGCGGCCATCCGGACCGGTCGGTCGCAGCACCAGCTGGCGCTGATCGCCGCGCGCCGGGTGGCCAAGCGCCCAGGTGGTGTAACCGAGCCGCGTGTGGCGCCCGAGCTTCAGGCGCGGCACGTCCTCCTGCTTCAGCACCAGCCGCAGATCCCAATCGAGACCGTCGCGCGCGTAGTTGCGCACCCAGTCGACGAGCCGGTTCAGACTCTCGCCGCCGGGCAGGAAGCGCTCGTAGTCGGCGCGGCTCAACGGTCCGATGACGATGCGGAATTTATGCTGGCAATCCCAGACGCGCGCGCCGAGCAGCGTCGAGACGCCGAGCGCGGCGGAGCCGTCCGCTCTGCCCAGGCGCAACAACGAGTTGGCCGGCAGCGTCAGCCAATGGCCGACCCACTGCTCGATCTCGACCGGCAGGTCGAAAAAGCGCGCCAGCACGAGTTTCAAACCCGCGGCCGGACGGGTCGGCCCGCCCAGCAAACCGGCGAAGTGCAGTTTGGCGAAATCGGGGACCGCATCGCGCTCGCGCAGCGTCGGCTCGCCAAGCCCGAACATGCTGCCGACATAAAAGGAAAAGCGATCGCGCCCCGGACGGTCGAGACTCACAGCCGGTTGCGCATTGGCCCACGCGCGGTAGAACAGCGACACCATGCGGTGATGGAAGACATCGAGAAAACGCGCGAAGGTCGGATCGTTCGCGTTGCGGGCGCGATCGCGCGCGTACTCGGTCAGATGGGTCGGCAAGGGGCCGTGCGGCCCGAGCAGACCGAAGAACTTGACCGCAAGTCGCGCGGCGTGATGCTCTCCAGCCGGCGTGAAGGCGCCGAGCGTGGTCGGATGGAACACCAGTTCGGGTTCCTGAACGAAGCGGATCGCATCGTCACGCGGCTGCATCGACTCGCCCACGCGCGGCTTGTCCGCGTACGCGTTCTCGAGCAGCCTCACGACCTGGAAGAAGTCGAAGCGGTGCGCGTCGTCTTCGAGCCGGCGCAGCAGTGTCAGAGCGTCCGGCATTGTCCGACCCTCGCTGGCCAGCGCATGATCTCGCCGCGCGAAAGCGTCTTCACGACGGTCTCCGTGAACGAGTTGATCGATACGTATTGCGCGAAATAATGCGCGAGCACGGTGCCGAGCAGAAACGCGCCGGCGCCTTCGAACGCGGTTTCATCGAGCGTCAGCGTCACTTCGAGACCGCGGCCGAACACGATCGGTCCGGCGCACGGCAGGCGTCGTGTCACCGAACGCGAATCGATCGAACGCACGCCTTCGATCAACCGCTGACTCGCGATCTCGTCGGCGGGACAGTAGAGGCTCAGCAGATCGCGCAGCGCGCGGGCGCCCTCCTGCGCGTCGTTATCGAGCAGCGACGAGTAATTCAACGACAGGTGGCTCAGCAGCCGCCACGCCACGGCTCCGTGCGCGTACGAGGGCAGCGGCCGGCTCGGGCCGCTCACGCAGCGCACGCTTTGCACCGGCGCTTCGACGTCCAGGGTGAAATCGGCGGGGCCGACGCCGACCGGCATCGTCAACGGCAAGTCGCGGTTGGTGCAGAGCACCTGCAGGCCGAGCTGGCGCAGGTCGGCGCGAAACGGCGCATTGCTCGCGTCCACCAGCGCAACGAACATCTCGCTGCCGAGGTAACTGGTGCGCGGGCCGCGCTCGTGCTGGCGCGCCGAGGGCAGACGTTTTTCGCGCCGCACCTGGTAGTACGCGCCGGCGCGATACGTGGCGCCGAGATCGCGCGCGTGATAGAACGGCTCGAAGCGCTGCTCGCCACCGGCGCCCGCGCTATAGCCCGTCGCCGTCTCGATCTGATAGATCTCGAA
>DATAQT010000125.1:0-2352 GCA_036264535.1 Paraburkholderia sp. | reverse complement strand
GCCACGTGCTGCGCGGCCCGCGAACAGGCTGCGGCCGAAGCGGTTCAACAACTGCCGCAACACGATCGACATCAGCAGATAGGTCGCCGTGATGATCAGGTAGCTCTCGAACGAGCGGAAGTTGCGCGACTGGATGAAGTTCGCCGCATAGGTCAGGTCGGGCACCGAGATCTGCGACACGACGGCCGAGCCGAGCATCACGATCAGCACCTGGCCGAGCAGCGCGGGAAACACGTTGGCGAGCGCCTGCGGCAGCACGACGTGGCGGAACACCTGGCGTCCGTGCAGGCCGAGCGCCTGGGCGGCCTGGACCTGGCCGCGCGAAATCGAATCGATGCCGGCGCGCACGATCTCGGTCGCGTACGCGCCGAGATTGACGGTCATCGCGAGAATCGCGGCCTGTATCTCGTCGATATGAATGCCGAGACTCGGCAGGCCGAAGAACACGAAAAACAGCTGCACGAGAAACGGCGTGTTGCGGATCAGCTCGACATAGCTCGCGACCAGCCACCGTGCCCACTTCGGCCCGGCCGCCGCGATGCTCGCGCCGGCGACACCGACGAGGCCGCCCGCCAGGGTCGAGACGGCAGTGAGCCCGAGGGTCACGGCGGCGCCGCGGACGAGCATCCCCGCATAGAGGCCGAAGCCGCTGAAATCGAACGCGTAAGTCATGGCCTCGTGCCCATCGTAGGATCAGATTGCGGCGTGGCGTTCGAGGCGCCACGCCACAGGGTTCAAAGATCGGCCGGCAGCGGCGCGCGCAGCCACTTCTGCGAAATCGTGTTCAACGAGCCGTCCTTGCGGGCCTTGGCAATCGTTTCGTCGACCTTCGCCTTCAGGCGCGGCTCGTTCTTGTTCAGACCGACGTGATCGGGCGAGCTGAACAGCGCGAATTTCTGCTCCGGATCGTTCGCCGGATGCCGCGCGAGAATCGTCGCGCCGACGTCGTTGCCGACCACCATCAACTGTACCTGACCAGAAAGAAACGCCGATATTGCGCCGTTCGGATCGTCGAAACGTTTGATGTTCGCGGAGGGCGGCGCGATCTTCGTCACGCTCAGGTCTTCGAGCGTGCCGCGGGCGACCGAGATCGACTTGCCGGCGAGGTCGGCGGCGTTCTTGACCTGCAGCGACTTCGGGCCGAACACCGCGAGGTAGTACGGCGCGTACGGTTGCGAGAAGTCGATCACTTTTTCGCGCTCGGGCGTCTGGCCGACCGACAGCAGCATGTCGGCCTTGTGGTCGGCCAGAAACGCCATGCGGTTGTCGCCGGTGACCGGCACCAGCTCGACCTTCGCGTTGAGCGACTTGCCGATCAGATTGGCGACGTCGATGTCGTAGCCGACCGGCTTCATGTCCGGACCGATCGAGCCGAACGGCGGATAGTCTTCGAACACGCCGATGCGCACGGTGCCGGACTTCGCGATGTCGTCGAGCGCGTCGGCATGCGCGGCCGACGGCAGCGCAGCGAGCGCGCCGAGCGCGGTCATCGCGAGCGTCGCGGCGAGCGTCGCAAACACGCGGCGGGTCGGTTGGAGAGCGGAGCGCTGGTTCATAATTTCTTCCTCTGTCGAAAAGCGGTTTTATTGAAGGCGAAGCGCGTGGAAGTTGTTCCGCCGTCCATCAAGCGGCGCGCGCGGCGATCAGCTTGCACGCATGCGGCGGCAGTTCGGCGAGCACTGGCATGCCGAGCGCGAGCCCGGGCGTTTCGCGCGGCGTGGTCGCGGCGGTCAGCGTGAAGCCCACGCAATCGATCGTCGCTTCGAGCGACGCGCCGACGTCGCGAATGAACGTGACAGTACCGGGCAGCCGGTTCGCGTTCACGGGTTCCGTGGCCGCCTTCACGCAGATGTCCTCGGGGCGGATCAACAAGCGGATCGCATCGCCGGACCCAGGCGCTTGCCGGGCATCCGTGAGCGGCGCGACCGCGATGCGCCGTCCGCCCGGCAGGCTCACGACGCCCACGCCGTCGTACTGCACCGGCAGGATGTTGCCGAGCCCGATGAAGTCGGCGACGAACTCGCTGACCGGATCGCGGTAAATGTCGAGCGGTTTGCCGACCTGCGCGATGCGGCCTTTCTCCATCACGACGATCTCGTCGGCCATCGTCATCGCTTCGCGCTGGTCGTGCGTGACCATGATCGTCGTGATGCCCAGACGTTGTTGCAGCAGGCGGATTTCGACCTGCATCGCTTCGCGCAGCTTCGCGTCGAGTGCGGACAGCGGCTCGTCGAGCAGCAGCAGTTGGGGCTCCGAAGCAATCGCGCGCGCGATCGCGACGCGCTGACGCTGCCCGCCCGAGAGCTGCGTGACCGGCCGGTTCGCCATGTGCGGCAGCTGGATCAGTTCGAG
>DATAQT010000124.1:0-1785 GCA_036264535.1 Paraburkholderia sp. | reverse complement strand
AACCATGCAGCCGGCGACTTTTCCGACCCTGGTGATGTTGAAGACCTCGCGGATCGAGGCGTTGCCGAGCAGCCGCTCGCGCAATGTCGGAGCGAGCAATCCGGACAGCGCCTTGCGCATGTCGTCGATCAGATCGTAGATAATCGAGTAATACCGGATCTCGACACCGTCGCGCCGCGCCAGCTCGCGCGCCTGCGGATTGGCGCGGACATTGAACCCGATGATCACCGCATTCGAGGCTTTGGCGAGGATCACGTCACTTTCGTTGATGCCGCCAACGGCCGAGTGCAGCACGCGTACCGAAACTTCGCTCGTCGAGATTTTTTCGAGCGAGCCGACGATCGCTTCGAGAGAACCCTGGACGTCCGATTTGACCACGACCGGTAATTCTTTCGCCACACCGGCCGCGATTTGCGAGAACATCTGCTCGAGGGTTCCGCGCGTGCCTGTTGCAGCAGTATTGTCGCGGCGGCGGCGCTGACGGAAGTCGGCGATATCGCGCGCGCGGCTCTCGTTTTCCGCGACTACGAAATCATCGCCCGCCAGAGGCGTCCCGTTGAGCCCCAGCACCTCGACGGGCGTCGAGGGACCCGCCTCTAGGATGTTTTGCCCGCGATCATCGAGCAATGCGCGCACCCGGCCCCATTCGCTGCCTGAAACAAAGATGTCGCCGACCCGCAGCGTGCCGCGCTGGATGAGCACGGTCGCAACCGCGCCGCGCCCGCGTTCGAGTTTGGCCTCGAGCACGACCCCCTCGGCGGAACGGTTCTGGTTGGCCTTCAGATCGAGCAGCTCGGATTGGAGCAGAATCGCCTCCTCGAGCTTGTCGAGGTTGGTCTTTTTGAGGGCCGAGACCTCGACATCGAGCACCTCGCCGCCGAGCTGCTCGACGACCAGCTCGTGCTGCAGCAGCTCCTGCCGCACGCGTTCGGGCCGCGCATCCGGCTTGTCCATCTTGTTGATGGCGACGATGATTGGCGCCTGCGCCGCCTTGGCGTGACGGATCGCTTCGACAGTCTGCTCCATGATGCCGTCATCGGCGGCTACGACGAGCACCACGATATCGGTCACGTTGGCGCCGCGCGCGCGCATCGCGGTGAACGCCTGATGGCCGGGCGTATCGATGAAGGTGATCTGCTTACCGCTCCGCAGGTTGACGCGATAGGCGCCGATATGCTGCGTGATACCGCCGGCCTCGCCGCCCGCGACATCGGTCTCGCGCAACGCGTCAAGCAGCGAGGTCTTGCCGTGATCGACATGGCCCATCACGGTTACTACGGGCGCGCGCGGCTCGAGCGCCTCGGGCTCGTCCTCCTCGCCGCGCAGGCCGATCTCGACATCGGCCTCCGACACGCGCCGCAGACGGTGTCCGAACTCGGTGACGATCAGCTCGGCGGTATCGGCATCGATGACTTGGTTGATCGTCGCCATCACCCCCATGCGCATCAGCGATTTGATCACATCGGCAGCGCGCTCGGCCATGCGGTTCGCCAGTTCCTGGACGGTGATCGTCTCCGGGACGACGACTTCGCGCACGACCTTGATCTGTTCCTGCTCGCCGTGATGCAGCCGCAGGCGCTCGCGCTCTCTCGCCCGGCGCACCGAAGCCAGGCTGCGCATTCGCTCTCCTTCGTCGCCGGCGAGCGCACGCGTGACCGTCAATTTTCCGGTCCGGCGGCGCGCGTCTTCGCGCCGAACCGGCGCCACCGGCTTCTTGACCTCCGGACGGGCGCCGCGGCGCGGCGCTGTTCCCGGCTCTTCTTCCTCCTCCACCGGAACCGCGAC
>DATAQT010000069.1:0-28869 GCA_036264535.1 Paraburkholderia sp. | reverse complement strand
AGCGTATTAGGAGTGCTCTCATGGCACGCGTATGCCAAGTAACTGGGAAAGCGCCGATGAGCGGCAACAACGTTTCCCACGCGAACAACAAGACCAAGCGCCGGTTCCTGCCGAACCTGCAAAACCGCCGTATCTGGGTGGAAAGCGAAAACCGTTGGGTGCGTCTGCGCGTTTCGAACGCCGGCCTGCGCCTGATCGACAAGAACGGTATCGACGCTGTGCTCGCAGACCTGCGCGCACGCGGTGAAGCCTAAGGAGTAAATCATGGCGAAAGGCGCACGCGACAAGATCAAGCTGGAATCGACCGCAGGCACGGGTCACTTCTACACGACCACGAAAAACAAACGCAACATGCCGGAAAAGATGCTGATCAAGAAATTTGATCCGGTCATCCGCAAGCACGTTGACTACAAGGAAACCAAGATCAAGTAATCTTGGCTCTCCAGCCTGACGAAGGCAAAAACATGAAAAGCCTCGCATTCGTGCGAGGCTTTTTTGTTTTCGTGCGGACCTTGCGATAGCACTGCATTCGCGCGCGAATCGCCCTATTCCGTTTGGCCAGCTTTCGCTAGTGCGTCGCGACGCGTATCCTTTGTCGTTTTCGCGGCGCGCGGCTCGCGCGCCGTCATCGCAATACGAAAGACGGAGATGTGGGCAATGGAATTCGATGTGGCGATTGTCGGTAGCGGTCTGGCTGGTTTGAGCGTCGCGCTCAATCTCGCGCAGACGCGACGAGTTGCTGTGATCGCCAAGCGATCGCTGACCGAGGGCGCGAGCGACTGGGCGCAAGGCGGCATCGCCGCGGTGCTCGATTCCGCGGACAGCGTCGAGAATCATGTGCGCGACACGCTGATCGCGGGTGGCGGCCTGTGCGACGAGGCTGCGACGCGCTTCATTGTCGAGCATGGGCGCGCCGCGATCGAATGGTTGATTGAGCAGGGCGTGCCGTTCACGAAGGACGACGCCGCCGAACTGGGTTTTCATCTGACGCGCGAAGGCGGCCATAGCCATCGCCGGATCATTCATGCGGCCGACGCGACCGGTCACGCGGTCGTCGCCACGCTCAGCGAGCAGGTGCGCCGCCATCCGAACATTACGCTGTTCGAAGACCATCACGCGATCGACCTGATCACGTCCGAGCGCCTCGGGCTGCCCGGCCGCCGCTGTCACGGCCTGTATGCGCTCGATCTGCAAAGCGGCCGCACAGTCACGATCGAAGCGCCGCATACGGTGCTCGCGACCGGCGGCGCCGGCAAGGTCTACCTGTACACGACGAACCCCGACACCGCGACCGGCGACGGCATCGCGATGGCATGGCGCGCGGGCTGCCGCGTGTCGAACATGGAATTCATCCAGTTTCATCCGACCTGTCTGTTCCACCCGTACGCGAAGTCGTTCCTCATTTCAGAAGCGGTCCGCGGCGAAGGCGGCATTCTTAAGCTGCCCGACGGCACGCGCTTCATGCCCAATCACGACGAGCGCGCGGAACTGGCGCCGCGCGATATCGTCGCGCGGGCGATCGACTTCGAGATCAAGAAACGCGGCATCGATTGCGTGTACCTCGACATCAGCCACCAGCCGGCCGAATTTCTGCATGAGCATTTCCCGACGATCCTCGCCCGCTGCCTCGAGTTCGGCATCGACATCACGAAAGAACCGATTCCGGTCGTGCCCGCCGCGCATTACACGTGCGGCGGCGTCGTCACCGATCTGGCGGGCCGCACCGACCTCGCGGGCCTCTACGCGGTCGGCGAAACGTCCTGCACCGGCCTGCACGGCGCAAACCGGCTCGCCAGCAATTCGCTGCTCGAATGCCTTGTGATCGGCCGCTCGGCCGCGGAGGCGATCGAAGCGGAAGGCTTTGCCGCCGCTGTCCATGCGCCGCTGCCGGCGTGGGACGAAAGCCGCGTGTCCGATCCGGACGAGGAAGTCGTGGTCGCGCACAACTGGGATGAGTTGCGCCGGCTGATGTGGAACTACGTTGGCATCGTGCGCACCGACAAGCGGCTCGAGCGCGCGAAGCACCGGCTCGCGCTGCTGCGCGACGAGATCCACGAGTACTACGCGAACTTCAAGGTGAGCCGCGATCTGCTGGAGTTGCGCAATCTGGTCGACGTGGCGTCGCTGATCGTCGACGGGGCGCGCTCGCGACGCGAAAGCCGCGGCCTGCATTTCAGCCGCGACTGGCCGGCCAGTTTGCCCAAGGCGCTGCCCACGGTGCTCACGCCGAAGTATGTGCGCAGGCCGATTAGCTAACGGCCTGGCGTCGAAACACACGCTGAAACGGCGCCACAAACGACAAGGCCATTGCCGAAAAACTCCGGCAATGGCCTTGTTCAGTTGTCACGAGCGTCTTTCGATGCGCTAAACGCGCGAAGCTCAGACGATCCGCATCGAATAGTCGGTCGCGCGCACGTCCTTGGTCAGCGCGCCGATCGACACGCGGTCCACGCCCGTCTCCGCGATCGTACGCACAGTCTCGAAGTTCACGCCGCCCGATACCTCAAGCACCGCGCGCCCCGCCGTGATACGAACCGCGTCGCGCATCATGTCGAACGAGAAATTGTCGAGCAGAATCGACTGTGCGCGATGCGCGAGCGCCGTTTCCAGTTGCTCGAGCGTTTCGACTTCGATCTGGATCGGCACGCCCGAATTCAACGCGAGCGCCGCGTCCATCGCCGCGGCAACGCCGCCGGCCGCGGCAATGTGGTTTTCCTTGATCAGGATGCCGTCGTACAGCGCGAGTCGCTGGTTCGCACCGCCGCCGACGCGTACCGCGTACTTCTGCGCGAGCCGCAAACCCGGCAGCGTCTTGCGCGTATCGAGAACTCGTGTGCGCGTGTGCGCGATTGCGTCGACATAGCGACGCGTCGCGCTCGCCACTCCCGACAGCAGTTGCAGGAAGTTCATCGCGTTGCGCTCCGCGGTCAGGAGCGCGCGCACCGGCCCGCGCAGATCGCAGACCGTCGCGTCGGCGCTCATGCGGTCGCCCTCACGGTAACGCCATTGAACTTCGATGCGCGGGTCGACCGAGCGCATCACTGCGTCGAACCACGGCACGCCGCACAGCACCGCATCCTCGCGCACGATGATGCGCGCGTCGCGGATGTCATCCGCAGGCACGAGGCGACCGGTCTGATCGCCACTGCCGATATCTTCGGCGAGCGCATCGGCGACGTTGCGCCCGAGCGCCGCGTCGAACGCCGCGCCGTATTGCGCGTGAATCTCCGCGAAAAGCGGCGACACTGCGCTCGCCCCTTCGTGCGCCACCGCCAGTTCGGGCGACTTCTCCACCACCGTCATTACGCTGCCCCCACGTTCGAATACAGTTGCGCGTCGCGCGCGAGATCGCCGCTTGCCTGCACGCGCTTCTTGTGACGCGCCGCGAAGTCGAGCATGCGGTCGATCGGCAGGCGCGCCCGCTCGCCGATCGCGCGATCGACGAAAATCTCGTTGTGGCCGCGCTCGAGCACGTCGGCCAAATTCGCGAGGCCGTTCATCGCCATCCACGGGCAATGCGCGCAGCTCTTGCAGGTCGCGCTGTTGCCGGCCGTGGGCGCGGCGATCAGCGTCTTGCCGGGCGCGGCGAGCTGCATCTTGTGCAGGATGCCGAGGTCGGTCGCGACGATGAAATGTGTCGCGTCGAGTTTCTGCGCGGCGTCGATCAGCTGCGTGGTCGAGCCGACCACGTCCGCTTGCGCGACCACGTTGGCAGGCGACTCCGGATGCACCAGCACCTTCGCGTGCGGATAGTCAGCGCGCAGCAGGTCGAGCTCGATGCCCTTGAATTCATCGTGAACGAGGCACGAGCCCTGCCACATCAGCATGTCGGCGCCAGTCTTGCCCTGGATGTAGCTGCCGAGATGACGGTCCGGCGCCCAGATGATCTTCTCGCCGCGCGCATGCAGATCGGCAACGATCTCCAGCCCTATCGACGACGTCACCATCCAGTCCGCGCGCGCCTTCACAGCCGCGCTCGTGTTCGCGTACACGACGACCGTGCGGTCTGGATGCGCGTCGCAGAACGCCGAGAACTCATCGACCGGACAGCCAAGGTCGAGCGAACAGGTCGCATCGAGATCCGGCATCAGGATGCGCTTGTCGGGACTCAAGATTTTCGCGGTCTCGCCCATAAAGCGCACGCCCGCGACCACCAGCGTCTGCGCGGCGTGATCGCGCCCGAAGCGCGCCATTTCCAGCGAATCGGCGACGCAGCCACCGGTTTCGTCGGCGAGCTCCTGCAATTCGGCGTCGACATAATAATGCGCGACAAGCACTGCTTTCTCGCGCTCGAGCAACGCGCGAATGCGTGCCTTCAGCGCCCGCTTCTCTTCGGCCGACGGCGTTTCGGGCACCTTCGCCCATGCCTGCCCGATCCCGCAGGTCGTGCCCTGCGCCTGAGGCCGATCGTATTCGACGGTCCTGATCGCCTGCTGCTCCATCATCTCCTCTGCCCTCACCTGGCCGCCGCGGCTTGCCACTCGCGCACAGACGCGATGCTTTTCCACGGCCCAAAAATGCAAAACCCCGCCAACGCGGGGTTTTGTGACGTTCTTAAATTTTAATGGATTTCAGGCATAGCGACGCAGTCGCATCGCGAAGTCTTGCAGCGCCTTGATACCGCTCTGCTCGGCGCGATGGCACCAGTCCTGCAATTGCACCAGCAGTTGCTCGCGCGACGCGTTGGAGCGCTCCCACATCGCCGCGAGTTCGTTGCGCATGTCGATGTAGGTCTTCAGTTTCTGGCTGTTCGCGAAAATCTGCGGCAACTGGAGCTTCTGCGGCTCGTTCAGGCCCGCCTCCTCCTTGTGGAACCAGCTACGCGCGCCACGCATCACCTGATACTTCTCGCGCGCACCGACTTCCTTCAGATGCGCAAGCTCCTGGCGGTACGCGCGCTTGATCGCCTTCGCGTAACGCGCCATCACTTCGTAGCGGTTCGCGAGCACGGCCTGCAGCGTGTCCTGATCGAGCACAAGCTTGCCGGTGGTCAGGCGCGGCGTAGGCGCAACCTTTTTCACCTTGGCCAGACGAAACGCCTGCATGATGCGGATGTACATCCAGCCAATGTCGAACTCGTACCATTTGTTCGACAGCTTCGCCGAGGTCGCGTACGTGTGGTGATTGTTATGCAGCTCCTCGCCGCCGATGATGATCCCCCACGGGAGAATGTTGGTGCTCGCATCCGACGAATTGAAGTTGCGATAGCCCCAGAAGTGCGCGAGACCGTTGACCACGCCCGCGGCCCAGAACGGAATCCACACCATCTGCACAGCCCAGATGGTCAGGCCAACGACGCCGAACAGCGCGACGTTGAGCACCATCATCAGGCTCACGCCAAGAATCGGGTACTTCGTGTAGACGTTGCGCTCCATCCAGTCGTTCGGCGTGCCGTGACTGAACTTGCGCATCGTTTCTTCGTTTTTCGCTTCGGTGCGATAGAGCTCGGCACCTTCGAGCAGTACCTTCCAGATGCCACGCGTCTGCGGGCTGTGCGGATCCTCTTCGGTCTCGCACTTCGCGTGGTGCTTGCGGTGAATCGCCGCCCACTGGCCGGTGAGCATGCCAGTGGTCATCCACAGCCAGAAACGGAAAAAGTGACTGGCGATCGGGTGCAGATCCAGCGCACGGTGCGCCTGGCAGCGATGCAGATAGACGGTCACGCCGATGATCGTGATGTGCGTCACGATCAGCGTGTACACGACGAGTTGCCACCACGAGAAATGCAGCAGGCCGTGGGCAAGGAAATCGAGCAAAGAATTCAACAAGGTAAGTTACCTGCAGAACGATAGATACGGAGCACACGCGCCGCGTGTGTCAAGAAAGTGAAAGCATACAGCGGGATAGGTCGATATTCTACTTGAAGCGTCCCAAGTGTTTGTAACAAATAGGGATTTTTTGTGCGGTATCAAGCGGATAACGACTATCGGGGCACCAGTGCATCCCTCGCTGCAGCGCAAAACCAAACCTCGCGGCCGTCGCTGGCGGCCCCGTCGGCGGGCCTGAGCGCCGGATCGGCCGCGGCGTCGAGCGAGGGGTCGGTCATTGTTGCCGGGTGCGACATTGCGCCGCCTGTCGGAGCGACGATGCGCACCTCGCGTTGCGCGAACGGAATTGTGATGCCGTGCTCGGAAAACAGACGCCAGATATTGCGATTGGCCGTCGAGCGCACGCCACCCGTGCCGCTCGCCGCGTCCTCGATCCAGAACCCCAGCTCGAGATTGATCCCGTCCGAGCCGAAGCCGACCAGAAATGGCGTCGGCGCCGGTTCGCGCAGCACCCGCGGGACGTCGGCAGCGGCCTGGGGGAGCAGGGTCATCACCTGCTCGACGTCGGACGTGTAGGCGATCTGCACAGCCGCCTTAGCGTAGCCGCGGGTCAGAAACGAAGACCGGTTCTGCACGACGTCGGTGATCAGCTTTTCGTTCGGAATCAGCGTCTCGATGCCGTCGAGCCCGCGCACCACGGTATAGCGCGTGCGGATCTGCGTGACGCGGCCCTGCAGGCCGCTCACGTTGATCGTGTCGCCGATCCGCAACGAGCGGTCGAGCAGGATGATGAAGCTCGACACGTAGTTGCTCGCAATCTTCTGCATGCCGAAGCCGAGCCCGACGCCGAACATCCCGAGCACCGTGATGTCGATACCGACGAGCGACAGACTGATCAGGATGGCAGCGAGCACGAAGGCCGCCCGGCCCACCCGTGCGACTACCACTTTCAGGTTCACGTCGAGCGTCTTCGAGCGCATCAGGCGATCTTCGAACGTCGAGCCGAGCCACACCGCGACGATCATCGTGACGCCGACCCACAGCAGCCCGGTGATCAGCGACAACAGCATCATGTGCGCATTGCCGACGCGGAATTGCACGCTGTCCATCCATGCGATTACGGCGTTCTGAATGCCGAGGAGCGTGAGCACCATGCCGATCCACACGACCACCGACACGGTCTTCTCGATGAGAAACAGCCACGGATGCGCACTGCCGTCGCGGTTGAACACCCGTCGTGCGAAGAAGAACACGAGGTAGTTCAGCCCGATACCGACGAGCGGCACCAGTGCCAGATCGAGCAGCGCGGTGTCCATGAACTGGCCGGCGATCGCCCGCGCGAGCCGCACGAGAGCCGCGCCGATCAGCGGAAACGCCGCGCGGTCGAGGCTTTCCATGCCGAAGCGCAGGCGCTGGTAGCGCGGCTGCTGCGGCCGCTCGATCGGGCGGCGCAGCGCCCGCGCGAGCAGCCACGAGACGAGCAGCGTCGCGAGCAGAATGGCAACCTGCCACAACATCACGGGCTGACCGAAGTCGCGCGCGATGTCGCTGAACATGTGGGGAAATGTCGTATGCATGGATCGCCGAAATCGCCGGCGCGTACGGATCGTCGACGACCCCGCCCGCGCCGGCCTGAAGCCGGTTGCCTAGCTCTGGCGCTCGAGCACGGCGGCGAAAAAGCCGTCGGTCGCATGGCGATGTGGCCACAGCGACAGGTAGTCGCCCATCTCCAGCTCGATGCGCTGCTCGGCGAGCACGTCGCGCGCCGGCACTAGCGCGAAGTCCGGGTGATCGGCAAGGAACTGCCGCACGATCGCCTCGTTTTCCGCTTCGAGAATCGAGCAAGTCGCGTAGACGAGTCGGCCGCCCTTCTTCACGAGACGCGCCGCGCTCGCGAGGATCGACGCCTGCTTCGGCGCCAGCTCGGTAATCGACTCCGGCGACTGGCGCCACTTCAGGTCCGGATTGCGGCGCAGCGTGCCGAGGCCGCTACACGGCGCATCGACGAGCACGCGGTCGATCTTGCCGGCCAGACGCTTGATCTTCGCGTCGTGTTCGCTGTCGATCAACACCGGGTTCACGTTCGACAGACCGCTGCGCGCAAGCCGCGGCTTCAGCTTGGCGAGACGCCGCTCCGAAATATCGAACGCGTAGAGGCGGCCCGTCGAACGCATCGCGGCGCCGAGCGCCAGCGTCTTGCCGCCCGCGCCCGCGCAGAAATCCACGATCATCTCGCCGCGCCGTGGCGCGACCAGCGAGCACAGCAACTGGCTGCCCTCGTCCTGCACTTCGAGCCAGCCCTGCTGGAACGCGTCCAGCTTGGTGAGCGCCGGCTTGCCGACTACGCGCACGCCGAGCGCTGCGAACGGTGTCGCGCCCGCCTCGATGCCGGCCTTCGACAGCGCGCCCAGCACGTCGTCGCGGCTCGCCTTGATGGGGTTGGTGCGCAGGTCGAGCGGCGCCGGGTAATTCAGGGCAGCGGCCAGCTGGGCGAGTTCGGCGGCCTCGAAGCGCGTGCTCAACGCCTGGCAGATCCAGTCGGGCAGGTTCAGGCGAATCCGCAGCGGCAGGCTTTCCGGGTCGATCTTGGCCACGTGTTCGAGCCACGTCGACTCGGCCTCGGTGACGAACGGCTTGAGCGCCGAGCGTCCGGCCGTCTGCATCAGGCCCAGCAGTGCCATGCGGCGCGCCGGGCTGCCGGTGCCGCTTTCGGCCAGATGCGCGAACTCCATCCGGCGGCGCAGCACCGCGAACACCGCCTCGGCGATCACGCCGCGCTCGGCGTGGCCGAGCTTCGGATGCGCGCGGAAGAAGCGGCTCGTGGTGGCGTCGGCAGGACCGGTCAGCCGCAGCACTTCGGCCAGCAGCGTTTCAGTTTGTCCAATCAGGAAACCATGTAATCTCATGCGCCCTCTCCGGCGGTGTGACCGGCAAAGAGCCATTGCGGCTCTGACGGCGTAAGCGTGACACGCGAGCCGTCCAGAGCGAGACGCCCTTCGACGAACCAGCGCACCGCGCGTGGATAAATGATGTGCTCGGTGACGAGCACGCGTGCAGCGAGCGTTTCAGCGGTATCGTCCGCCTCGACGGGCACCGCCGACTGCAAGACGATCGGCCCGTGATCGAGCTTTGATGTAACAAAATGCACCGACGCGCCGTGCAGCCGCACGCCGGCGTCGAGCGCCTGCTGGTGGGTCTTCAGGCCCGGGAAGCTCGGCAGTAGCGACGGATGCACGTTCAGCATGCGCCCGCTGTAATGGTCGACGAAGCGCGGGGTCAGCACGCGCATGAAACCCGCGAGCACGACGAGGTCCGGCGTGAACGCGTCGATCTGCTCGGCGAGCGCCGCGTCAAAGCTGTCGCGATCCGGAAACTGGCGATGGTCCACCACCGCGGTGGCGATGCCATGCGACGCCGCGAAGGCAAGCCCCACGGCATCGGGACGGTTGGCAATCACGGCGGCGACCTGCGCCGGCCAGCCCTCGCTCGCGCAAGCGCGCACGATGGCTTCCATGTTGCTGCCCCGTCCGGAAATCAGGATGACGAGTTTTTTCATGGGCGGATTTTATCATTCGGCAATAGCCGGACCGCGACCACGCAGCCGTCTGTTGCGCCAAGCGTTTATAATCGATTGTTTTGCGGCACCCCGGCCGCGCCCCTATTGCAACCGCAGCAACCGCTGCAACCCGCTATCGTGAGAGTCTTCCGCGGTCTTCCCAATGCCGAGAGCCGCGCGCCCTGCGCGCTGACCATCGGCAACTTCGACGGTGTCCACCGCGGCCACCAGGCTCTGCTCGCGCACGTGCGCGCGGCCGCCAACGCGCGCGGCCTGCCCGTCTGCGTGATGACCTTCGAGCCGCACCCGCGCGAGTTCTTCAACCCGGCCGGCGCGCCGCCGCGCATCGCGATGCTGCGCGACAAGCTGGAGGCGTTGCGCACCAACGGGGTCGACCGGGTCGTGGTCGAGCACTTCAATCAGACGTTCGCGGGCCAGTCGCCGGATGCGTTCGTCGAGCGGATCATCGTCAACGGCTTGCACACGCGCTGGATCATGATCGGCGACGACTTCCGCTACGGCGCGAAGCGCGCCGGCGATTTCGCGTCGCTGCAGGCGGCCGGCAAGCAGTACGGCTTCGAAGTCGAACAGATGGCGACGGTCGCCGATCCGTCGGGCGCGCGCATTTCGAGCTCGGGCGTGCGCGCGGCGCTGGTCGCGGGCGACCTCGACGCGGCGCGTGCCGCGCTCGGCCGCGACTATCTGATCAGCGGCCATGTCACGCACGGCATGAAGCTCGGCCGCGATCTCGGCTTCCCAACACTCAATCTGCCGATCGCGCACAAGCGCCCGGCGCTCGCCGGCATTTTCGTCGTCCAGGTGCATGGCATCGCCGAGCAACCGCTGCCGGGCGTCGCGAGCCTCGGCCTGCGCCCCACCGTCGACGATTCCGGCCGCGTGCTGCTCGAAGTGCACCTGCTCGACTGGCACGGCGACGCGTATGGCAAACTCGTGCGCGTCGAATTCCTGAAAAAGCTGCGCGACGAGGAGAAGTTCGTCGACCTCGAAACGCTCACCGCCGCGATCGCGCGCGACGTCGCCAATGCGCGCGCGTGGTTCGCCGCGGTCGGCGCCGGCACGCCGGGCAGCCGCTCCACCGGTTTCGCCACCTCGGCCACCGATCGAATTAGATAACCGCCCCGGTTCGGGCCGGCGCAACGCGCCGCACGAACCGCCGCAGCGCGCACCGAAGGGCGTCCGGGATTCATACGGAGCCGCCTGCCGGGCGCGTTCCACGCTCCTCGCGCATCGCGCGTAATCCGCGCGCCGCTACGCATAGAAACGAATTCACCGCCACCCACATCATGAGCAACAAGAAAGCCGATTCGAAACCGCAGTCCCGCTACCCGGTCAACCTGCTCGACACGCCGTTCCCGATGCGCGGCGACCTGCCCAAGCGCGAGCCGCAATGGGTCAAGGACTGGCAGGAACACAAGATCTACGAAAAGATCCGCGCTGCCTCGAAGGGCCGCAAGAAGTTCATCCTGCACGACGGCCCGCCGTATGCGAACGGCGACATCCACCTCGGCCACGCGGTCAACAAGATCCTGAAAGACATGATCGTCAAGGCGCGCAATCTGGCGGGCTTCGACGCGGTGTACGTGCCGGGCTGGGACTGCCATGGCATGCCGATCGAAATCCAGATCGAGAAGCAGTTCGGCAAGTCGCTGCCCGCGGCCGAAGTGATGCAGAAGGCGCGCGCCTACGCGACCGAGCAGATCGAGAAGCAGAAGGCGGGCTTCCGCCGTCTGGGCGTGCTCGGCGACTGGGACAATCCGTACAAGACGATGAACTTCGCCAACGAAGCCGGCGAAATCCGCGCGCTCGCGAAGATCATGGAAAAGGGCTACGTGTTCCGCGGCCTCAAGCCGGTCAACTGGTGTTTCGACTGCGGCTCGGCGCTCGCTGAAGCGGAAGTCGAGTACAAGGACAAGACCGATCCGACCATCGACGTGCTGTTCAGCTTCGCCGAACCGGAGAAGACGGCGCAGGCGTTCGGCCTCGCCGCGCTGCCGCGCAACGAAGGCGGCATCGTGATCTGGACCACCACGCCGTGGACCATTCCCGCCAACCAGGCGCTGAACCTGCATCCGGAAATCGTCTACGCGCTCGTCGACACGCCGCGCGGCCTGCTGATCCTCGCGCAGGAGCGCGTCGAAGCGTGCCTGAAGCAATACGATCTCGAAGGCACGATCATCGCAACAACGCCGGGCGAGAAGCTCGTGAATCTGCGCTTCAACCATCCGCTCGCGTCCGCGCATCCGGCGTACAAGCGCACGGCGCCGGTCTATCTCGGCGACTACGTGACGACCGAAAGCGGTACGGGTGTCGTGCACTCCTCGCCCGCCTACGGCGTGGAAGACTTCGTGTCGTGCAAGTCGCACGGTATGGCCGACTCGGACATCATCAACCCGGTGATGGGCGACGGCCGCTACATCGAATCGCTCGCGCTGTTCGGCGGCCTGTCGATCTGGGCCGCCAATCCGCAGATCGTCGAGGCGCTGCAAGGCGCCGGGTCGCTGCTGCGCACCGAGAAGTACTCGCACAGCTACATGCACTGCTGGCGCCACAAGACGCCGATCATCTATCGCGCGACGTCGCAGTGGTTCGCCGGCATGGACGTGAAGCCGAACGACAGCGACAAAACGCTGCGTGAAACCGCGCTCGAAGGCATCGAGAACACGGCGTTCTATCCGTCGTGGGGCAAGCAGCGCCTCTTTAGCATGATCGCGAACCGTCCGGACTGGACGCTGTCGCGTCAGCGTCAATGGGGCGTGCCGATGGCGTTCTTCGTGCACAAGGAAACCGGCGAGCTGCATCCGCGCACGCTGGAGCTGCTCGAACAGGTCGCGCAGCGCGTCGAAAAGGAAGGCATCGAGGCATGGCAGACGCTGGATCCGCGCGAGCTGATCGGCGACGACGCGAACCTGTACGAAAAGAACCGCGACACGCTCGACGTGTGGTTCGACTCGGGCACCACGCACTGGCACGTGCTGCGCGGCTCGCACAAGGACGAGCTGCAGTTCCCGGCCGACCTGTACCTCGAAGGCTCGGACCAGCACCGCGGCTGGTTCCATTCGTCGCTGCTGACCGCGTCGATGCTCGACGGCCGGCCGCCCTACAACGCGCTGCTCACGCACGGCTTCACCGTCGACGGCGAAGGCCGCAAGATGAGCAAGTCGCTCGGCAACGGCATCGATCCGCATGAAGTGGCGAACCGCCTCGGCGCGGAAATCATCCGCCTCTGGATCGCGTCGACCGACTACTCGGGCGAACTCGCGATCTCCGAGGAAATCCTCAAGCGCGTGACGGAAGGCTATCGCCGTATCCGCAACACGCTGCGCTTCCTGCTCGCGAACCTGTCGGACTTCGACTTCGCGCAGCATGCGCGTCCGCTCGAAGACTGGCTCGAAATCGACCGTTACGCGGTCGCGCTGTCGGCGAACCTGCAGAACGACATCCTCGCGCACTACGAGAAGTACGAGTTCCACCCGGTGGTCGCGAAGCTGCAGACGTTCTGCTCGGAAGACCTGGGTGGCTTCTACCTCGACGTGCTGAAGGATCGCCTGTACACCACGGCGGCGGATTCTGTCGCGCGCCGCTCGGCGCAGACCGCGCTTTACCACATCGCGCACGGCCTGCTGCGCGTGATGGCGCCGTTCCTGTCGTTCACTGCGGAAGAAGCGTGGAAGGTGTTCGAGCCGAACAGCGAAACGATCTTCACCGAGACGTACCACGCGTACCCGGCCGTGCCGGACGCGGGCGCGCTGCTCGACAAGTGGACGCTGCTGCGCTCGGTGCGCGGCGACGTGACCAAGGCACTCGAGGAGGCGCGGGTCGCGAACCTGATCGGCTCGTCGCTGCAGGCGGAAGTCGAACTCCGCGCGAGCGGCGCGCGTTACGACGTGCTCGCGAGCCTCGGCGACGACCTGAAGTTCGTGCTGATCACGTCGGCGGCGAACGTCGTCAAGGTCGACGGCGAAGCGGACGAAGGCGTCGAAGTGATCGCCTCGAAGTACCTGAAGTGCGAGCGCTGCTGGCACTATCGCGCGGACGTCGGCGCGAACGCCGAGCATCCGTCGCTGTGCGGCCGCTGCTTCAGCAATCTGTTCGGCAGTGGCGAAGCGAGGAGCGCGGCATAATGGCGAGAACCATGTCGAAAACGTCCACCGCAAGCAGCTCGCTCGCACCCTGGCTCGGCATCGCGCTGATCGTCATCCTGTTCGACCAGCTGACGAAAATCGCCGTGCGCAAGGTGTTCGCCTACGGTGTGCCGCACGAGGTCACACCGTTTTTCAACCTGATCCTCGTGTTCAACCGCGGCGCCGCGTTCAGCTTCCTCGCGATGGCGGGCGGCTGGCAGCGCTGGGCGTTCACCGCGCTCGGCGTAGTCGCCGCTCTGGTGATCTGCTATCTGCTCAAACGCCACAGCGGGCAGAAAATGTTCTGCACGGCGCTCGCGCTGATTCTCGGCGGCGCGCTCGGCAATGTGATCGACCGGCTCGCGTACGGCCACGTGATCGACTTCCTCGATTTTCACGTGGGCGGCTGGCACTGGCCGGCGTTCAATCTCGCCGACAGCGCGATCACGATCGGCGCGATCCTGCTCGTGATCGACGAGTTGCGGCGGGTGCGCGGCACACGCTAACGTCGCCGACGCGAGGCACGGCCGCGGCTGCGCGAGCCCTGCGTCGCGTCCGGTTTGAAAGGCGCGGCGGCAGCGACGGGCAACGCCCTCGCGCCGCCGCGCGATCATGCTTTGTCGGAGGCTTTCGTTGGCAACCGCTGAACTCGCAGGCAAACACCTCGTCCTCGGGATGACGGGCGGCATCGCCTGCTACAAGATCGCCGAACTCACGCGTCTGCTAACCAAGGCAGGCGCGACCGTACAGGTCGTCATGACCGAAGCGGCCACCCAGTTCATCACCCCCATCACGATGCAGGCGCTGTCGGGCCGGCCGGTCTTCACGAGCCAGTGGGACGGCCGCGTGCCGAACAACATGGCGCACATCGATCTGTCGCGCGAAGCCGATGCGATCGTGATCGCGCCCGCGTCGACCGACTTCCTCGCCAAACTCGCGCACGGCATGGCCGACGATCTGCTCTCGACGCTGTGCATCGCGCGCGACTGCCCGCTGCTCGTCGTGCCGGCGATGAACCGGCAGATGTGGCAGAACCCGGCCACGCAACGCAACGTCGCGCAACTGCGCGCGGACGGCGTCCAGGTGCTCGGCCCCGATTCGGGCCCGCAGGCCTGCGGCGAGATCGGCGACGGCCGCATGCTCGAAGCGGCCGCCACCTACGAGGCGATCGCGTCGTTCTTCGCGCCGAAAATCCTGTCTGGCCGGCGCGTGCTGCTGACCGCCGGACCGACCTTCGAACCGCTCGACCCGGTGCGCGGCATCACGAATCGTTCGAGCGGCAAGATGGGCTTCGCGCTCGCGCGCGCCGCGCAGCAGGCCGGCGCCGACGTGCATCTGGTGGCCGGTCCGGTCGCGCTGGAGACGCCGTGGGGGGTCATCCGTGAAGACGTGCAAACCGCGCAGCAGATGCACGACGCCGTGATGCGCGCGGTCGCGGACGCGGACATTTTCATCGGCGTCGCGGCGGTGGCCGACTGGCGCGTCGACCACGTCAGCGAACAGAAGATCAAGAAGAGCGCCGATCGCGCACTGCCGAGTTTTTCGTTCGTCGAGAATCCGGACATCCTCGCCGCGGTCGCCAGGCTGCCGAAGCCGCCGTTCGCGGTCGGCTTCGCCGCGGAGAGCGACAACCTCGAAGTCCACGGCGAGGAAAAGCGCGCGCGTAAGAACGTGCCGCTGCTGATCGGCAATCTGGGTCCGCAAACATTCGGGCTCGACGACAACGAAGTGATCCTGTTCGAAGCAGGCAGCGCGACGAAGCTGCCACGCGCCGACAAGCAGACGCTCGCGCGCGCGCTGATCGCGGAAATCGCGAAGCGTCTGCCGCCCGACACCAGTCCGGTTCGCTAGGCGAGCGAACGGCAACGGGCTTTTATGCCTTTGCCGGCTTGCTTGCATAGACAACCGGAATCATCTGGAGCACTACTGCCATGACGCTACTTTCCGTGCTCGATCAAACACCGGTGATCGCCGGCCATTCGGTGGCGGACGCGATCGCCGCGACCATCGAACTCGCGCAGCTCGCCGACGACCTCGGCTACACGCGCTACTGGTGCGCCGAGCACCACGGCCTGCGCGGCGTGTCGAACCCCTGCCCTGAAGTGATGCTGGCACGCCTGGGCAGCGTGACCAGGCGCATTCGCATCGGCTCGGGCGGGATCATGCTGCCGTACTACAGTCCGTTCAAGGTCGCCGAGCAGTTCATGATGCTCGAGGCGCTGTTTCCGAACCGCGTCGATCTCGGCGTCGGACGGGCGCCGGGCGGCGACATGCGCACCGCGCAGGCGGTGGCCGCCGGCGCCTACAATCGCGGCGAGCATTTTCCGCAGCAGGTCGCCGAGCTGCTCGGCCTCATGCACGGCACATTGCCCGAAGATCACCTGGCGCAGGGCGTGCTGCTGCAACCGCAGATCGCTACGCGCCCGCAGCTGTGGATGCTCGGCTCGAGCGAATTCGGCGGTCTGCTCGCCGCGCAACTCGGCATCCGCTTCTCGTTCGCGCATTTCATCAACGCGCATTTCGGCAAGCAGGTCGCGCTTGCGTATCGCGAGCGCTTCCAGCCTGGCAACGAGGCATCGCAGCCCTATCTGGCGACCGCGGTCTTCGTGATCTGCGCGGACACCGAGCAGGAAGCCGCAGACCTCGAAAAAGCCGTCGATCTGCGCCGCGTGCAGATGGCCTACGGCTTGAACGAACCGATTCCATCGATCGAGCAAGGCATCGCGCAAGAGTATGGCGAGCGCGAACAGCTCGTGATCGACCGGGAAAAGCCGCGCAGCATCATCGGCACGCCTGAGCGGGTCACCGGGCGGCTCACCGATTTGCAGCAGCAGTTCCAGGCCGACGAGCTGATGGTGCTGACCGTCGCCGGCAGCTACCGCGCGCGGCTGCGCTCCTACGAACTGCTCGCCGACGCGTTCCAGCTCGGCTCGAACAAGGCGGCATGAGCGCCGAGGTTTTGCCGGTCTGCCGCCAGCCCTTTCACCAAACCCACACCCACTATCGAACCTGAATGAAACTCGATCTGAAGATTCTCGATGACCGCATGCGCGAACAGCTCCCCGCCTACGCGACGACCGGTAGCGCCGGCCTCGATCTGCGCGCCTGCCTCAGCGAACCGCTGACGCTGAAACCCGGCGAAACGGCGCTGGTGCCGACCGGACTCGCGATTCACGTCGGCGACCCCGGTTATGCGGCGATGATTCTGCCGCGCTCGGGTCTTGGCCATAAGCATGGGATCGTGCTCGGCAATCTGGTCGGCCTGATCGACTCCGACTACCAGGGCCAACTGATGATTTCGACGTGGAATCGCGGCGAAACGACGTTCGTGCTGAATCCGATGGAACGCCTCGCCCAACTGGTGATCGTGCCGGTCGTGCAGGCCGAGTTCAATATCGTCGATGACTTCGACGAAAGCTCGCGCGGCGCGGGCGGGTTTGGCAGCACCGGCAAGCATTGATTGAATGCTGCGATGCGGCGGCCAAGGTTTTTCAGCGGACGCAGCCAGCAGAAAACCGGGGCGTAAAAAAAACGGCGCGGGATAAACCCGCGCCGTTCTGTTTTCGGTTCAACCGGCGTAACGCAACGCCGACCGGACTCAGATCACTCGACTTCCACCGCCTCCGGATTCGGATTGCGCGGCGCCGGATGCTCGTCGAAGGTCAATTGCACCTTGTCGTCTGCATCGACGTCGACCGTCACGCGGCCGCCGTTCATCAGTTTGCCGAACAGCAATTCGTCGGCGAGCGCGCGACGGATCGTGTCCTGGATCAGGCGCTGCATGGGCCGCGCACCCATCAGCGGATCGAAACCGTGCTTCGCCAGATGCTTGCGCAGCTCGTCGGTGAAGAGCGCATCGACCTTCTTCTCGTGCAACTGGTCTTCCAGCTGCATCAGGAACTTGTCGACCACGCGCATGATGATTTCCTCATCGAGCGAACGGAAGCTGATGGTCGCGTCCAGACGGTTGCGGAACTCCGGCGTGAACATACGCTTGATGTCGACCATCTCGTCGCCCGCCTCGCGGCGGTTCGTGAAGCCGATCACCGATTTGCCCATCGCCTCGGCACCCGCGTTCGTCGTCATGATGATGATGACGTTGCGGAAGTCTGCCTTGCGGCCGTTGTTGTCCGTCAGCGTGCCGTGGTCCATCACCTGCAGCAACACGTTGAAGATGTCCGGATGCGCCTTTTCGATTTCGTCGAGCAGCAGCACACAGTGCGGCTTCTTCGTGATCGCCTCGGTCAGCAGACCACCCTGATCGAAACCGACGTAGCCCGGCGGCGCGCCGATCAGCCGGCTCACCGCGTGACGCTCCATGTATTCGGACATGTCGAAGCGGATCAGCTCGATGCCGAGCGTGAACGCAAGCTGCTTCGCGACTTCGGTCTTGCCGACGCCGGTCGGACCCGAGAACAGGAACGCGCCGATCGGCTTGTCGAGCTTGCCGAGGCCCGCGCGCGCCATCTTGATCGCGGCCGACAGCGCGTCGATCGCCGGGTCTTGCCCGAACACGACGCTCTTCAGATCGCGGTCGAGCGTCTGCAGCTTGCTGCGATCGTCTTGCGACACGCTTTGCGGCGGCACGCGCGCAATCTTCGAGATGATTTCCTCGATCTCGTTCTTGCCGATCGTCTTCTTCTGTTTCGACTTCGGCAGAATGCGCTGCGCCGCGCCCGCTTCGTCGATCACGTCGATCGCCTTGTCCGGCAAGTGACGGTCCGTGATAAAGCGCGCCGACAGCTCGGCCGCCGCCGACAGCGCACCCGACGAATACTTGACACCATGGTGCTCTTCGAAGCGTGACTTGAGCCCGCGCAGGATCGCGACCGTCTGCTCGACGGTCGGCTCGGTCACGTCGACCTTCTGGAAACGACGCGACAGCGCCGCGTCCTTTTCGAAGATGCCGCGGTACTCGGTGAACGTGGTCGCGCCGATGCACTTCAGCGTGCCCGACGAGAGCGCTGGCTTCAGCAGGTTCGATGCATCCAGCGTGCCGCCCGATGCGGCGCCCGCGCCAATCAGCGTATGGATTTCGTCGATGAAGAGAATGGCGTGCGGACGCTCCTTCAGTTCCTTCAGCACCGTCTTCAGGCGTTGCTCGAAGTCGCCGCGATACTTGGTACCCGCGAGCAGTGCGCCCATGTCGAGCGAATACACCTGCGCATCCGCGAGAATATCCGGCACTTCGCCGCGCGTGATGCGCCATGCGAGCCCTTCGGCGATCGCGGTCTTGCCGACACCCGCCTCACCGACCAGCAGCGGATTGTTCTTGCGCCGGCGGCACAGCACCTGGACCACGCGCTCGACTTCCGACTCGCGCCCGATCAGCGGATCGATGCGGCCGTCCTTCGCCATCTGGTTCAGGTTCTGCGTGAACTGGGCCAGCGGCGTTTCCTTCTGCGCGGCGGCTTCGTCGGACTCGGCATTCGCGTCGCTCGCTTTCGCGGCGTCGGAACTGCTCGTCTTGGCGATGCCGTGCGAGATGAAATTGACCACGTCCAGACGCGTGACGCCCTGCTGCTGCAGGTAGTACACCGCATGCGAGTCCTTCTCGCCGAAGATCGCGACCAGCACGTTCGCGCCGGTCACTTCCTTCTTGCCGTTCGAGGTGGACTGCACATGCATGATCGCGCGCTGGATCACACGCTGAAAACCGAGCGTGGGTTGCGTGTCGACGTCGTCCGTGCCCGGCACGGTCGGCGTGTTGTCATGAATGAAGTTGCGCAGGTTCTGACGCAGATCCTCGATATTGGCCGCGCATGCGCGCAGTACCTCTGCCGCGGTCGGGTTATCCAACAGCGCGAGCAAAAGATGTTCGACCGTAATGAACTCGTGCCTTGCCTGGCGCGCTTCCATGAACGCCATATGCAGGCTGACTTCCAGTTCCTGGGCAATCATGCTTCCTCCATCACACACTGCAGCGGATGCCCGGCCTGCCGTGCGTGGGTAACGACTTGCTCGACTTTGGTCGACGCGATGTCCCGCGTATAGACCCCACAAACTCCCCTGCCCTCGCGATGCACCTTCAACATGACCTGCGTTGCGGTTTCACGATCCTTATTGAAATATTCCTGCACGATCATCACGACAAATTCCATCGGCGTGAAGTCGTCATTCAGCAGCACCACCTTGTACATGGACGGCGGCTTGAGTTTCTGCTCCTGCCGCTCCAGTACGGTGCCGTCCTGCTTGTCCGGGATAATCGCCATACACCCATTCTAAACAACTAGGACAGGCCCGCAATCCTGTCAAAACCCGGCCGCCCGGCCGATGAACCCGTTCGCTGCCGCCCGGCGGGTCACGACGCTGTCATGATTGGCCTGGCCTGCGCGTTTTCGACGGGCCGATTGCGGTGCCGGCCCCATCCTGTCATGCGCTGTGCTTGCTGCACCGCGATCGGATCGAGTATCGCACAACCTGCCGGTACTGGCTGGCAACGCTCGCCGCGCTGGGCGCAGGCGCGGCGGGCACCGCCAGCATGTGGGTCGATTATGCGACTTTTCAAGCCACGCCGCTTGCGCCACCGCACATACGGAAGCGGGAAAAACCCCTGGAAAGCAGCCTGTTTGCAACGCGACAACGACGTCTCAAAATCTTCTTGACACTCGAATAAAGAGCCCCAACAATCAAGCTGGCACTTTTTTCACCAAGCCATAATTTCGAAAAAATGCCGATGGTGAGCTTGTGAGGAGGGATCGACTGCCTCGTGCGGTCGTGGCTTTTCGAGGGCTCGTGGTAGTGACATGAGTTACAGGGGAAGTTGGAAATGGCAACTGGTACGGTCAAATGGTTTAACGACGCCAAGGGTTTCGGATTTATCACGCCTGACGAAGGTGGTGAGGATCTGTTTGCACACTTCTCGGCCATTCAGATGAATGGGTTCAAAACCCTCAAGGAAGGTCAGAAGGTCACCTTCGAGGTCGTACAAGGCCCGAAAGGCAAACAGGCATCGAACATTCAGGCGCCTGCCTGAGGCGGTTCGTTACCCGTCCTACTGGAAACCCGGCTCCGCGCCGGGTTTCTTTTTTGGCGGCGGCTTTCTGCCGCGGCGGATTTTCCGGCCGGAAAACCACGCGAAAAATCCGGGTAAAAAAATGCCCCGGCCGTTTACTGGCGCCGGAGCTTTTATGCAAACCGGATAATCCCGGCGCATCAATTACATATTTTCGATCATCACTTGCCCAAATGCCGAGCACGACACCTGGGTCGCGCCTTCCATCAGGCGGGCGAAATCGTAAGTGACGCGCTTTTGCAGGATCGATTTTTCCATCGAGCTGATAATCAGATCCGCCGCCTCGAACCAGCCGAGGTGGCGCAACATCATTTCCGCCGACAGGATTTCCGAACCCGGATTCACGTAGTCCTTGCCCGCGTATTTCGGCGCCGTGCCGTGCGTCGCTTCGAACATCGCGACCGAATCCGACAGGTTCGCGCCCGGCGCGATGCCGATGCCGCCGACCTGCGCCGCAAGCGCGTCCGAGATGTAGTCGCCGTTCAGGTTCAGCGTGGCGATCACGTCGTATTCGGCTGGACGCAGCAGGATCTGCTGCAGGAACGCGTCGGCGATCACGTCCTTCACGACGAGGTCGCCGCCGGTCTTCGGATTCCTGACTTTCATCCACGGACCGCCGTCGATCAGCTCCGCGTTGAACTCCTTCTGCGCTAGCGCGTAACCGTAGTCGCGGAACGCACCTTCGGTGTACTTCATGATGTTGCCCTTGTGCACCAGCGTGACCGAGCGGCGTTCGTTATCGAGTGCATACTGGATCGCCTTGCGCACCAGACGCTCGGTACCTTCGCGCGACACCGGCTTGATGCCGATGCCCGACGAATCCGGAAAGCGGATTTTCTTCACGCCCATTTCTTCGCGCAGGAACTTGATGACCTTCTTCGCCTGCTCGGATTCGGCCGGCCACTCGATGCCCGCGTAGATGTCTTCCGAGTTCTCGCGGAAGATCACCATGTTGGTTTTCTCAGGCTCGCGCACGGGCGACGGCACGCCTTTGAAGTACTGCACCGGACGCAGGCACACGTAGAGGTCCAGCTCCTGGCGCAACGCGACGTTCAGCGAGCGGATGCCGCCGCCGACCGGCGTGGTGAGCGGCCCCTTGATCGACACGATGTATTCCTTGACCACCTGCAGCGTTTCGTCCGGCAGCCACACGTCCGGGCCGTATACCCGGGTCGCCTTCTCGCCCGCGTAGATTTCCATCCAGTGGATCTTCTTCTTGCCGCCGTACGCCTTTTCGACCGCCGCATTCACGACCTTGATCATGACCGGCGTGATGTCCACACCGGTGCCGTCGCCTTCGATATACGGGATGATCGGTTCGTCGGAAACGTTGAGCGAGAAGTCGGCGTTGACGGTGATCTTGTCGCCACCGGTCGGAACCTTGATGTGCTGATACGGCATGATCGGACTCCAGTGAAAGCTGTGCAAAAGCTGATGGGAGACTGCGAAAAAGACGCCCTCGCCGCGCAATGTCGAACTTCCGCGAGCGGCCAGGCCGCTATTCTAGCCCACGCCCCGTGCGCGACCCCGCCGCTTCCGGCTCCGGGTTTTCCAACATGGACGATCGTTCAGGCATGCCGCTTTCCTCTATAAGATACAAGAATCGGCATCCCGATTTATGCATTATCATCGCGCGGTTATCGCACTGCCGTATCGCTCCCGTATGCGCCTTCTCGCCCTCAACAAGCCGTTCGGCACCATCTGCCAATTTTCACCGCACGAGACGCGCGCGTCGCTGGCCGATTGGGTCAAGGTGCCCGGCGTCTATCCGGCCGGCCGGCTCGACTCCGATAGCGAAGGGCTGCTGCTGCTCACTGACGACGGCGCCCTGCAGGCGCGCATCGCCGAGCCGCGTCACAAACTCGTCAAACGCTACTGGGCGCAAGTCGAAGGCGCGCTCGACGATGCCGCGTTGAAAAAGCTCGCGCGCGGGGTCGATCTCGGCGACTACGTCACGCGTCCTTGCCTGGCAACCTATGTCGAACCGGCCAGCTCACTGTGGACGCGCACGCCGCCGATCCGCTATCGCGCGGCGATCCCGACCACCTGGATCGAACTGTCGATCACCGAAGGCAAGAACCGTCAGGTGCGTCGCATGACGGCTGCGGTCGGTTTTCCGACGCTGCGTCTGGTGCGTGTCGGCACCGGTGCGCTCGACATTATTTCACTCGGACTGCAACCGGGAGAGTGCATCGAGTTACGAGCGAACGCGCCATGGGATGGCATCGCCTGAACATTGTTTAAAGATTGTTTGTTCATCGCCAGAGCACCGCTTGTAGAGCTCCCTCACGCTCGAATAAGCCTTCACGTGCTCACTCCACGCCCGTTTCACGGCTGTGACAATCAACGCTAACTCGTTGTAGCAACAGGCAAAATAATGCGTGAAACGCAGCCACGAAATACGTGAAACAAATTGGCTCGCGCGAGTCTCGGAGATGTCGTTCAGCGCATGTCGTTGCGATAAAACTTTCCGCGCAATCCGCGTCAACCGCCGTGCAACTCCACGCGTTATTCGACGCAGATGCCGCCGAAGCTATCCGGCATTGAGCCTTAAAGACCTTTGCATAAGCCGGTTTGCGCGGCAAGTACGAAAGTCCAAACGCTGGCAGACGCGTCGAAAATTTTGTTCGATGCGGCTGTCAACCGAAAGGTGGATGGCACGTTTACCGACATGACTCTACATAAGCCGGGTCATTTGGTTAATTAACTCAAGCTGAGGATTCACAAAATGAACAAACTGATCGCCGCTCTGGTCGCTGGCCTCTTCGCAACGGCAGCATTCGCACAAGCATCGGCACCGGAAGCAGCTTCGGCAGCTCCGGCAGCAGCAGCTTCGTCGGCAAAGAAGACCACCAAGCACGCTCACAAGAAGTCGCACAAGAAGGCAGCAGCAGCTGCTGCAGCTTCGGCAGCTTCGGAGTAAGTTGCTTGTAAAAACGCAGTCAAGAACTAGCTTCATTGCCGTTCTTACGGCGTTGTAAGGCAGATCACCGCAAGGCGATCTGCCTTTTTGTTTTTGACGCGCTCGCGTAACATGCGCGAGTTAATTTCAGCAAGGAGTCTGGCCGTGCGATTTTCCATGCGCTCGTTGATGGCGCGTTTCGTCGTTGCCGTTGCACTGCCGCTCGCGGCGCTCTCGTTCGCCGTCACCACCGCGCCGGCGCAGGCGCAGCAGATGCCGCCGGGCGCCAGGCAGCCGAGCGAGTTTCCGCGCGTCAAGCTGACCGCGGGCATGTTCGTGATCGACGCGGCCGTCGCCGCCAACGACGCGGACCGCGAACAGGGCTTGATGTATCGCACGAATCTCGGGCCGAACGAAGGCATGCTGTTCGTGTTCAACGAAAACGCGGGCCACTGCTTCTGGATGAAGAACACGCTGATCCCACTGTCGATCGCGTTCATGCGCGCCGACGGCACGATCACCGACATCGACGAGATGCAGGCCGAGACCACCAACAACCACTGCCCGACGCACAACGGCGTGTTCGCGCTGGAAATGCCCAAGGGCTGGTTCTCGGCGAAGGGCATCAAGCCGGGGATGCAGATTCAGGGCTTGCCGCCGGTGCCGGGTATCACACAGTAAAGTTCCTTGCCGCCGGGCTGCGCGTCTGCGCGGCGACGTGAGCGGCCACCTGAGCGGACCGACCGCCCCGCCACGCTTTCCCGTAAAAAGCCGGCGCCTCAGCCCGAGGCGCCGGCTTTTTTCTGCGCGCGGCCCCGCCCAGCCAGCCTTCGCGCCGACTGGCAGGATTCATGCAAAAGACCAACCGACGCGCTATCCTTGTAATCTCGACCAAGCAGCACCCAGACTCCCCGGGCAGCCCAGGCGGTCGCCCGGCATGCGTTTCAGGCGCGCCATTACAAGGAGATTCACGTGCCCCGCAAGACTCCCATCGAGCGCTACCGGAATATCGGCATCAGCGCTCACATCGATGCCGGCAAAACCACCACCACCGAACGGATCCTGTTCTACACCGGCGTGACTCACAAGATCGGCGAGGTTCACGACGGTGCGGCGACGATGGACTGGATGGAACAGGAGCAGGAGCGCGGCATCACGATCACGTCGGCGGCCACGACCGCGTTCTGGAAGGGCATGGCCGGCAACTATCCCGAGCATCGGATCAACATCATCGACACCCCCGGGCACGTCGACTTCACGATCGAAGTCGAGCGCTCGATGCGCGTGCTCGACGGCGCCTGCATGGTGTACGACTCGGTCGGCGGCGTGCAGCCGCAATCGGAAACCGTGTGGCGCCAGGCGAACAAGTACAAGGTGCCGCGCATCGCGTTCGTCAACAAGATGGACCGCGTCGGCGCGGACTTCTTCCGCGTGCAGCGGCAGATCGGCGATCGCCTGAAGGGCGTCGCCGTGCCGATCCAGATTCCGATCGGCGCGGAAGATCACTTCCAGGGCGTGGTCGACCTCGTCAAGATGAAGGCGATCTACTGGGACGACGCCAGCCAGGGCATCAAGTTCGAGTACCGCGACATTCCGGCTGAACTCGCGGCCACCGCGAAGGAATGGCACGACAAGATGGTCGAGGCCGCCGCCGAGGCGAACGAGACGCTGCTCGAAAAGTACCTGGGCGGCGAACATCATCTCACCGAAGATGAGATCAAGGAGGGCATCCGCGCTCGCACGATCCGCAACGAGATCGTGCCGATGCTGTGCGGCAGCGCGTTCAAGAACAAGGGCGTGCAGGCGATGCTCGACGCGGTGATCGACTATCTGCCGTCGCCCGTCGACGTGCCCGCGATCACCGGTCACGACGAGCACGACAAGGAGATCGAGCGCCATCCTAACGACGACGATCCGTTCTCGGCGCTCGCCTTCAAGATCATGACCGACCCGTTCGTCGGCCAGCTGATCTTCTTCCGCGTGTATTCGGGCGTCGTCAATTCGGGCGACACGGTCTACAACGCGATCAAGGAAAAGAAGGAGCGCCTCGGCCGCATCCTGCAGATGCACGCGAACGAGCGCAAGGAAATCAAGGAGGTCTACGCGGGCGACATCGCCGCGGCCGTCGGTCTGAAGGAAGCGACCACCGGCGACACGCTCTGCGATCCTAACCATGTGATCATCCTCGAAAAGATGATCTTCCCGGAACCGGTGATCTCGCAGGCCGTCGAGCCGAAGACCAAGGCCGACCATGAAAAGATGGGCATCGCGCTGAATCGTCTCGCGCAGGAAGACCCGTCGTTCCGCGTGCAGACCGATGAGGAATCCGGACAGACGATCATCTCGGGCATGGGCGAGCTGCACCTCGAAATTCTGGTCGACCGGATGAAGCGCGAGTTCGGCGTGGAAGCGACCGTCGGCAAGCCGCAGGTCGCCTATCGCGAAACGGTGCGCAACAAGGTCGAGGACGTCGAGGGCAAGTTCGTCAAGCAGTCGGGCGGCCGAGGACAGTACGGTCACGCGGTGATCGCGCTCGAGCCGAGCGCCCAGGGCAAGGGCTACGAGTTCGTCGACGCGATCAAGGGCGGCGTGATTCCACGCGAATACATCCCGGCCGTCGACAAGGGCATCCAGGAAACGCTGAAGGCCGGCGTGCTGGCGGGTTATCCGGTCGTCGACGTGAGGGTCACGCTCACGTTCGGTTCGTACCACGACGTCGACTCGAACGAAAACGCGTTCCGCATGGCCGGCTCGATGGCCTTCAAGGAAGCAATGCGCAAGGCGAAGCCCATCCTGCTCGAACCGATGATGGCCGTCGAGGTGGAAACGCCCGAGGACTTCATGGGCAACGTGATGGGCGACCTGTCGAGCCGGCGCGGCATGGTGCAGGGCATGGAAGACATCGCGGGCGGCGGCGGCAAGCTGGTGCGCGCGGAAGTGCCGCTCGCCGAGATGTTCGGCTACTCGACGTCGCTGCGCTCGGCCACCCAGGGCCGCGCGACCTACACGATGGAGTTCAAGCACTACGCTGAAACGCCGAGCAATGTCGCCGAGGCCGTGATCAACGCGAAGAAGCAGTGACGCCGACGCGGCGGCGTTGAGCGCCGCAACCCGAGGCCCGCTCCCTGTGAGCGGGCTTTTTTTCGGCGCCGTTTTTGCCTCGTCGGTCTACGCGCCCGTTTTTTTGAACGTGCCAGAATATCGGACAGCCAGGCGGCACGAGCACCCCTCACGCCCCGACTGACGGACAACCCGGACGCGCAACTCTGAAGCGCAAGACCGAAGCGAACGACTCGAACGCGGCATCAAGCCGAGGAGGAGACACGATGAGCCAGGACCACGAACATCCGCATTACCGGGCCGAGCACGACGCCGCCGAACCCGGCGAGAAAGTCGACTGGCGCGAGCACGGCGTGAAGGTCATCCGCGGCGATCAGCTCGACGCCAACACCGCGCAAACGCCGGGCATGAACCGCGCGGCCGCAATCAACGCGGCCCGCGTCGGCGCGCAGAAAATCTGGGCCGGCACCGTGACGATCCATCCGAATGCGAAGACCGGCGCCCATCATCATGGCGCGCTCGAAAGCGTGATCTACGTGGTGCGCGGCCAGGCGCGCATGCGCTGGGGCGAGCATCTGGAATTCACCGCCGAGGCCGGTCCCGGCGACTTCATCTTCGTGCCGCCCTACGTGCCGCATCAGGAGATCAACGCGAGCACCGAGGAGCCGCTCGAATGCGTGCTCGTTCGCAGCGACAACGAAGCGGTCGTCGTCAACCTGAACATCGACGCGGTCGAGCAGCCGGAATCGGTCTATTGGGTCGATCCGATCCACAAACATCCGCACGATCACTAAGCCGCCGATTCACCTGCTCATTTACCGGGCCCGCGCCACATGACGCCTACCGCCTCGCTGCGCCCTCGCCTCGTCACGCTCTACGCGGCGCTGATCGCCGTCAACCTCGGCGCATGGCTGTGGGCGCTGATCGCGTTTCGCCATTATCCGCTGCTGCTCGGCACCGCCCTGCTCGCGTATGGCTTCGGCCTGCGTCATGCGGTCGACGCCGACCACATCGCGGCGATCGACGCCGTCACGCGCAAGCTGATGCAAACCGGCAAGCGACCGGTCGGCATCGGACTCTCGTTTTCGCTCGGCCATTCGACGATCGTGACCGCGGCGACGATCGGCATCGCGTGGACCACGCATTCGCTGCATGGCCGTTTCGAGAGCCTCGAGGAAGCCGGCGGCACCCTCGGCACGCTGGTTTCCGCGACGTTCCTGCTGCTGCTCGCGGCGGTCAATCTGATGATCCTGCGTGACGTGTGGCGCCGCTACCGGCACGCGCAACAGGGTGACGCGGCGACCCCGGCGTCGGCCGATGCCCTCGCCCCAGCCGGGCTGCTGTCGCGCGCATTGCGGCCGCTGTTCCGGCTGGTCACGAAAAGCTGGCACATGTACCCGGTCGGCGTGCTGTTCGGGCTCGGCTTCGACACCGCGACCGAGATCGGCCTGCTCGCGATCGCCGCGTCGCAGGCAAGCACTGGCCTGCCGCTCTATTCGATCCTCGTGTTCCCGGCGCTCTTCACGGCCGGCATGACGCTCGTCGATTCGACCGACAACGTGTTGATGGTCCACGCGTACGGCTGGGCGATGGACGACCCGAAGCGCAAGCTGTACTACAACGCGAGCATCACGTTCGTGTCGGCGGTGGTCGCGATCGCGATCGGCGGCGTCGAGGCGCTGGGGCTGCTGTCCGACCGCTTCGGCTGGAACGGCGGCATGGGGGATGCGGTCGCCGGCATCAACGATCATTTCGGCGCGCTCGGCTATGCGATCGTCGCTGCCTTCATGGCCTGCTGGATCGGCTCGGTGCTGTTTCATCGCTGGAGACGGCCGGACGCGGCCGCAAGATAAGTCGCCGCGGTAAAACGCGCTCGGCGCATGCGACACAGTCGGTAAGGATTCCAGCGCGATACCACCAATCCGTCCGCAATGGCGGCCGCCTCTCGCGAGCACGCGTCGCGCAATCGTTGTGACGACGACACACCGCGCGTCGTTTATCGGGCGATCGGACAGCGCGTCGGGCGGCCGGCGCGCCAGAGCCGCGAGCAATCGCTTACACTGAGACCGCTCTTCCTCGCGCTGTCGCGCGACTCGCACGACGCTTCGGCACCGGCAACAGAACGGACTGGACACGCCATCGATGAAAACGCCCGCGGACCGATTTCTCGCACCCGACGAACTGAACGCAGCCCGCCGCACCGCCGACGCCTACGGCAACCATGCCCTCGACGAGTTCCTCGCCGGCCGCATCACGCGCCGCGAACTGCTGCGCTATGCGAGCGTGATCGGTCTGTCGCTTGCGGGCGGCGGCCTGCTCGGCGCGCCGCGCGCGAAGGCGCAAGGAGCGCCCGCCACGTCGAACCAGACGATCCGCGTCGCGCATCTGACGCCGACGGGCGCCGTCGATCCGCTGACGGTCACCGA
>DATAQT010000029.1:0-2389 GCA_036264535.1 Paraburkholderia sp. | reverse complement strand
GGCGGGCATCGCCGAGGCGATCTTCGCCAGTGCGCCGCGCGCGCCGCTCGCGAAGCCCGCGCCGCCCCACGATTCGAGCATGCGCGCGCCGGCGGCAAGCGCGGCGAGTTCGTCGGCGGTGAAGGTGAGCGGCGGCAGACTTGCCGAGCGCGACAGCCGGTAGCCAATGCCCGCTTCGCCTTCGATGGGCACCCCTGACAATTGCAGATCGTGGACGTCGCGATAGACCGTGCGCAGCGAGATGTTCAGCCAGTCGGCCAGTTGCTGCGCGGTGGTCAGGCGCCGGCCGCGCAGCAGTTCGGCGATCTGGAACAGGCGGTCGGCGCGGCGCGTCATCGTGGGCGTCGGATAGAGAAGGAGGGAGACGGTCCCGCGATGATAGCGCCGCATGGCGGCCTCAGGCGCGCTTAGCCGTTGGTGCGCGAATGCAGACCGACGCGGTTGCCTTCGGTATCGGTGAAGAACGCGATATAGCCGATGTCCTGCGGCAGCTTGATCACCGGGCCGTCGGTCTTGCCGCCCGCCCGTTCGATCCGCGCAAGCGCGGCGTCGACGGTGGGCTGCGCGTTCAGATAGACGATCACGCCGTCGGCGGCGGGGGTCATCGACGGACTATGGACGATCGCGCCGCCGGTGGCGGGCTCCTCGTAGCCGAATACGGCGATCGGCTGGCCGCCGATCTCCTGGCGATTTAGCGTGGTGTCGAGCGCGGCTTCGTAAAAGCGCACCGCGCGATCGAAATCGACGGACGGAATCTCGAACCAGGCAACGAGTTTGGGCAATGCGGACATGACACTCTCCTTCGGTTGGCAGTAGGCCGTTCAAGCGCCGGATGGCGTGAGAAGGAGTGTGCAGGGGTGCTGCTGACAGCGTGGTGGCAGTAGGGTGAAGCCGGTGGCAGTCACTGCGCCGGCAACTGAAACACGCCTACCACCTCGCTCATACGCGTGGCCTGCTCTTCGAGCGAAGCCGCCGCGGCCGCGGCCTGCTCGACGAGCGCCGCGTTGCGCTGCGTGACTTCGTCCATCTGCGAGACGGCGCGGTTGACCTGCTCGATACCGTCGCTCTGTTCTTCGGAGGCGGCCGCGATCTCGGCCATGATGCCGGTTACGCGGCGCACCGCGTCGTTGATCTGCGTCATGGTCGTGCCGGCCCGGCCGACGAGTTCGGTGCCGTTGCCGACGCGGTCGACCGATTCGCTGATCAGCGTCTTGATTTCTTTCGCCGCCGACGCGCTGCGTTGCGCCAGCGTGCGCACTTCGCCCGCCACTACCGCGAAGCCGCGACCCTGTTCGCCGGCGCGCGCCGCTTCGACGGCGGCGTTCAACGCGAGGATGTTGGTCTGGAACGCGATGCCCTCGATCACGCCGATGATTTCGGCGATCTGCTTCGAGCTTGCGTCGATCTCGCCCATCGTCATCACGACCTTCGAGACGACGTCGCTGCCTTCGCTGGTGACACCGACCGCGGCTCGCGCGAGTTCGCTCGCCTGACGCGCGTTATCGGCGTTCTGGCGCACGGTCGAGGTCAGCTCGGCCATGCTCGACGCGGTTTCTTCGAGCGAGGCGGCCTGCTCTTCGGTGCGTTGCGACAGATCGGTGTTGCCCGCCGAAATCTGCGCGGTCGCCGTGGAAATGGACTGCGTGCCGTCGCGCACCGAGAGCAGCGCTTGCCCGAGGCGCGATTGCATCACGCGCAGATCTTCCATCATGCGTCCCATTTCGTCGCGCGAACGCACGTCGATATGCCGGTTCAGATCGCCATTGGCAATCGCGCGGAAGTGGCCGGTGGCTTCTTCGAGCGGACCGGCGATCGACTTGCGCAGCGCATGCCATGCGAACGCGGCCATCGACAATCCCAGCAGAAGACCGACCCCGGCGATCGCGAGAATCGCCTGGAAGCGGTCCTGGGCCGCTTCGTAGCGCCTGCGCGCGTTGTCGCCCTGGATCTTTTCGAGCTTCGCGGAACGGTCGGTGATTTCGTTGAACGGGTCCGTCATCTTGTTCGAGATCAGATCGGCGAGCTGCGTGGTGTCGCGCCGCTCGATCGCGGCGAACACCTGCGCGACCGGACCGTTCAGCGCCTCGGCCCGTTTGGCCTCGACCGCATCGGCGAGTTGCCGCTCCTGCGCGTCGGAGGGCAGCGCGCGATAAGCCTCCCAGGCCTTGTCGCCGAGTGCGAACTGCTCGCGCGCATGTTGTTCGAGGCTCGCAATGTCCGCGCGATCCGGTTGGGCCGCGATGCGGTCGAGCACGAGCCGGCCGCGCGCGTAGAAGAAGTTGAACTTGCCGAGCCCGATCGCCGAGGCAAGCTCGTTGGTGTACAGCTCCTTCTGGTCGGCGTTGCTCAAGGCAATGCCGGTGACGCCGAGCGCGGCGCCGATCGCCAT
>DATAQT010000010.1:0-11272 GCA_036264535.1 Paraburkholderia sp. | reverse complement strand
CAACATGTTCGCGATCGAAGACCTGTTCCGCACGGCGCTCGTCGCCGGCGCGCTGTCGGTCGACGCGGCGATGGGTTCGGTCAAGCCGTTCGATGCGCGCATCCACGAACTGCGCGGCCATCAAGGCCAGATCGACGCGGCGACGGCTTATCGCTCGCTGCTGCAAGGCTCGGCGATCAACGTCTCGCACGCTGATTGCGACAAGGTGCAGGACCCGTACAGCCTGCGCTGCCAGCCGCAGGTGATGGGCGCGTGTCTCGACCAGATGCGTCAGTCCGCCAAAACGCTGCTGCTCGAAGCGAACGCGGTCTCCGACAATCCGCTGATTTTCCCGGACACCGGCGAAGTGCTGTCGGGCGGCAACTTCCACGCCGAGCCGGTCGCGTTCGCGGCGGACAACCTCGCGCTTGCCGTTGCGGAAATCGGCGCGCTCGCCGAACGCCGCATCGCACTGCTGATCGACGCGACGCTGTCGGGCCTGCCGCCGTTCCTCGTCAGGGATGGCGGTGTGAACTCTGGCTTCATGATCGCGCACGTGACGGCCGCCGCACTCGCGTCGGAGAACAAGACGCTCGCGCATCCGGCTTCGGTCGATTCGCTGCCCACCTCCGCGAACCAGGAAGACCACGTGTCGATGGCGACGTTCGCCGCGCGCAAGCTCGGCGATATCGCCGAGAACACCGCGAACATCCTGTCAATCGAACTGCTCGCCGCAGCGCAAGGCGTCGATCTGCGCGCGCCGCACAAGACGAGCCCGAGCCTGCAGAAGGTGATGGACCTCGTGCGCAAGGACGTGGCGCACTACGAGCTCGATCACTACTTCGCACCGGATATCGCCGCTGTCACGAAGCTCGTGCAGGCCGGCTCGGTCGCGAAGCTGAGCCCGTTCTCGTTCGCGTCGGAACAATAAGTCGTCAAAGGCGCGGATCACACCCATGAACGCACCCGCTTACCAGGGCATCAAGGACTTCATCCTCGCGCGCATTCATGCGGGCGAGTGGGCCGAAGGCGACCAGGTGCCCTCCGAAAACGAGCTTGCGCGCGAGTTCAGCGTCGCGCGCATGACGGTCAACCGCGCGTTGCGCGAGCTGACCTCGGAGCAGGTGCTCACGCGCGTACAAGGCTCGGGCACCTTCGTCGCCCGGCCCAAGTACGAGTCGACCCTGGTGGCGATCCGCAGCATTTCCGATGAAATCGTCGCGCGCGGTCATCGCTATCAGGCGAGGGTGCTCAACATCGGCGCCAGCATCGCCGATGCGGAGCTCGCCGAAGAGATGCAGGTGAGCGCGGGCAGCCCCGTGTTTCATTCGCGCCTGCTGCATTTCGAAAACGACGAGCCGGTCCAGCTCGAGGAACGCTGGGTCAATCCCGCCGTCGCGCCCGAATACGCGTTGCAGGACTTCACGAACACGACGCCGAACCAGTACCTCGTGCGCGTCGCGCCGCTGCAGCGCGTCGAGTACCGCATCGAGGCGCTCGCGGCCGACGAGACGACGCGCGAGCTGTTGACTATGAGTGAACGCGAGCCGTGTCTCGTGCTGCACCGGCGCACGTGGTCGCAAGGCGAGGTCGCCTCGATCGCGAATCTGTGGCACCCGGGCACCCGCTACCGCTTCACAGGCCATTTCTGATTTCGTTTTTTCGTCTTCGCTGAATCTTTATCGAACATCTTCACGAATCCCGAGGCACACCATGAACAATCCGAAACATATCGATCCGCGTCTTGACCCGACTCGCACGATCCGCGCACCGCACGGCGCGGAAAAGACCTGCAAGACCTGGATCGCGGAAGCCGCGTACCGGATGATCCAGAACAATCTGGACCCGGAAGTCGCCGAGCACCCGCACGCGCTCGTCGTGTACGGCGGCATTGGCCGCGCCGCGCGCAACTGGGATTGCTTCGACCAGATTCTCGCGTCGCTGAAGGACCTGAACGAAGACGAAACGCTGCTGATTCAATCGGGCAAGCCGGTCGGCGTGTTCCGCACGCATGCGGACGCACCGCGCGTGCTGCTCGCGAACTCGAACCTCGTGCCGCATTGGGCGACGTGGGAACACTTTCACGAACTCGACCGCAAGGGCCTCATGATGTACGGCCAGATGACCGCGGGCAGCTGGATCTACATCGGCAGCCAGGGCATCGTGCAGGGCACCTACGAAACGTTCTTCTCGGTCGCGAACCAGCACTTCAACGGCGATCCGAACGGCCGCTGGATCCTGACCGGCGGTCTCGGCGGCATGGGCGGCGCGCAGCCGCTCGCGGCGACGATGGCGGGCTTCTCGATGATCGCGGTCGAATGCGACGAGACGCGCATCGACTTCCGTCTGAAGACGCGCTACGTCGACAGGAAGGCGAAGACGCTCGACGAAGCGCTCGCCATGCTCGACGAAGCGAAGAAGAGCGGCAAGCCGATCTCGGTCGGTCTGCTCGGCAACGCCGCCGACGTGTTCGCCGAGTGCGTCGCGCGCGGCATCACGCCGGACTGCGTGACCGACCAGACGAGCGCGCACGACCCGATTCACGGCTACCTGCCGCAGGGCTGGACGGTCGAAGACTGGCGCGAACGGATGAAGACCGCGCCGGAAAGCATGGTCACGCCGGCCAAGCAGTCGATGGCGAGGCAAGTGCAGGCCATGCTGACGCTGCAGGAACGCGGCGCGGCAACGCTCGACTACGGCAACAACATCCGCCAGATGGCGCTCGAAATGGGCGTGGAAAACGCGTTCGATTTCCCGGGCTTCGTGCCGGCGTATATCCGTCCGCTGTTCTGCGAAGGCAAGGGCCCGTTCCGCTGGGTCGCGCTGTCGGGCGATCCTGAGGACATCTACAAGACCGATGCGAAGGTCAAGGAACTGATCCCCGACGATCCGCATCTGCACAACTGGCTCGACATGGCGCGCGAACGCATTGCGTTCCAGGGTCTGCCGGCGCGGATCTGCTGGGTCGGCGTGAAGGATCGTTATCGTCTCGGCCAGGCGTTCAACGAAATGGTCAGGAACGGCGAGCTGAAGGCGCCGATCGTGATCGGTCGCGATCACCTCGACACGGGTTCGGTCGCGAGCCCGAACCGCGAAACCGAATCGATGAAGGACGGCTCGGACGCGGTCAGCGACTGGCCGCTGCTCAATGCGCTGCTGAACACGGCAGGCGGTGCGTCGTGGGTGTCGCTGCATCACGGTGGCGGCGTCGGCATGGGCTTCTCGCAGCACTCGGGCGTCGTGATCGTCGCGGACGGCACGGACGCCGCGCACCAGCGCCTCGGCCGCGTGCTGCTGAACGATCCGGCAACCGGTGTGATGCGTCACGCGGATGCGGGCTATGAACTCGCGCAGCAAACGGCGCGCGAGGCTGGCCTCAACCTGCCGATGCTGGGCCGCTGATCGTGACCGTTGCCAACGACGCGGGCAGCATGGCAAGCGTCACGTTGATTCGCGGCGCCGACCTCGTGGCGGCGCCGTGGAAAAACGGCGGTGGAGTCACGCGCGAGGTCGCGGCTTTTCCGCCGCCAGGCGGCGGCCAGGGCGGGGCGAGTGGCGACTTCGTGTGGCGCGTGAGCGTCGCCGATGTCGCGCAGGCGGGGCCGTTCTCGCGCTTCGACGGCGTCGACCGGACGCTCGTGTTGCTCTCCGGCGCGGGCATGCTGCTCGATGAGCTGGGCGACGCGGGCGTCGTCAACACGCATGTCTTGCGGCAGCCACTCGACCTTGCACGCTTCGACGGCGAGGTGCGCATCGACGCGCGGCTCGTCGACGGCGCGACGCGCGACTTCAACCTGATGGTCCGGCGCGACGTGGCGCAGGGCGAGCTTGACGTGTGGCGCACCGGCGCGCAGCCGGATGCGCCGCGCGCGCTCGACGGCGACGTGGTGCTGCTGTATTGCGCGAGCGGCGCGGTGACAGTCGCGCTGGCCGCGCGCCAAGCGCAAACGGTGCGGCTCGACACCGGCGACACGCTGCGCGTCGACGGACCGAACGCGCTCGCTTGCACGCTGGCTGGCGACGGCGCGGTGCTTGCGATCACGATCCGTTACACGCGCTGACGATTCAACCGTGACGAGGCCTCGCCCGCGGTTCATCACGGACAACCCATCCACAGACACGCAACGAGCTGCAAAGAGCACGCGATGAAGCAAACCGTCTGGCATCACCTGAACCTGTGCCCGCAGGGCGATCCTCACCACATGCTCGCCGATGCCGCGATCGCGGTCGAAGCCGGCCGTATCGTGTGGCTCGGCGCGGCTTCCGCGCTGCCCGCGCAATACGCCGAATGGCCGCGCGAAGATCTGCGCGGCGCATGGGTAACGCCGGGCCTCATCGATTGTCATACGCACCTCGTGTACGGCGGCCAGCGCGCGGACGAATTCGCGCAGCGCCTTGCGGGCGTCAGCTACGAAGAAATCGCGCGACAGGGCGGCGGCATCGTCTCGACGGTGCGCGCGACGCGCGCGGCCGACGAAGCGTCGCTGCTGCGGCAAGCGGCCGCGCGGCTCGAACCGCTGCTCGCCGAAGGCGTGACGGCGATCGAAATCAAATCCGGCTACGGCCTCGACCTCGCGAGCGAGCGCAAGATGCTGCGCGTCGCTCGGCAGCTCGGCGAGCGCTATCCGGTCACGGTCTACACGACGTTTCTCGGCGCGCACGCGCTGCCGCCTGAATTCGCGGGCCGCGCGGACGCGTATATCGACGGAGTCTGCAACACGATGCTGCCCGCGCTCGTGGACGAGGGCCTCGTCGATGCGGTCGACGTGTTCTGCGAGCGCATCGGCTTTTCATTGGAGCAAAGCGAGCGCGTCTTCAATGCGGCCGCTCGCTACCATCTGCCGGTCAAGATGCACGCCGAGCAGTTGTCGAACGGCGGCGGCACGGCGCTCGCGGCGCGCCATCGCGCGCTGTCGGCGGATCACCTGGAATTTCTCGACGAAGCCGGCGTCGCCGCGATGAAAGAAGCGGGTACCGTCGCGGTACTGCTGCCGGGCGCGTACTACTTCATCCGCGAGACGCAGTTGCCGCCGCTCGAACTGCTGCGGCGCTACGAGGTGCCGATCGCGATTTCGACTGACAGCAACCCGGGCACGTCGCCGGCGACTTCTTTGCTGTTGATGATGAACATGGCGAGCACGCTGTTTCGCATGACCGTGCCCGAGGTGCTGCAAGGCGTCACCGCGCACGCGGCGCGCGCGCTGGGCAAAGCGGAGGAGCACGGTGCGCTGCAAGTCGGTCGCGCGGCCGATTTCGCGGTGTGGTCGGTCGATTCGCTGGCCGAACTCGCTTACTGGATTGGCCGGCCGCTGTGCGCGCGCGTCGTACGCGCGGGCGAAACCGTTTATACGCGGCGCGAGTCGAGTCTGACCTGAACCAGAGCCTGAGAGATGACGCAATCCAATCAATCGCTGTTCGCCGCTGACGCGTATCTACCCGAGGGCTGGCGCCGCAACGTGCTGCTCGAATGGGACGCTCACGGCACGCTGAGCGCGGTCACGCCAGATCAACCTGAAGCGCCGGCCGGTGTGCCGAAAGCGGCGGGCCCGCTGATGCCTGGCATGCCGAACCTTCACTCGCACGCGTTTCAGCGTGCGATGGCGGGGCTGACCGAATATCGCGCCAACGCCACGGACAACTTCTGGTCATGGCGCGACCTCATGTATCGCTTTGCCGCGCGCATCACGCCGGAAGGTCTCGCGAGCGTCGCGCTGTGGCTCTACATCGAGATGCTGAAGGCGGGTTATACGTCGGTGTGCGAGTTTCACTACGTGCATCACGCGCAGGACGGCCAGCGCTACGGCAATCAGGCCGAGCTTGCGCAACGCGTGGTCGACGCGGCCTCGGCGAGCGGCATCGGCATCACGATGCTGCCGGTGCTGTATCAGTACAGCGGCTTCGGCTCGCAGGCGCCGCGCGACGATCAGCGGCGCTTCATCAATACCCCCGAGAGCCTGCTCGATCTGCTCGGCACGCTGCGCGCGGCGCGCCCCGAACACGCGGCGGTGCGTTACGGCGTGGCGCCGCATTCGCTGCGCGCGGTATCGGAGGCGTCGTTGCGCGCGCTGCTTGGCGGCATCGACGCCAGCGCGCCCGTGCATATCCATATCGCCGAGCAGACCGCCGAGGTCGATGCGTGTATCGAAACCGAAGGCGCGCGGCCGGTGCAATGGCTGCTCGATCGTTTCGATGTGGACAGCCGCTGGTGTCTCGTGCACGCGACCCATGTCGATGCGAACGAAACGCTCGCGCTCGCGAAGAGCGGGGCGATCGCGGGTTTGTGTCTGACCACCGAGGCTAATCTCGGCGACGGCATTTTCCCCGCGTACGACTATCTCGCCGCGCAGGGCCGGATCGGCGTCGGCTCGGATAGCCATATCGGTGTCGACTGGCGCGCGGAGCTGCGTCTGCTCGAATACGGCCAGCGTCTGTCGCGCCGGCAGCGCAACGTGCTGGCATCGGCGGACGCCACCCATGTCGCGGATCGTCTATACGCCGCCGCGCTCGACGGCGGCGCGCGCGCGACCGGCCGCGCGGTCGGCGCGTTGCAGCCTGGCCATCGCGCGGACTGGCTCGTGCTCGATGCCGATCATTCGAGCATCGCCGAGCATTCGCGCGAAGCGTGGCTGTCGGGCGTTGTATTCTGCGAGCACGGCGACACGCCGATTTGCGACGTCTATGCGGGCGGCGTCAAGGTCGTCGAAGATCGCCGGCATCGCGACGAAGAAGGCGCGTATGCGCGCTATCGCGCGGCCCTCGCGGAACTGCTCAAATAGCGGCGATAACCCGCCGAACCGATTCTCCGATCCCACTGATTCCGGACTGACATGACTGCTTCGAACCTCACGCCGGTTTTCTCGCTGCATCAGGGCAGCCTGCCGCTTCTGATCTCGATCCCGCATCTGGGCACGCAAATCCCCGCCGACATCGCCGTGACGATGACGCCGGTCGCGCAACGCACCGACGATTGCGACTGGCATCTCGACCGCCTGTACGGATTCGCGAAGCGCCTCGGCGCGTCGATCCTGACGCCAACCTACGCGCGCTACGTCGTCGATCTGAACCGTCCCCCCGACGGCGCGAACCTGTACCCCGGGCAGGACACCACGGGTCTGCTGCCGGTCGATACGTTCGACCGGGAGCCGCTCTATCGCGACGGCCATCTGCCCGACGACGCCGAAATCGTGCGCCGTCGCGACGCTTACTGGAAGCCGTATCACGACGCGCTCACCGGTGAGATTGCGGCGCTGAAGGCGAAGCACGGCAAGGTGCTGCTGTGGGAAGCGCATTCGATCCGCTCGCACGTGCCGCGCTTTTTCGAAGGACGTCTGCCGGATTTCAACTTCGGCACGTCCAACGGTGCGAGCGCGGCGCCCGGTGTGGGCGACGAACTGGCCGCGCTGGTCGAGCGTCACGGCGGCTATACGGCGGTCGCCAATGGCCGCTTCAAGGGCGGCTATATCACGCGGCAATATGGGCAGCCCGAGCAGGGTGTGCACGCGGTGCAACTCGAGTTGTCGCAGATCACGTACATGGGAGAGCAGCTACCCTACGCGTACGATGACATCCTCGCCGCGAAGGTCACGCCGCTGCTGGAAGCGCTCTTGACGACGGCGCTTGCGCGCGTCAAGGCGGCCTGACGAAAAGGCGGCCTGACAGGTCCGCGTCGGCCTGCGTCGGTCAGCGTCTCGCGAAGGTGTAACAGCATGTGTCCGTGATTGCGTGCTGGCGCGTTCATATGGAATGGTTTGGGCGTCGAGCGCGCGTTGCGTATCGCGAGCCGGCTGTTTCACGACGCGGCGCGCCATGAAAAAAAGCCCCGCGAAACGGGGCTTTTTTAATGTGCACCGCGCCTGTTGGACGCGGTTTCACTGCCATTAGTGGCAGCGCTTTTCCCAATGATGATGAACGCGCACCTTGTGGCACTCGTGATGATGCTCATCAGCTTGAGCGGGAGCGATCGCGCTCAGGGTTGCGACGGCTGCGGCAATGGCGAGAACGATTTTCTTCATTACAAAACCCTTAAGTCAGTGTTGTGGAGCAACCAATGCAGCACGGCGCGTGCCGCATCGGCGCCTAAGCATGCCACATCAGGCCGCCAAACGTAGGAACGGCGCGCGAATACGTGTGTCAATGCAACACGCGATGTGTCGTAAGCCCTGTTTTAACGTGCTTTGCGCTGAATTGGCCGGTGCGGGCGGTCGGCCGCATGTAACTTCGTCAGTAGTGCGATGCCGCGCGCGAAGCGGTACACCGCATTGCAAGCGACACCGCGAGGCGACTACCCTTTCAAAACGATGACACGCCCGACGCGGTCATCGGTTCATCAGGCGAAAAGATGGAAGACCCAGCGATGGAAGATTCCGACGAATTGCTGCTGCCAGTCTGGCGCGCGAACCTGGTGTTGCTGACCAGCGAGGTCGGCGCCGCGGCCCGGCTCGCACGCATGATGACGTTTTCCGCGAGCTATCTGAAGCTGATGCTGTCCGGCCAGCGCGAGTTCAGTGAGGAATTCGTGCGCGGCGTCGAGTCCGTCACCGGCTTGCCGGGCGGCTGGATGAATGTGCCGCACACCGGGCACGAGATCCCGCCGAATGCGCGCGAGGCGATCGACAACGAGCAGCCGCTCGCACGCTTTCGCGGCACCGCGCATCCGGTGCGCAAGAAGACGGTGCTGCGGCCCGAGCCGATTTTTGGGCAGCCGGGGCCCGCGCGGCGCATCGAGGAAGAAACGCTCGATGTCGAAGCGCATCGTCGTCACGCGCATTTTCGCAAGGTGCGCGATCTGGCGACGCAGGAAGTGCGGCGCTTCGAGCGGCATCTGCTGCATGCGCCGGTGGAGCTCGCGTCGATGCGAGCGAAGGTCGAGGACGTGATGGCCGCGGCCGAGCTCGACGACCGCATCCTGGCCGACCTCGAGGGCCGGCTCGAGCAGATCGACAAGCATCGGCACATGCTGCTCAGGCATGTGGAAAAACTGCAGGCGCTGCTGAGCCAGCTCGACGAAGGCGACTGACCCCAGCCGCGAACACGCGGGCCGGCGATGTGCTACAACCACGACACGAAGCTGGCCGAGGTGGATCTTGGGGAACGATGTCGTCAGGTTGGCGCACACGTCGAGCGCCGGGAGCGGGCTCGCGCGAAGCGTGCGCGGCGCGGCGTTGCTTGCCGCGCTAGCGGCCTCGAGCGTCGTCGCCTACCCCCTGTGCGCAGCCGCCGCGGAAATAGCCACGTCGAACGGCGACCGTGCCCCTTCGACGATCGAGCGCGACGTCCACCTGTTCGTGATCCGGACAGACGGCTCCATCGAGGAACATGACGACACCGTGCTGCGCGCCGATACGGCCAGCGGCATCGACGATATCGCCCAGCGTTACGTGTGGTTCAACAAGGACATCGAGCAGGTGCAACTGTTGGCCGCCGAGACGATCGACCCCGACGGCACCGCGCATGCCGTCGGCCCCGAAGCGATCCGCGACGTCGAGGAACCGCGCTCGGCCGGCGCGCCGAGTTTCGAGGACGGCGTGTTGCGCACTGTGATTTTCCCCGGCGTCCAGATCGGTTCGCGCGTGCATCTCGCGTTTCGCAAGACGCGCGCGAAGGCGCTGCAGGCGGGCACCTTCGCGTATCTGGTCGAACCGTCGCGCGATCCCGTCGACGAGCAGCGTCTGATCTTCGATCTGCCCGCCGACGTGCCGCTCTACGCCGACGCACGCGGCTACGTCGCGCTGCCGCCCGTCACGGCGAACGGCCGCACCCGCTACGAGTTCGACTACCGGCACGGCCCGTACGCGCGGCTCGAAGCGGGCGCGGTCGGCTACGAGAACTGGGGCGACCGGCTGATGGTATCGACCGTGCCGGACTTCGCGAGCTTCGCCGCGCGCTATCGCGGTCCCGCCGAAAACGACGCGACCCGCGACGATCCCGCGATCGTCCGTCTCGCGCAGCAACTGACGGCAGGCCTCAGCGATCCGCGCGACCAGGCCCGCGCGCTGTACGACTGGATGCGTCTGAACATCCGCTACGTCGCGCTGTTTCTCGGCGAGACGGCGGCGGTTCCGCACAAGGCGGCCGATATTCTGCGCAACCGCTATGGCGACTGCAAAGACCACGTCGCGCTATACGGCGCGCTGCTTGCGGCGGTAGGCATTCGCAGCGAGGCGGTGCTGCTCAATCTCGGCCCGTACTACACGCTGCCCGAGGTGCCCGGCTACGGCGCGAGCGCGATCAATCACGCGATCATCTGGATTCCTGAGCTGGGGCAATTCGCGGACACGTCGGCGGGCGGCACTGAGTTCGGCTATCTGCCGAGCGCCGTGATGGACCGGCCGGTGCTGCTCGTCGACGACGGCGTGCTCTCGCGCACGCCAGCCACGCAACGGCGCGAACGCCACGCGCGCGTGCAGATCGACATCGACGACAACGGCACCGCGCACTACGCGTACCGCGTCGAGGATGCGGGCTATACCGCGGAGCTCGAGCGCAACACGTTCCGGCGCGCGACGCGCCAGGGCGCGCAGCAGCTTGCCGCGAGTCGTCTGTTGCAAACGGGCTTGCACGGCACTGCGCAGTTGCAGACGGACGACGTCGCGGCAAGCGCCGGACCGTTCGCGACGTCGATGCAGGGCAGTGTGTCGCATCTGATCTGGCCGGACGGCACGACCGCGGTGCCGGCACTGACGAGCCTCGCCGGCGGCATGGGCTCGCAGGTCGAGGCGTGGCTCGCGGAGCCCGTCAGAACGCAACCGTGGGCATGCATCGGCGGGGAGTTCGATGAAACGCTGGAGATGACGTTGCCGCGCTTCGTGCGCGTGACGGACCTGCCGACCGACAGCACGGTCGAGGACCCGCTGCTCACGTTCGCCTCGCGCTACGTCTACGATCCGGCGACGCGCACCTTGCAGGTCAACCGGCATCTGCGCGCCGCCTTTGGGCACCAGATGTGCACGGCAAACGAATTCGCGGCGATTCGCGATGACCTCGTGCGCATCGAGCGCGATCTCGATGCCGAGGTGGTCGTCAGGGCGGCGAACGCGAGGTCGTAGCGGGCCCTGCGTCGGCCGGAAGCCGGGCAGGGCCGCGACGGGTTGCCGGAGGAGATTACGTACCGCTCTTCGTCACGATCGGCACCCACGCGCCGTTCTTCACCTGATACAGCGTCGATGCGCCGCTCTTCAACGCACCGGTGTTGTCGAACGAGATCTTGCCGGTCACGCCGTCGTAATCGATCGACTTCAGCACCGGACGGTACACGTTCGGCGAGTCGGATTTCGCCTGCTGCATCGCCTTGATG